>MQVI01000027.1 GCA_002002485.1 Pasteurellaceae bacterium 15-036681
ATATAAGATACAGGCGTTACATAATTCAAAGAGAACAGAAGAAAATCAAATTACGGAATCTTTAAGAGAAGCATTTATTAATATGCTTACTCATTCTGACTATTTTAATAATAGTGTTTCATTACTTATTGAGAAGAATAATAAAGAATTAAAGTTCCAAAATCCTGGTATTATGCTTGTTAGTATTCAAGATGCTCAAAATGGAAAACGCTCGAATTGCCGAAATGCTATTTTGCACAATATGTTTAGACGAATTGGGCTATGTGAGCGAGAAGGTAAAGGCATTGAAGCTATTTTCAATAATTGGAAAGAAAAGTTACTAATTGAACCTAACTTAGCCACTGATTACGAAAAAACAGAGCTTATTTTTACTCTACAAGCTAATGCACAAGCTAATGCACAAGCTAATGCACAAGCTTCTTTATCAGCTACGATTAATTTGGATAGTAAAGAATATAGATTTATCAATGAATTTAGTGACTTAACTAATGAGGAGCTAAATTTACTCTTGCAACAAGTTCCATCAGATTTCTTTAATGCTAAGAAAAAACAGGCGAAATCGGTGGAACGGCTTGTGCATTCGTTATGTATCGAACAATTTATGACAAAGCAAGTTTTAGCTCAGCTCTTAGGTATGTCTATTTCTAGCTTAGGACGCTATCTAAAAATCTACGTTGAAAATGGATCTCTTATACTTGCCTATCCTGATCAACCTACACATAGAAATCAGGCGTATATGGTTAAGATGTTGTAAATAGCAGTAACTTTCAGCCGTAAGAATTTTACGGCTGTGTTATTTTGTGCTAAAGTCTCACACATTACGTGATTGGAGATGAATTATGCTAACACATGTTGAAGTAACGAATTTTAAATCATTCAAAGATACATTAGTCTTTGATTTAACTAAATCTAAGAGTTATGAGTTTAATGCTGAATGTGTTAAAAATGGTGTTATACAAAAAGCAATCGTGTATGGCATGAATGGTTCTGGTAAATCTAATTTAGGCTTAACCATTTTTGATTTGATTGGACATACTACAAATAAACATAGTGGTGTACATTTATATAAACCCAATTATGCATATGCTGGATCTTCAAAAGATACCCTAGTCAAATTTAAGTACGAGTTTATTTTTGAGAATGTAAAATTAGAATATAGCTATACAAAATTAGACTATGACTATTTAATCTCTGAAGAATTATCTATTGATAATAAAGTATATTTATCAATAGATCGTTCGAAAAATAATATTGCTAAAATTGAATTTAGTGGAACCGATTCATTAAATAAACGAATCGATAATGATAAGCTATCTATTATTTCTTATTTAAGATCAAATGCTAATTTAGATAAAAGAAATAAAGTAAATAAAATATTTTATGCTTTTCTTAATTTTTTAGATGGGATGCTCTATTTTAGAAATCTACAATCCAACGATTTTGTAGGTTATAGCAATAGTAAACCAGAGCTTATTAGCGTGGGGATTGTTCGTAAAGATAAAGTTTCTGCATTTGAAGAATTTCTTAACTCTGTTGGTATTGAATGTCAATTAGGTACTAAAGATAATGATCTATATTGGATTATCAATGAAACATGGATTCCTTTCTTTGACATTTGTTCTAGTGGAACAGAGGCTTTGGCTTGCTTTTATTATTGGTATATTTGCTTAGAAGATAATAATGTTTCTTTTTTATTTATTGATGAATTTGATGCGTTCTATCACCATGAGTTATCAAAAAAAGTTGTTGAGTTATTAAAGCCCTACCAATTACAACTAATTTTAACAACGCATAGCACTTCAATTATGACAAATGATTTGCTCAGGCCTGATTGCTATTTTGTTCTCCATCAACAAAAATTGCTATCTTTACCATACTTAACGGATAAAGAACTTAGACAAGCCCATAATCTAGAAAAACTCTATAGAGCATCTGCATTTATGGGGGATTAACCATGAGCCAAACAATTCTTATCCTTGTTGAAGGGGAAAAACGAGAAGAAGATATTATTAACTCTCTGAAAAATGCACGGCTATTTCCCAAACCTAATAGGCGAATAGTATATGCAGGGGAGATTTATCAGCTTTATAAAAAGTTAGAAGGGGATGATGGACTAGATTTAATTGGCTTACTACAAGAACAAGGTGAATTAGCTGTGCGGAGGCCATGTTTCATTTAAAACAGTGTGGATTACGTCATCTAGATGGGGATAGTGATGGTGTACCTTGCGAAAGCATTTGTGGTGGAGGGAAAAAGAGAAGGAGATAATCATAAATGCCCAACTATTTGAGTATTTACCTGAGCTATTTAAGATTAGCAAAAATAGTTAAATCACCATTCATTATGTCAAGTGAATCTAACTTACAATTTGCCCCTACGGCATTCCTATCTCGTTGAAATAATAAGCTTTGTGCAAAGCTACATAATCTCGCTGATTACTCAGATAGAACTATCAATAAAGCTATTATTTAATCTTAAAAATCTGTTATACTGACAACACACTTGAACAACTAATAAACAAATATTCATATTTACACAGAGCCAGAGGAAACCAGGGGGTAACAATGGAAAATGTAATTGAATTAAACAAAAGCTTTCACTTTGAAGAAGAAGATCAATTTTCTTTTTCTATTGAAGAACAAAAGCAAGCTAATCAAGCAATGGCTGATTTTTATGAAAGTCTAGAAAATGGCACTATTCAACCAATGAAAAGAAGAGTTTAGTGCAAATGTATCAAGTTTATTCTGCTAACAAGTACATTCAAGAATTTATTGATAAAAAAGTTTCAGACTCTGACTATCAAAGATTGATGGATGTACTTGAATTTATGCCAAATACTAGACCATTTTGGGGCGTTACTAGATTTAAGTATATTTTCTTGAATGGCATCTTTCTCCTGTATGAGATTGATGAAACTAATAAGCTTGTAGTGATCTTAGGTGTTAAGTTCAACAATGAAAGAAAAACTTTTAACTTTACCAGAACTCCAACACAAATAAAAACTATCCAAAAATGGATAAATTCATAAATGTATGTTGCGTTGCATCGCCTTTTTTGCTGTTAAGATCTCTCAATTACATCTATCAAATCAGTTCAGTCAAATACTGTTAATAGTAAGCAGAAAAACAAGTCGCTAATACATCCTCGCCTTTTCAATGTGGTACTAAGTATTACTGCAAAGAAATGAATAGCTGTGCGGAGGCCATGTTTCATTTAAAACAGTGTGGATTACGTCGTCTAGATGGGGATAGTGATGGTGTACCTTGCGAAAGCATTTGTGGTGGTGGGAAAAAGAGAAGGAGATAATCGTAAATGCCCAAATAATATTTGGACATTTAGAATAAATTATTTAGAACCTTTAAAATTATTAAAAATACTTAAATCGCCATCCATAATACCGAGAGAGTCAAGTTTAGCATTGGGGACTGTTGGAAATTCTTTAAATAGTGTTTCGACTTTTTCAATCCATTGATAATTTGTGCTAGTTTGGCTAACTAAATACCATAAAACAACAATTCTACTAAACAATCTAGATTTTGCTTTCTGGTCTAAATTAATCCCTGAGAAATAAGCTGATGCCTTTTTGAATTTAGCTAAGTGAGGTTTAGTAAAATCAGGAATTGCAATATCTGTAAAAGCTCTATTCCAAACTCTAGAATGGTGAGCAGATAAGTTCCTTACTAGATTAATTTCAAATCCAGATAAACGATAGTAACCTACTTGAGAAAGCTTCTTTTCCGCATATGCCTTATCGTGAATCGACATTCCTCTATCTATAAGTTGGGCAACAAGTTCTGGATACTCTTTATGAGGTTTGGTAGTCATTAATATTGATGGAATAGGTAATAAAGAAAGGCAAGGGCGTAACTTGACACATCAAGTAGATCAAAAATAACCCTTGAGGACAGAGGCTACGCCACGATTGGCGGAAGATTATAATGATTATTAACTATAAATCAAGAAAAATAGTGCAAATATGAATAATTTAGCTAAACATATTTGTGATGGTGGTAAAAAGAAAAGGAGATAATCGATTTTTTCAAAAAATGGCAAAAAATAATTGGTTTATTGCAAGAATAATCGTTTTTTGCAAAAATCTGCAAAATATAATCGCTTTTTACACTATCGAATATGTATAAAATTATTAAACTTCTACTCGGCTTACTCTCTTTTACAGCAAATAGCTATGCAAATGAACCTTCAGATTGCATCCAAACCTACTCTGAAGGTAACTATATCCATATCGCCAAAATTAATCTTAATTGTAAAAATTTAGAGCTTATTGCATCTGATGCAGCCGATAATCAGACCACAGTATCCAATTTCGCTAAAAAATACCAGACCAATGTCGCAATCAATGCGAATTTCTATATGAAAAATCATCAACCGATTGGGTTAGTGATTAGCAATGGAAAAGTTTGGAGAGGGACTAAAGATACACGCTTTAAAGCGATCTTTGCCTGTGATAAAAATAATCGCTGTATGATTGAAGACAATAATAAGATCACTCAAACAAACCCTAAATGGCAAGTCGCGATCTCTGGTTGGCAAGTTTATAACGCAAAATTAGGAAAATTTGAGTGTCCGCCAAAAGAGCGAACAGGCTGTGTCGCAATGGGGGAAGCGCAACATCCACGTTCAATGATTGGTTTAGATTCAAGCAAAAGCTGGCTCTATTTAGTGGTTGTTGAAGGGCGGCAGCTTGGATTTTCAGGCTATAACTTAACGGAACTCGCTCAATTAGCCCAAAAATTAGGGATTGATCAAGCTCTTAATTTAGATGGTGGTGGCAGTTCGACACTAGTAGTTGGCAATAAACGCTTATCAAAATTGCCATTTATGCAGATGAGTGAAAGAACTGTTGCTAATCATTTTGGGGTAAAAGCTAGGGTAAATTAGAAAACGCCCAAGCGGTCACTTGGGTGTTATTTTTTGCATATTCATATTGATGTGAAATTCTAAAGAGGACTTTCAACATCAAGGAGATCCAACATCTTAGTGATTGCCAAGATTAAACTTGAACGCATCACACGTTCCATTCTAAGCTGTTGCATCTGTAGCTGCATTGAGTCTTTATTTTCAATGAGCAATTGATGTTTCATCAATTCCGTTATCTGAAACAGGTCAATATGGTGTAAGCGTTTAGCAAACGCCATCACGAAAGGGCTAGAAAAAGTATGCTCTTCAATCTCATCGCTCATTTTGATTTTCATCTCAAGCAACGTATTAATATCTTCATACAATTCTGGCGATACCACACCTAAGCCAAGTAACAATTTCAAACGCACGGGCATTTCAGCAAGTGGACCCTGATGCTCAAACAAGGAATCCACCACCGATTTCAAGGCAAAATCATCTTTACGAAACACTCTCTGAATTAGCAGTTCAACCTGTTGGGCAAACTGTTGAGCAGAGAGAGCTAAGAACCCTCGTACAGAGGGAACTTGGCTAAGCTGTTCGATAAAGTCGTCGTGGTATGACATTTTTTCTATTATTTGCCTGAAGTGTAAAGTGCAACCACTTGTGCAATTACGTTTTCGTCTGTTAAACCTGTGTAATGTTTAACGGCTGCCGCAACGCCATTGTCTGCAAGATATTGAGCTAATTCGACCGCTTGTGGATCTTCCTCATTACGATATTGTAACGCCATTACCACGCCATCAATTAAATGCTTGTTCGGCACATTGTATTCTAATGTTCCTGATAATGGTTTGATTAAACGGTCATTCGGGCTAAGTTTACGAATCGGTTCTCTACCTACACGGTTTACATCGTCGTTTAAGTATGGATTCGCAAAACGTTTTAAAATTTTCTCGATATAAGCTGCATGAGCTTCTGGGTCAAAAGCATAACGCTTAATTAATACCGCACCACTCTCTTCCATGGTTGCTTTAACTGCTTGTTTGATGCTGTCGATAGCAACAGCTTCTTTAATCCATTGCACGCCAGCTTGTTTACCAAGGTAAGCAGAAATTAAGTGCCCTGTGTTTAAGGTGAATAATTTACGTTCAACAAATGCCATTAAATTGTCGGTTAATTCCATACCTGCAATTTTCGGAATTTCACCATTAAATTGAGTTTGATCCACAATCCATTCGCTAAATTCTTCAACGGTGACTTCTAATGGATCATTTGGATTTGCTTCTGCAGGTGGCACGATTCTATCAACTGCTGAATCAACAAAACCAACTGTTTTTTCCACTGCCGCTTGCTGCTCTGCGGTTAAGTTTTCAAAAATTTTACCTTTGAAGAATGAAGTGCCACGAACCATATTTTCACAAGCGATAATGTTTAATGGTTTATCGTTACCTGATTCAACACGAGCAACTAATGCTTTGGCGAAAAGTGGTGCGATAAAGCCTAAAACGTTTGGACCAACCGCTGTCGTGATTAAATCAACCGTTTTCACTTTTTCGATAACTGCTTGTTCATCTTTTGAGTTAATCGCATCAATATTTGAAACCACTTCAACACGGCTTGCATCGCCAACGATTTTTACGCCATATTGTTTGTTTTGGTTGATTTGATCGATTTGAGTTTGGTTGATGTCGGCGAAAGTAACGTGAACATTTGAATCCACTAATAATTTACCGATAAAACCACGTCCGATATTGCCTGCTCCGAAATGTAATGCGTTCATTTGCTATTCCTAATTTGTTAAAAATGTTAAAAAACTGACCCCTTGTAAACAACTCGGCACGGAATATTCCGTGCCGATTAATATATTATGCCTTAGTTAACAGCGATAATACTTGTTGTGGATCATTTGTTTGAATTAATGTTGCCATTGTTTGCTCATCATCAAGGGCATTTGTAATTGCACTTACCACTTGAAGATGCTCGTTATTGCGTGCTGCAATACCGATAACTAATTTCGCTACACCATCGTCTTCTTCATCGTTGAAGCGTACGCCATCACGATATTGGCAGAATACGATACCTGTCTTTAATACGTTATCTTTTGCATCAATAGTACCGTGTGGAACCGCGATACCTTCACCTAAATAGGTAGAAACTTGTTTTTCACGCTCAAACATTGCAGGAATATAGTCTTCACTTGCAAAACCTAATTTCACTAACTGCTCGCCTGCAAATTGAATCGCTTCTTCTTTTGAGTTCGCGGTTAAGTTTAAGAAAATTTGGTTTGCTTCAAGTTTTAAACCTGTGTTTTCTCCAGCTTGAATGGGTGCCGCTGCTACTGGAGCTGATTGCGAACCTTGTTTTGCTAAGTTTGCGACTAACTCATCATAGAATGCACCATCTAAGAAGTTATTTAACGATAAGTGCTGTGCATGTGGTACTTGTTTTTGAGCACGTGCAGTTAAATCTTTGTGTGTGATAACTAATTGCGAATCACTTGGTAAGTCGTTGATCGCTAAGTTTTGCACTTCAATGTTTAAACCTGCAGCCTGTACTTTCTTGCGTAATAAGCTTGCGCCCATCGCACTTGAACCCATACCTGCATCACAAGATACGTAGATTTTTGTTACTTTGCTATCTGCAGTTACAGTTGCTTTGCTTGCCGCTTTCATTGAGCTAACTTGAGCTTGTGCATCTTCTAATGATGCTTCTGTTTTTTGCGCTTTTAATAATACACTTGCTATTAAGAATGACACAACACAAGATAATACAACTGATAGAATTACTGCGATATGTGCACCACCCGGTGTCATTGCTAATACAGCGATGATTGAACCTGGTGAAGCTGGAGAAACTAAACCACCACCTAATAATGAGTTAGTGAATACACCTGTTGCACCACCTGCAATTACTGCAAGAATTAAACGTGGGTTCATTAACACATATGGGAAGTAAATTTCGTGGATACCACCGAAAAAGTGAATGATAGACGCACTACCTGCGCTTTGCTTCGCAGAACCTTTACCGAAGAACATATACGCCAATAAGATACCTAAACCTGGACCTGGGTTTGCTTCAATTAAGAAGAAAATTGATTGACCTAACTCCGCAGATTGTTGAATACCAAGAGGTGAGAAGATACCATGGTTAATCGCATTATTTAAGAATAAGATCTTAGCTGGTTCAACGATGATTGAGGTTAATGGCAATAAGTTCGCTGCAACTAATGCATTTACACCTGCCGCCAATAATTCAGATAATTGAGTAACAACACCGCCGATTACTGCAAATGAAAGTAACGCAAGTAACATGCCAATGATACCTGCTGAGAAGTTATTAACTAACATCTCAAAACCACTTTTCACTTTGCCCTCAATCGCTTTGTCGAAAGTTTTGATCGCCCAGCCACCTAAAGGACCCACAATCATTGCACCTAAGAACATTGGAATTTCAGAACCCACGATGATACCCATTGTAGTGATTGCACCTACAACCGCACCGCGCTCACCACCAGCTAAACGACCACCGGTGTAACCGATTAATAATGGTAGAAGATAAGTAATCATTGGCGCAACAAGTTTAGCCAAACTCTCATTTGGTAACCAACCTGTTGGAATGAACAATGCAGTGATGAAACCCCATGCGATAAATGCACCGATATTCGGCATCACCATGTTAGATAAGAAACGTCCAAAACCTTGAACTTTCACTTTTAAATTAGAAGACATATAGACCTCGAGCAAAATAAGAGAACTTTAGAATTGAAAAACTACAACTCTATTTGCCGAGCAAAATAGCATCACTTTAAAAAGTCACCAACTGATTTTATCTAAAAATGTGAAGTAGATCACACTATCAAATATAATCAATTTTTATAAATGTGATCTACATCACAAAAAATTATTTGAACAGCGTAAAAATGTGATCTATATCACATTTTTACCAGTTAAACATACTCAAAACATCTGTGTAATTATGTTCCAATGTCAATTGCCTCTATAAACAAAAACGCCCGACATATGTCGAGCGTTCATAAAGTGTAAAACGATTACTCTACAGTTACCGCTTTCGCAAGGTTACGAGGTTGGTCAACGTCGGTACCTTTGATTAATGCGATGTGGTATGAAAGTAATTGTAATGGCACTGTGTAGAAAATTGGCGCTGTTACTTCATCTACTTTTGGTAACACGATAGTTTTGAAGCCTTCAGCATCGCTAAAACCAGCTTCGTGGTCTGCGAATACATATAATTGACCGCCACGTGCACGTACTTCTTCGATGTTTGATTTCACTTTTTCAAGTAAATCATTCTCTGGTGCAACTACAACCACTGGCATATCGCTATCGATTAATGCTAATGGACCGTGTTTTAATTCGCCTGCTGCATAAGCTTCAGCGTGAATGTATGAAATTTCTTTCAGTTTTAATGCAGACTCCATCGCGATTGGGTAGTATTCGCCACGACCTAAGAATAGAGTGTGGTGTTTTTCAGCGAAATCTACTGATAATTTTTCGATCTGTTTATCGAATACTAATGCACTTTCAATTTGTGCTGGTAAGCGTTGTAATGCTTGAACAATGTGGTGTTCTTGCTCTTCGCTTACAGTGCCTTTTAAGCGGCCAATCGCAGTGTTTAATAATAATAAACACGTTAATTGAGTCGTGAATGCTTTGGTTGAAGCAACACCAATTTCCACGCCTGCTTTGGTCATAAATGCAAAATCAGATTCACGTACAAGTGAAGAACTTGCTACGTTACATACCGTCATTGCAGACATATAACCAGATTCTTTCGCTAAACGTAATGCTGCTAAAGTATCCGCTGTTTCACCTGATTGAGATAAGGTGATTAATAAGCTATTCGGACGTGTTACAAATTTACGGTAACGGAATTCTGATGCGATTTCTACGTCACAGCTCACGCCAGCGATTGATTCGAACCAGTAACGAGCAACCATACCTGCGTTGTAAGAAGTACCACACGCAATAATTTGAACGTGTTCAACTTTCTTCAAGATTTCTGCTGCGTTTGGACCGATTGCATCGATGTTCACTTTACCATTTACGATACGACCATCTAATGTGTTCATAATTGCCACTGGTTGCTCGAAAATTTCTTTCTGCATATAGTGACGGTATGGACCTTTGTCTGCCGCGTCTGCTTCGAAGTTACCTTCGTGAATTTCACGTTCAACTTTAACACCATCACGGTCGAAGATATCTACGCTACGACGAGTAATTTCCGCTACATCACCTTCTTCAAGGTAGATGAAACGACGGGTTACGCTTAATAGTGCTAATGGGTCTGATGCCAAGAAGTTTTCGCCAACACCTAAACCGATCACTAATGGGCTACCAGAACGAGCAACGATTAAGTGCTCAGGTTGGTCTTGGTTCATTACTACTGTGCCGTATGCACCACGTAATTGAACAACAGTTTTTTGTACTGCGTCTAATAAATCTTTTGCAGAACGAAGTTCCCACTCAACTAAGTGAGCAATAACTTCTGTATCCGTTTGTGATTGGAACACGTAGCCACGTTTTTGAAGTTCTTCACGTAACTCTTCGTAGTTTTCGATGATACCGTTGTGAACAACTGCAATTTTACCTGAACGGTGTGGGTGAGCATTCGCTTCTGATGGCTCGCCGTGTGTTGCCCAACGTGTGTGAGCAATACCAGTACCACCTAAAAGTGGGTTAGCTTCTAATGCATCATCTAATGCTTTTACTTTACCTACACGACGCACGATTTGCATTTCATGCTCTGGGCTTAATACAGCCACACCTGCTGAGTCGTAACCACGATACTCTAAACGGTGTAAACCATCGACTAAGATTTCTGCGATATCACGTTGTGCTACTGCACCTACAATTCCACACATAAATTTGTTTTCCTATGTTTAAGTTTGTTTAAATTTAAAATTTCTTCCTTTTCCTCTCGCCCGCAAGCGGGCGAGGGTTCTATAAAGCTATAATCACTTCAACACCTTTCGCTTCAATCTTCGCTTTAATTTCAGGTGTTAACTGATTATCCGTAATTAATTTATCAATCTGCTGCCACTGCAATTCAACATTTGGCATTTTGCGACCGATTTTTTGTGATTCGATTAATACAATCACTTCTCTTGCGACTTCCGCCATCACTTGGCTTAGTCCAACTAACTCATTAAAAGTTGTTGTTCCTTTCTCCAAATCAATGCCGTCGGCACCGATAAATAGCTGGTCGAAATCGTAAGAGCGTAAAACTTGTTCAGCGACTTTGCCTTGAAACGACTCTGAACGAGCATCCCAAGTTCCGCCAGTCATTAGCACCGTCGGTTCACACTCTAAATGGGTTAACTCCGTCGCAAGTGCGAGGGAATTCGTCATAATAATCAAGCTAGTTTGATCTAACGCTTTGACTAAAGCCCCTGTAGTGCTGCCGCTATCAATGATAATGCGATTATGTTCTTTTACCCATTTTGCAGCTTCATTGGCGATAGCTAACTTTTGTATCGAAAGTTGCTCTTGGCTATCTTCAATTAATTCTGTTGGGATTTTTATTGCTCCACCGTAACGACGCAATAAAAAACCGCTCTCTTCTAAAGCGGTAAGATCTTTTCGAATCGTCACCTCTGATGTTTCAAATAGCGTTGCCAACTGTTCGACACTCACTTCTCCTTGTTCTTGAACCATATTGGCAATAATTTGGCGACGCTGTTGAGTGTTTCGTTTTGACATTTTAAGTTCTATTTAAGTTTCGGTTCGAAATTTAGCGCAAATTATAAAAGGGGAACGGTTAAAAAGCAATTAATACTTTGGGAAATATAGAAATATTTTAATAACTCGCAAACGTTTCCTTGTGATCTTGGTCACAGATTTGCAAATTAATTCACAAAAACATCACTTATCCTAAGCATAGACTGCTAGAATGAGCTATGAATCACAAATAATAGAGGAACAGAATATGTCTGAAGTATTTCATCTCGGTTTAACCAAAGCGATGTTAAAAGGTGCGAAAGTTGCTATCGTCCCTGGTGATCCTGCTCGTAGTGAGCGTATTGCGCGTAAAATGGATAACCCTGAATTTTTAGCATCAACTCGTGAATTTACTTCGTGGTTAGGTTATATCAATGGCAATCCGATTGTGGTTTGTTCAACAGGTATCGGCGGCCCTTCAGTGTCAATCTGTGTCGAAGAGTTAGCGCAGTTAGGTATTCGTACTTTCTTACGTATCGGCACAACGGGGGCGATTCAGCCACATATCAATGTTGGCGATGTATTAGTAACTACGGGCGCTGTGCGTTTAGATGGTGCAAGCCAACATTTTGCGCCGTTAGAATACCCTGCGGTTGCAGACTTTGAATGTACTAATGCGCTCTATAATGCTGCGAAAAATCAAGGTATTGAGCCTTATGTGGGCATCACCGCTTCATCAGATACCTTCTATCCGGGTCAAGAGCGTTATGATACTTTCACTGGTAAAATCTACCGCCATTTCCGCGGTTCGTTACAACAATGGCAAGAGCTAAATGTGATGAATTTTGAAATGGAATCTGCAACACTATTCACAATGTGTGCGGCTTTAGGCTTAAAAGCAGGTATGGTTGCAGGCGTGATTGTAAACCGTACTCAACAAGAGATCCCAAATGAAGAGACTATCAAAGGCACAGAAGATCGTGCTGTAGGAGTGGTAGTTGAAGCAGCTGGGAAATTAGCAGGTTAAAACCAAAAATTTGGGGGCGTTATGCCCCCAATAAATTATTCCCACTTCGCAAATTCAATATATTCGTTCAATTCAGGATACTGTTTTAGCCATTTCTGCCATTGAACTTTATCCACTTCCACTTCAATTAAACGATCACCAAACTCATTAAAACTTTCCGCTTTAATACAGTTATTTTGGTAAAACTTTGTGTAAATCTGACCGCTTGTGGTTGGGAGTAGCAAGGTTTCGTAAACCAATTCGTTTTTCAGCAAAATTCGCATTGCTTCAAACAGTAAATCCACACCTTGATTCTCGTGGGCTGAAAGATAAACCGCCAAAGGTTTGCCTTCATCACTAAACTCAATATGCGGTTCAATGCCGTCTAGCTTATCGACTTTGTTAAACACTAACAAGGTTGGAATATCTAAAGCACCGATTTCATCTAACACGGCATTCACAGCATCGATATTTTCATTTTTGCGATCATCCGCGCAATCAATCACGTGGAGCAATAAGGTCGCTTCAGTGGTTTCTTGCAAGGTTGATTTAAATGCCGAAACTAAATCGTGGGGCAAGAAACGGATAAAACCAACGGTATCAGCAAGAATTGTTGTGCCAACATCTTGTACTTGAATACGGCGCAAAGTCGGATCAAGGGTCGCGAACAGCTGATCGGCCGCATACACCCCAGCATCAGTAATCGCATTAAACAGCGTTGATTTACCTGCGTTGGTATAGCCTACTAGAGACACCGTTGGAATATCGGCTTTTTGGCGTGTTTTGCGGTTTTGATTACGTTGCTTATTCACTTTTTCCAAGCGATTTTGCAACTGCTGAATACGCACTTTAATTAAACGGCGATCTGTCTCTAACTGGGTTTCACCCGGTCCACGTAAACCAACGGCACCGCCTTTTTGCTGATCTTGATTCCCTAAACGGCGCACAAGACGTGTGG
This sequence comes from Pasteurellaceae bacterium 15-036681, assembly GCA_002002485.1. GTDB lineage: Bacteria > Pseudomonadota > Gammaproteobacteria > Enterobacterales > Pasteurellaceae. The sequence goes on from MQVI01000027.1 coordinate 13,502, forward strand.
ATAAATGGCGAAGTTGCGCCAATTCAACTTGTAATTTACCTTCGTGAGAACGAGCTCGTTGCGCAAAAATATCCAGAATTAAACCTGTGCGGTCCACAACTCGACAATTGCATAACGACTGCAAGTTACGAGTCTGCGCAGGGCTTAACTGATGATTTACCAAAACAACCGTTGCACCAAACTCCTCCACTGCATCGGCTATTTCTTGTGCTTTTCCCTGCCCAACATAGTATTTGATATGGGGCGCAGAACGCGAAGTAGTAAGGGTTGTGAGAACTTCAACACCTGCGGATTCCGCCAGAGTTTGAAATTCCATTAGGTTCTCAACGTCTTTGTTTTGAGATAGGTAGAGATGAACCAAAATCGCGCGATCTTTCTCGCCCATTTGGTTTTCAGTTGGGATAGTTTGCTGATTTTCAGGTACAGCAAAACCAAGCTCAAATTCCTCTGAGCTTGGCAATTCAATATAGTCTAGTGTATTAATAGCGATTATTCCGCTTTCTCAACCACTTCTGCTTGAGCTTGTTGCGCTTGAGCGTGGTTATTATTGTTGTTATTACCGTGAGAAATTGAACGTGCAGGAACAACGGTTGAAATCGCATGCTTATACACCATTTGACTCACTGTGTTTTTTAATAAAATTACGAATTGGTCAAAAGATTCGATTTGACCTTGTAATTTAATCCCATTCACAAGGTAGATTGAAACAGGGATACGCTCACGACGTAAAGCGTTTAAGTATGGATCTTGTAAAGATTGACCTTTTGCCATTTTTGTTATCCTTCTTATCGTTGTTATTAATTATTTGTTGCCAAAGGCATTGAGATATTACCACAGAATAATCATTTTGGATCGAGTTTTTCGATCATTTTTTCATAGCTACCTTGCGGATCTAAGCTATCTAGCCATTCAACTTCACTTGTCCAACCTCTTAGCCAAGTGATTTGACGTTTTGCAAGCTGACGAGTAGCGCAAATACCTTTAAAAATCGCTTCATCAAGGCTTACTTGCCCCTCAATATATTCCCACATTTGGCGATAGCCCACGCAACGAATCGACGGCAGATCGGCATTTAAGTCGCCACGTTCATATAGGTTTCGTACTTCTTGTTCAAAACCAAGATCAATCATCTTATGAAAGCGTTGCTCAATTCTATCGTGCAATACCGAACGCTCTTGTGGCGCTATCGCAAATTGCGTGATGTCGTAGGGAATCCCTTCGCCTTGCTGTTCGGTTAGCTCCGTCATTGTTTTGCCCGAAATATAGAATACTTCGAGCGCGCGGTTAATGCGTTGGCTGTCGTTTGGATTAATACGCGCCCCTGCCACAGGGTCGATTTTAACTAGCTCTTTATGTAATTCCGCCCAACCAAACTGCTCTGCTTTGACTTCAATTTCAGCACGAATCGCAGGATCAGCCGAAGGTAAAGGCGAAAGGCCATCAAGCAAGCCTTTGTAATAAAGCATTGTTCCGCCCACAAGCAATGGGATTTTGCCTTGCGCAGTAATCTCTGCCATTTCACGCAGTGCATCTTCACGGAAATTTGCCACAGAGTAACTTTCTAATGGGTCTAAAATATCGATCAAACGGTGTGGCGCAAGTTTCAACTCTTCCTTGCTTGGTTTAGCGGTACCAATGTCCATTCCTTTATAAATCAACGCGGAATCGACACTAATCACTTCCACTGGAAGTGTTTGGCGTAGTTTAATCGCTAAATCTGTTTTGCCCGAAGCCGTCGGCCCCATTAAAAATATTGCACGTGGTTTTGTCATAATAAAAAGTCCAAAATAAAAGCGGTGAGATTGTACCGAAAATTTGCAAAGTTTTCAGTAAATCTCACCGGTTGTATTAAAGATCTGGACTATTTCACGTCAAAGTTTTTAAGTGCATCGGCTTCACCTGTTGCGCGATAGCCTGAACGCGTTGCGCCAAATACACCATTATAATCTTTTTCAGAGCCAGCATTGCTGTTATAGAATACGCCTGCCACATCGCGTGCATCGCTACCGTAGAAGGCACCCTTACTATCAATACCATTGTAGCTACCTTCAAAAGTATTACCTGAAATAACCCCACCAAGTGTTAACTTATCTGCACCATTTTCAGTGATATTAACTTTGACTTTTTTGTTATCCATATCTGCTACAGCATTAGCGCCAAACTCTTTGTAGACACCGTTTTTACCATAAAATGCTGAACCTGCAGTATATTCCCATACTCCTGATTTTGGCATTTCGTACATATCATAGCCTTCTTGTGCACGTGCTGTGCCGTGATAGCCCGGATAATAGAATGATGCCACCCTCTCGGTTTCCGGAGTTAAATGACCCTGTACAAAGAGTGTCGTTTTACCATCTTTATCCGTTACATAGCCATAACGTACTTGAGAGAAATTATCGTCATAACGGCCTTTTGGTAAACTACTCACCTTACCTGTATAGCCATCAACAGCTAATGCTTTTGAATCATAGCTTTGGCTACCCACGCTACCTCGTTCATTAATTTCTGCATTTGAATAAAGCTCAATCGTTTTACCATCTACAATAAGCTGATTTAGATCAGTCTGTTTCGCTTGTAATGCTTGGTTAGTTAACACATTATTTTCAACTGCGACTTGTGTACCACTAACGTAGCTAAATTCTTTGGTTTTCTTCACCACTTTAGTTTCAAAAGTAGTATAGTCTATTTCTTCTTTTTCAAACGTTTTAGACTCTGAACCTTGACTAACAAAGCCTTTTTTCACTTCAGCCTTATTTGTATCCACTCGCGCAATTTCTGCTTTCTCTTTCGCTACTTTTTCTGCGGCTAAACGTTGTTGTTCTTTCAATCTTAATTCCGCTTGTTTCTTCTCAGCTTCTTCTTGAGCTTTCTTTGCTTGTTCTGCTAAACGTTGTTCTTCCTGCTTTGCTTTTTGTTCTAATTTATCCATTTGCTGTGTAGCAGATGAAGAAGAACCTCCTGATGAACAAGCTGCTAAAGCTAATGCACAAGCTGTGGCAACTAAAGTTAGGCGTAGATGTTTCATAATTGTCTCCATTTTATAAATAAGAATTGTTATCAAGTAAGTGTATCAACTCTTTTATTTTAGATCAATGCAATTGATAATAATTCCTATTATTTATAAAATAACAATGATTATTATATTCACATCTATAAAGGAGACTCCCTATGCAATATTTTTCTTTAAGCCTAATAGCTGTTAGTTGTGCCTTAGCTATCAGTGGCTGTTCAAGTAGCCGCGGCGGAGATGTGGCTATGCCATCTGGCTATTTTTCAGAAAAGCCGGTTAAAGAAGTCGTTACACCGACTACAAATGATAATGAAAAAGAAAAAACAACTTTGATACCGGATCCAAAGTCAGCCCCAGTGCAGGAAACTAGCCCATTAAAAGAGAGCAATTTTGCAATTAATCCTGATGGCGATCTCACTGGTAAGGTAATAAATGTCAATAATGACGGTTCACTCACCGCAGCAAATGTGGTGAACTATCGTGATGAAAATATTAATGAACTGGTAATTGGTAATACCAAAATCGCATTATTCAATGCCTACGATCTAACTGATGGAACAGGTAAAGGCACCTTAAAAGAACTCACAGATAAAGATGTGCGCGAAGGTGTGCCAACTGGGAATATCTCTGGCTATATCGGCGGCTGGGGAGAAGAATACTACCGCACAGGCTTCCAATCTTTACGATTTGGCGTGTATAACGTGGATAAACAAAGCACCCTATTTGTACAAGGCTATATGACACCAGTAGGCGAAACAATGCTCGTGCGCAGTGTGACTTATTATCCAGTACCAGCAAGTGGTACATTCACTTACCGTAGTGGGCAAGCGCTATATGGAAAAGACGGTGATTATCAACAACTTAATCCTACCGTTGTTGCTAATTTTGATAATAAAAAGCTAAGTGTAACCCTTGCGGAACAAGCAACAGCGAAAGAAAAACTCGCTTTTTCAGCAGATATTGATGGTAATACCTTTAGCGGTAAAACCAACGGCATAGAAAGCAAAGGGGCCTTCTTTGGCTCGCGTGCAGATGAAGTCGGCGGTATATTCTACCAAACCGAAGGTACAGAAAAAGGCTACCACGGTGTCTTTGGCGCCAATGATAAACGCAACAGATAAAAAATTTGGGGCAGATTATCTAATCTGCCCCAACTGTTACTTAATAACTAGAATCTCACTTCTACTGATCCTGCAAAATTGCGTCCCGGCGCGTAGAAACGTTCCAAGCCTTTCAATTCTGAATCCACTTTGTTTGTGGTACTTGCATAGAGTGGAATACCACGTAATGAATCCCAAGTGTGATACTTGCGGTTAAATAGGTTATATGCCCCTGCTCGTAGCGTGATATTTTTATTCACTTTCACAAAGCCGAAAACATCAAATAACACTGCTGAACCATTACGATATGGGAAATCTTTCGTGCCACCTTCACGGCTGTAATAGTAAGTGATAACTTGTGCATCACGCGCTTTTTTCGCCCCTAAGTAAGTCCAGCGACTTTGTAATCCCCATTTATCTTGCGGATCGTCATAGCCTAAACCTAAGATGACTTTTACAGGCTGAATAGAAAGCATACTCTCATCAGTATCGTAGAATTTACCTTTAGAATAGCCAAGCGCCCCTGTGATATTCCAACCTTGTTTAACCGCAGAGAATACTTGATCAAGATTTAACTTAGCACGAACTTCAATACCACGAATTCGCGCGCGGTCGATATTAATTCCTTGTTGGAATAAGGTTTGGTAATAACGTTGTGAATCTGAACAGCGTAAATCGCAGTTAGGGTCTTCTTTCCACGCATAAGTTTCACGCTCATATAGGAAATTTTTGTAATTCGTCTGATAACCATGAATTGCAAAATTTCCCAGTAAACTGTCCGCTTGCAAGGTCAATGCATTATTTAAACTTGTTTCTGCATTCAGTTTCGGATTGGCTAACCAGTTACCCGCAGGATGTTCATAGGTAAAGAACATTTCCGTTGAAGATGGTGTACGATAGCCCGTCGAAAGATTATAGGCGACTTTCCAAACATCATTAATTTGATAATCTAGCCCTAAATTCCCAGTTAAACTTTCAAATACCACACCTTTTGGTACAGTTTTACTACACGCATAGCAGCGAGCATTTAGCTCTTGTGGTGTAATTTTATTGTAGTCATAACGAATACCACCGTTACTGCTCCACTTCTCATTCCACATTACTTTATCTTGCAAAGAAGCATAGAATTTTTTGGTGTGAATCGGGTGTTGAATCGTGTATTGATAAGGGGTTTGATAAGACTGCCCTACACCAACAATATCGGTATTAAAATTCCAGAATTTATTTTCTGAATAGGCTGTTTTAAAGGTAAATTGATGTTGTCCGAATCCTGTATCAAACTGCACTGAATCCAAACGTAATGTAGCTCGATTAAAGCGCGTAAACATATTGCGGTTATCAATATTATCTACAGTTTTTACTTCGCCAGAACCTTTGTAATTGATTGAACCAACACGAGTTTTCTGCCAATCATACTCCGCTTTTAGATAGCCGAGAATTGCGTTATTCACAGGGAAATATTCATAGGCTAAATTTAGAGTATCGCGTTTAATTGTATCAATTGAGTTGCGCCACGCACCGCCATAGAGATTATAGGATTTTTCATCGGTATCATTATGATGTTGCTGACCACTATAAGATGCACTTACGCGGTGATTTTCATTAAATAAATAGCCAATTTTAGCTAAATAGTTATGATTACGATGGTTGGAAGGATCAGGAATCCCACGTGCCGCACCATTAATATCGGCGCCATTACCAAGACTTTTCATCTCTTGTCCACGACGTTGAGAATAGAGCAACGCCATATCAAATTTTTCGTCTTTAATCCCAAAGCCGAGTGTATTCGTCCGTTCGTTATTCTTACTTGCAAAACCGCCCTTATATAACAAACCGGCACGATTTTCAGGGAATACTAAATCTGATGAATCCAAAGTTCGATAGTTTACACCACCGCCAAGCGAGCCACTGCCTGAATTAAAAGAGTCCGCGCCGCGCATTAAATCAATACCTTGCGTTAATTCAGGATCGATCATAATCCGCGAGCTATTGAAGTTGCCATAACGAGCATAAAGAGAATTTTCTTCAAAATCAGGCATAGACACACCGTCAATGCTAACGCCAACACGATTCCCTTCCACGCCACGCATTGCAAAACCTTTAATATGGCGACCATTATCACTCACACCTACATCGGTTGTATAACGCACTAAATCTTTGGTGTCCGCAATCAATTCATCTTGAATCACACGGCGTGTTTTCTTAATTTCTCCCGAACTCTGTTCCTGTTGAGCAACGACTTTAACCTCGCTTAATTCTGCAGATCCTTCGGATTGTACAGTTTGGCTACCAAACACCCCCACAAGCACAATGATAGGCACTGTTTTTTGTTTATTCATTGTTCGTCCCTTTTTTAATTTGGCTTAACTTGAGTTTGCATCATAGCAACTAAAATCTTAAAAATCCACACAAATGAAAATGAATCGCATTTATATTTATCTTGCATTATGCTATTTATGAAATATATAATTAATAATAATTCTCAAAATCAATATTGATAAATATCATGAATACCCATCATCTTTTAAAGCAACAAATCTCTCAATTATTAGATGAGAACCCAAACATTATTACACTTGAAATTGCAGAGAAGCTCGCTCAGCCAGAGGGGATTATTCTCACTGCTTTGCCAAATGAATTTGTACGTGTTTTCCCTGCTGAACGCGCTCAAGATATTCTTTCAGCGATAACAAGTTGGGGAACATTTACCACTATTATCGAAAAAGAAGGCTCAATCTTTGAAATTAAAGAGCGCTTTCCAAGCGGTATGCTAGGACGTGGCTATTACAACCTAAATATGAAAGGCGAAGAAGGAACTCTTCATGGACATCTGAAACTTGACAATATTGCACAAATTGCCTTTGTCAGCCTGCCATTTCGTGGCAAAGAGAGCTACAACATCGCTTTTATCGCACATAACGGACAAACCATTTTTAAAGTCTATCTAGGACGTGATGAGCAAGGGCAGCTGCTCCCGCACCAAGTGGAAAATTTCAAAACATTTCAATAACAATAAATGGAGACAAATATGACAACTGATCGCCAAGAGGTCTTACAAAACCGTTTAGGCCCTGAAATCCAAGAATTTAAGCAACAAGCGAAAAGCTTATTACTCGCAACGGTCGATAAAGAAGGCACCCCGAATGTAAGTTATGCACCTTTTGTGATTAATAATGGGGAATACCAAGTATTTATCTCAACCATCGCCCGCCACGCACGCAATTTGCAAGAAGTCCCTAAAGTATCATTAATGTTGATTGATGATGAAAGCCAAAGCCGTGAAATCTATGCTCGCCGCCGTTTAACCTTTGATGCAACAGCTCGAATGGTGGAGCGTCATAGTCCAGAATGGGAAGATGGTATCGCTAAACTAAAAGCTCGACATGGCGATTTAGTGGATGAGCTTGCCACATTAGCCGACTTCAATCTTTTCTGCTTTAAACCAATTCACGGCTTATTTGTAAAAGGTTTTGGCAAAGCCTTTGAAGTGAGTACCGATGATTTAGTTAGTCTTGTGCATTTAGATGAAGGGCATAAGAAGGAAGGAGAATAATTTTAATCGGGGCGGATAATTATCCCCCCGATATTTTCCTACGACAGAAAATTTGCAAAATTTTCGATAAATCACACCGGTTGTAAACGATTCAGCCGTAATCCTACAACCCTATCGCATACTTCAACGCTTTTTTCTTCAATGGTGAAACTCTCTCCGCCACTACTAACGCTAAATTACGCGCCACTTTGACAGGTAATAATTCGCTTTTAAAGGTTTTATAAAACACATCCATACCCGTTTGCATCAGCAAATTATCGGGTTTGCGTTTGAGTTCATAGCGTTTTAATACGGCTTCATCCGCCAAATTCTCTCCTTTGGATAATGCTTTTTCAAATACTTCAAGCAAGGCTTTCACATCTTTAAAACCAAGATTTACGCCCTGTCCTGCTAACGGATTGATGGTGTGAGCGGAATCTCCGACCAACACAATGCCGTTTTTATAGTAGTGTTGCGCATGCTGGCGCGTGAGTGGGAAACTGGCGTGAGAAACAACTTCCACTTTCCCTAAACGACTCGGAAAATGCGCATTCACTTCATCTGTCAGTTTGGCTTCCGACATCTGTTGTAATTGAGCAATACGCTGTGGCGAATCGTACCAAACCACACAGCCGTTATGATCTTCCAAAGGTAAAAATGCACGTGGGCCTGTGGGGAAGAACTGCTGCCAAGTCGCACTCTGCTGTAGCAATTCGGTTTTTACTACCGCCAATAAACAGTGTTGGCGATATTGCCAGCTAGTTAAGCCAATCCCTGCCCAGCTACGCACTACCGAATTTGCACCATCGCAAGCCAACAATAATGGCGCTGAAAATTGACGATCTTGATCAAGAGTAACAGTCCAAACGCCATCTTGCTGATTTGCAGAAATTTGGTTAAATCCGACCGCTTGCGTGCAGTTTGGATAGGCTTTTAATGCATCCCATAAGCCAATTTGAATCAGATTATTTTCAACCATATAGCCCAATTTATCTAAACCAAGTTCATTTGCATGGAAAGCGGTATTAAAGCCATCAATTTCCCATGTCTCTAAACCGTCATAAGGGCAAACGCGCATCTGTTCAATCGCCTGCCAAGCGCCGAGTTTATCAAGTAACTCAACGGATGCGACACTAATTGCCGAAATACGCACATCATAAGGACTATTTTCTACAAAGGTTGGCAATGGATTTTTCTCAATTAACGCTACCTGTAAACCCTGTTTAGCTAGCCCAAGAGCCGTTGCCGCACCAACCATTCCGCCACCGATTACGATTACATCTTGCATTGTTATCCCCTTTTGAAATTTTTGAGAGAGTTTACTACAAGCGCCCTGTTTTGCGTTGATTTTTACCAAATTAAGCGAATTTTCTTTAATTAAGTAAATACCTGCTTAGTCAAAATCCGCTTTTTTTGTGATCTTCATCGAAAGATAAAAAATTTTCAATCGCCACAGCTAGCGAGATTTTCTACTCTCAAATAAAAAGGAAAAATTATGTCTCTAGCTATTGTATATAGTCGCGCCTCAATTGGCGTACAAGCTCCGTTAGTCACTATTGAAGTACATTTAAGTAATGGAAAGCCCGGTTGGACGATGGTAGGCTTGCCAGAAACGACCGTAAAAGAAGCGCAAGACCGAGTGCGTAGTGCGCTAATGAATGCAAATTTTGAATTTCCAATCAAAAGGATCACTGTCAATCTTGCCCCTGCCGATCTTCCAAAAGAGGGAGGACGTTTTGATTTACCTATTGCCATTGGGATCTTAGCAGCCTCAGGCCAGATTGATGCGGATAAATTAAAAAGTGTAGAATTCCTCGGCGAACTTTCATTAACAGGACATATCCGTGCTGTACACGGCGCAATTCCAGCAGTCATTGCCGCTCATAAAGCAAAACGAGAAATCATTATCCCTCGCCAAAATGCGAATGAAGCATCGTTAGTTTCGAATACACAAACTTATGTAGCAGGTTCACTGTTACAAGTGGCGAATTTTCTCAATAGCCGTGATCAGCTGCCAATTGCTCAACAGCTTTCGCAAAATAATGAAGAAATCCATCCGCTTGTTAATAAAGATTTAACCGATATTATCGGGCAACAACATGCTAAAAGAGCTTTGATGATCGCTGCCGCAGGACAACACAATTTGCTGTTTCTTGGCCCCCCCGGAACAGGCAAAACAATGTTAGCCAGTCGTCTTGCAGATTTACTGCCTGAAATGTCTGATGAAGAAGCAATTGAAAGCGCGTCTGTCACCAGCCTTGTCCAGAATGAATTGAACTTCCATAACTGGAAAAAACGTCCTTTCCGAGCGCCTCATCATAGTGCCTCAATGGTTGCTTTGGTTGGTGGTGGCTCGATCCCCAAACCCGGGGAAATCTCCTTGGCACACAATGGTATTCTTTTCTTAGATGAGCTACCTGAGTTTGAACGCAAGGTGCTAGATGCATTACGCCAACCATTAGAAAGTGGCGAAATAATTATTTCTCGTGCTAACGCTAAAGTACAATTCCCTGCGCGTTTTCAGTTAATAGCGGCCATGAACCCAAGTCCCACAGGACATTATCAAGGTACTCATAATCGCACCTCTCCACAACAAGTGATTCGTTATCTCAATCGCCTTTCAGGGCCGTTTTTAGATCGTTTTGATTTATCGATTGAAGTACCATTATTACCACAAGGCGCTCTACAAAATAATACCGAACAGCGTGGTGAAACCAGCGAGCAGGTACGCAAGCGAGTACTTTTAGCTAGAGATTTGCAATTAACTCGTCGTGGAAAAATTAATGCCCATTTAACCACCAAAGAGATCGAGCTGGATTGTAAACTATCGAACAAAGACGCATTATTCCTAGAAAATGCGCTCACGAAATTAGGTTTATCAGTGCGTGCTTATCACCGTATTTTGAAAGTATCACGTACGATTGCTGATCTTGCAGAAGAAACGCAAATCCAACAAATACATCTTGCTGAGGCATTGGGATATCGAGCTATGGATAGGCTATTGCAGAGATTACAGGGAGAATTTGGTTAAGTTCCTTTGGCTTTATAACATGTGTTTTATGTAGTAAGAATTCCTGCCCATCAATAAAATCAATAGGTTTGTAAAATCAGCGTCTTCTCTTTTCTACAATTTTATTAACCTGTGGTAAACTTCGCTTAATATTTATTAGATTTGGGACCATTACTATGTCACTAACAACATCAATGATTGAAATTGCAAAACAAGCCAAACAGGCAAGCTATGAGCTGGCTCAATTTGGTAATGTTCAGAAAAACAAAGCTCTATTTGCGATTGCGGACGCATTAGAACAACGCAGTGATGAAATTCTTGCGGTAAATGCTCAAGATATTGAGTTTGCTAAATCACAAGGGATTTCAGAGGCGATTATCGACCGCTTGTTGCTTACTCCAGAACGTATTAAAGGCATTGCCAATGATGTACGCAATGTAGCAAGTATTGCAGATCCTGTTGGGCAGATTATTGATGGCGGTGTATTAGATAGTGGCTTAAAAATCCAACGTCAGCGTGTGCCACTAGGCGTTGTGCTTACCATTTATGAAGCACGCCCAAATGTGACTATTGATGTTGCCTCTCTTTGCTTGAAAACAGGGAATGCGGCAATTTTACGTGGCGGTAAAGAAACCAAATTTACTAATGCGATTTTAGTCGAAGTGATTCAGAAAGCATTAGAAACCGCAGGTTTACCAAAACTAGCAGTGCAAGCGGTCACAGATCCTGATCGTGCGCTATTACTCGAGTTGCTTAAATTAGATCGCTATATTGATATGCTGATCCCTCGTGGTGGGGCGGGCTTACATCAATTCTGTAAGGAAAACTCGACAATTCCTGTGATTGTGGGCGGTATTGGTGTTTGTCATCTATTTGTGGAAGCAACGGCAGACTTAGAGCGTGCGTTAGGGGTTATTGCGAATGCGAAAACACAACGTCCTAGTACCTGTAATACCCTTGAAACATTACTTGTCGATCGCAAAATTGCCGATAAATTCCTACCAAAATTGGCAGAACATCTTGGCAAATTAGGGGTAACCTTACACGGTGATGACTTCCCTGCTGATTTGCAAACTAATTCACACATCCAACCGCTTGCAGTGGATAAACTCAATCAAGAGTGGCTTTCTTTAGACTTAAATGTGGTGGTAGTTGAGGGTATTGAACAAGCGATTGAGCATATCCGCACTTATGGTAGCCAACACTCTGAAAGTATCTTAACCAGCGATTATGCTTTGGCTCAACGCTTTGTACAGCAAGTTGATGCGGCGGCGGTCTATATCAATGCGAGCACCCGCTTTACCGACGGTGCGCAATTTGGTTTAGGGGCAGAAGTTGCAGTAAGCACCCAAAAATTACACGCTCGTGGTCCAATGGGCTTAGAAGCACTCACCACTTACAAATGGGTGTGTGAGGGTGATTATTTAGCGAGAAGCTAACAATGAAAACGATCCTTGCCTTTTTAAAGCTGTTTTTCTACCGATTTCAGCAGAACAAAATCGGGATCTATTCAGGTTACTTAACCTATAGCACTTTATTGGCGATTGTGCCATTAATTATGGTGGTGTTTTCGGTATTTACGTTACTACCGATTTTTGATGAAGCAACCAACCAGCTTAAAGAGCTAGTCTACGATAACTTTGCCCCTAACGCTGGCAATATGGTGCAAGAGTATTTAGATATGTTTGTGGCAAACTCGAAGAAAATGGGGATTGTCAGTATTGGCGGTTTAGTGGTGGTTGCGGTGATGCTGATTTCAAGTATTGATAATGCTTTAAATGAGATTTGGCATAATACGAAGCCTCGCTCTAAAGTACTCTCCTTTGGGATCTATCTAGGGGTATTAATCTTCGGCCCCATTTTAGCTGGGGCAAGTATTGCGATTAGCTCCTATATTTTCTCTTTAGAGATGTTTAGTGAACAAGGGGTTTTCTCCTTTAGCCAATACTTATTGAAGTTTGTGCCTTTTGTTTTAACTTGGTTAATGTTTAGCTTGGTGTACTCCACTGTGCCAAATACCAAAGTGAGTTTTAAACACTCTGCTATCGGTGCGTTAATTGCTGCACTGTTCTTTACTTTAGGTAAGCAGGCATTCGTATGGTACATCACAACATTCCCGTCTTATCAGGCGATCTATGGTGTACTCGCAATTATTCCAATTATGATTGTGTGGATCCATTTAAGTTGGAAAATGGTATTACTGGGTGGGCAAGTTGCCTCTGTACTAAAAGACTTTGAAATGATTAATGCTGGTTTGTTAGAAAACCCATTAACGACTAAGGATAAAAAATGATTGGATTAATTCAACGTGTAAAATGGGCAAAAGTTGAAGTCGAAGATCAAACCGTTGGTGAAATCCAACAGGGCTTGTTAGTGTTACTTGGTGTAGAACAAGGTGATGATCAAGCTAAAGCGGATAAGTTACTCGAAAAGGTTTTAAACTATCGTGTCTTCTCTGATGAACAGGGCAAAATGAACTTAAATGTGCAGCAAGCGGGTGGAAGCCTGTTAGTTGTATCGCAATTCACTTTAGCCGCTGATACCAACAAAGGCCTACGCCCGAGTTTTTCAAGAGGCGCAAATCCTGCGACTGCCGAAGAGCTTTATAACTATTTTCATCAGCAATCTGCGAATAGAATTCATACTCAAACAGGTCAATTCGCCGCAGATATGCAGGTAAGTTTGCAAAATGATGGGCCTGTAACGTTTTGGTTGCAGGTTTAAAAGAAATGGGCACTTCGGTGCCCAATATAATCTTTCTCTTAATTAGTAAAACTCCACGCACCAAGATTAGTTTCTACGGATATTTCTAAAATTGGAGCTCCGCCCTTACAATAGTAACTAAATCTCTTAGAGCCAGCAAAAGATAAAGAAACAGGGAATGTATCTTCATGAGTATATTCTTTAATGAAATTAGTCCATGTCCACATTTGATCAGGGGTCATCGGATTATTTAATCCAGCTTTTCCTAATCCAGCTTGTTCTAATAAATTTGCTAGAACTGTACGATCACTCCCCAAACTATATGGCAAGTGAACAATAGATAATTGGCACTGCTCTCTATTAACTAAAATATTCTCAATAACAAGATCATTTGCTCTAGATGTTATAGTTACATTAGAAACATTGCTTGAGCTTGATTTTGATGTTTCTACTTGGAAAGGTGCACCTCCAGCATAAGCTATCGATGATAATCCAATAGTCGCTAATAAAATTAATTTTTTCATAACAATGCCCTTTATCCACATATAATATTATGAATAGAAATGGATACACTATAAATATCTGTAATTTCTAGTGAATCAAATTTCCTATTTATTTTAAGTAATTCTCGTTCAAGTTCCTGCTTAACTAAATTTTTTGTTACATCAATAGAACTATCAGCAATAAATGCAAGATTACTTGTTGGCACATTGTGAATAACTCCATTTTCTTTATATGTAAAAGAAAAGAGTACAGAAAATAAGCTCTTGCTCATTTTGTTTTTACCTCTATTTATGTTTAGTATTATGTTTACTTACTATGTCAATAGTAAGTAAAGGGATTATAATCCCTTGAAAATAGAGTAATATCGTAGGGGCAAATTGCAATTTGCCCTTGTAATAATTTCATTATATTTATTGGGCGAATTGCCATTCGCCCCTACAAAAATTGCCGTATTTTACAACCGAAAAACTAACTATTTTCTACTTAATTTTATGATCAAAACCTTTGGTAAAATGGGGGCGGATGATATGATTACATAATTAATTCATAAGAGCCTTACCCACAATCTTTATGTATCAAAAATTCCAACAACAACTCTCCCTACACTTCCCCACTCAATCTCATTTTCTAATTGGGTTAAGTGGTGGTATTGACTCGGTTGTACTCCTTCACCTATTTAAACAAGCTCAAACGCAATTTAACCTTAATCTACGTGCTATTCATATTCACCATGGGCTGAGTCCTAATGCGGATAACTGGGTCGATTTCTGTGAGCAACTTTGTCGCCAGTGGGATATTCCGTTAATCATCAAAAAAGTGAAAGTTGAGGGAAAGCAAGGGATTGAGGCAGAAGCTCGTTCCGCTCGCTATCAAGCTATTCAGCAACAAATTCAAAGTAATGAAATCCTAGCTACCGCTCATCATCTTGATGATCAAGCAGAAACTTTTCTCCTTGCTCTAAAACGTGGTAGTGGGATTAAAGGGCTAGGCGCAATGCAAGCGGTCAGTTTTGCCCATAAACTTGCTATTTTCCGCCCGCTATTGGCTATCTCAAAAGCGGAAATTACCGCCTATGCAGAACAGCATAATCTACAGTGGATTAATGATGAGAGTAATGAATGCAATGATTATGATCGTAACTTCCTACGTAATGAAGTTTTGCCGTTGCTTAATCAACGCTGGGCTCAGTTTAATCAAATGGTAACTCGTTCTAGCCAACATTGTGCAGAGCAACAACAACTTATTGAAGAACTGCTTGCTGATGAATTAGAAAAGCGTATTGACCTTACTCAGCAAAGTTTAATGATTGATAATTTCAGCGATTTCTCAAAAGCCAAACAGCAACAACTTATTCGTTTATGGTTAGAAAAATGCGAAGTGGTAATGCCAAGCATTCAGCAATTAGAGCAGATTATTGAAAACCTTATCTTTGCCGAAACAGATAAAAATCCACAGGTGAAACTAGGTGATAAAATTATTCGCCGTTATCAAAATCGAATTTTTATCACCCGAAAGTTTGCGGATACAAAATTGTTTTCCCAAGAAATCCCCCCCTTTGAAAAAGGGGGGTTAGGGGGGATTTTAATTTCCCTTCCCGATAATATCGGTACCATTCAACGCACCGAAAATGCACTGATTTGTAATTTATCAGGTAAATCTTACCGCTTGCCATTACCACAAAAGCTATCAGATAAGAGCTTAACGATAAAATTACACCATTCAGGTAAAGTGGCTATTTATGGTAAAACAATGCGTGAAGATATTAAGAAAATTTGGCAAAAAAATAGCGTGCCTGTCTGGTTAAGAACACGCACGCCATTGGTATTTTTTGAAGATAAGTTAGTCTTTTTGATCAATTAATTATGGGGTGCGTGTAAACGCACCACCTACTATACCGTTTTAAAAATATAGCTGACTAATCCATAAAATCCGACAAAACCTACCGCTAATAATCCTCGTCCTAAATTCTTATTATTCTGGTAAACCTTGTAGAAAATGCCTGCTAAGGCAAAAAGCACTAATGGGTAAATCCAAAAGGCAATCGAAAACCAATCGATCTGGCTTGAGGTTAAATTTGGGTTATCACTAAACTTTGGTGAAACGAGCAATGCCAAAGGCCATAATGCACTTGGTACACAAAACAGTGCTAACGCCCAGCTAAACTTAGAAAATCCTTGTTGCATATTAACCTCTTGGGTGAAATTGTTGATGTAATGATTTTAAACGTGCTTTCGCCACGTGTGTATAAATTTGGGTAGTCGATAAATCACTATGTCCTAGTAACATCTGTACCACACGTAAATCAGCACCATGATTGACTAAATGGGTCGCAAAAGCGTGTCTTAATACGTGAGGAGAAAGTTTATCACTCTCTATCCCTGCAAGTAAGGCGTAATGCTTAATTCTATGCCAAAAAGTTTGACGGGTCATCTGTTTGCCTAGGCGACTAGGAAATACCACATCAGATTGTACCCCATTCAATAGACTACTACGCCCATAATGGAAAAACTCTTGGATCCAATAACTCGCCTCTTCCCCTAAAGGCACTAAGCGTTCTTTATCCCCTTTACCAATAATGCGTACCACACCTTGCCTTAAACTCATATTCTCAATAGTTAAGGAAACAAGCTCTGTTACACGTAGCCCTGTTGCATAGAGTAGCTCTAACATTGCTTTATCTCGTAGCTCTAAGGGATCATTGGTATTCGGTGTATTTAACAGATCGAGCACCTGATCTTCACTTAGAGATTTAGGTAAATGCACAGGCTTACGAGGTGACGTTAAAGTCGAGGTTGGCTCATCTTTGCGATAATTCTCTAAATAGAGAAAACGAAAGAATTTACGCAAACAGCTTAGCATTCTTGCCGAGCTACTTGCTTTATAGCCTTGTTCCAAACGCTCGCCTAAGAACATCTGTAGATCAGCGTGATCAACAGTCAAAAAGGCTTGGGAGGTTGGTAACCAATCACTGAAACTCTCTAAATCTAAGCGATAAGATGCCACCGTATTATCAGATAAACCGTGTTCTTGCCAAAGACTATCTAAAAAGAGTTCAATAATAGGATCAAGGGATTTCATATAAGCGATTAGATCATTATAAAATTTTGCAAATTGTAACAAAATTTCAAATAGTTAGATACGAAAAAACCGATTAGTATAACTAATCGGTTTTTCTAAATAAGTGGCGGAACGGACGGGACTCGAACCCGCGACCCCCTGCGTGACAGGCAGGTATTCTAACCAGCTGAACTACCGCTCCGAAGAATCTATTTTAAATTGTAATGGCAGGGGCGGAGAGGCTCGAACTCCCAACACCCGGTTTTGGAGACCGGTGCTCTACCAATTGAACTACGCCCCTAAAGCTAAAGCGAGTTTACCACTCGCTTAAGTATAAGTGGCGGAACGGACGGGACTCGAACCCGCGACCCCCTGCGTGACAGGCAGGTATTCTAACCAGCTGAACTACCGCTCCGCGAATAAGGACTTAGCGATGCCCTACTCTCACATGGCGAAACACCACACTACCATCGGCGTTACTGCGTTTTACTTCTGAGTTCGGAATGGAGTCAGGTAGAACCACAGCACTATGGTCGCTAAGAAAATTCTTTTATTAAGTTAGCTCACTCATTTGAATAAGCTAAGTTAATAAAACCCTGATGATGCCCTACTCTCACATGGCGAAACACCACACTACCATCGGCGTTACTGCGTTTTACTTCTGAGTTCGGAATGGAGTCAGGTAGAACCACAGCACTATGGTCATCAGGAAAACTTTTT
>MQVI01000028.1 GCA_002002485.1 Pasteurellaceae bacterium 15-036681
AGCTATCGCAACGCGTTATGATAAATTAGCAAGAAATTATGCAACTTCAATTGCATTGGCTTGCTGTATTCATTGGGTTAAATTGATTTTCGGTTAAATATCATACTCAAAAGATCAACACGCCCTAATAGAATTTATGGAAATGTTCTTTTTGTTTTGTTATTCTTTGAATATAAAGGGATAAAAATAAGGTGGGCTAAAGCCCACCCTACGTTTTATTGCGAATGTTACGCTGCTAATGCCGTTTCTTTTAATCGAGCTTTTAGTTTCGTATATTCTGTTACAACATACTGTTCAGCCCAATTTTGATCTTCAATTTTATCGATACGTACCGCGCTGTACTTGTACTCTGGTGTTCTTGAACCTGGGTTCAAGTGTTCAGCAGTAAGTTCATTACATTTACCGATCCACCATTGATATGTCATATAGCACGCACCTTTATTGGTTCGAGTGCTCACATCAGCACGAGAAATCACTCTACCACGAGAAGAGGCAATCCAAACCAGATCATTATTCTTAATGCCTAACGCTTTCGCATCTTGATCATTCATTTGAACAAATCCCGGTTCATCTGCAAGCGCAGCCAACGCACGGCAGTTACCTGTCATAGAACGGCAAGAATAGTGCCCAACCTCACGCACTGTTGAAAGCACAAGAGGGAACTCATCTGAGACTTCTTCCATTGGAGGTTCCCAGTCACAAGCGAAGAATTCTGCTTTGCCGTTTGGACGGTCAAAAATCTGACCTTTATACAAGTATTGAGTACCTTGATCCTCGTCACCTTCATCATAGCAAGGCCATTGGATATAGCCTAAGCCTTCCATTTTCTCGTAGGTTGCACCTTTATAGATGTCACAGAGTGAACGTAACTCATCCCAAATTTCTTTGGTGTTATTGTAGTGCATTGGATAACCAAGAGCTGTTGCTAATTCACTGATAATTTGCCAGTCATCTTTAACATCTCCCGTTGGTTCAACGGCTTTATAGAAACGTTGGAAACCACGGTCTGCTGCACTATAAACCCCTTCATGCTCTGCACATGATGTGGCAGGGAAAATAACATCAGCTTCTGCTGCGGTTTGAGTCATAAAGATATCTTGCACAATGATGAACTCCAGATCTTTAAAGGTCTGTTTCATTGCATTGAGATCAGGCTCTGTTTGTAGAGTATCTTCACCCATGATATAGAACGCTTTGATTTTTCCTTCATGCACTGCATGTGGCACCTCACTGAGTGGTACACCCGGTTTGGTATTTAAAGATTCAACGCCCCATGCTTTGGCAAATTTTGCCATTGCCACAGGATCATTTAAGCTTTGATAACCTGGAAGCGTATTGTAGAGAGCGCCCATATCACAAGCACCTTGTACATTGTTTTGACCACGTACTGGATTAACACCAACATTTGGTTTACCAAGGTTGCCTGTAAGCATTGCAAGACTTGCTAAAGCACGAACAGTTTCAACCCCTTGTCGAAATTGACATACGCCCATTCCCCAGAGGATTGTGGCTGTTTCAGCTTTTGCATAGGTACGCGCAATTTCACGCAACATATCAGGCTCAATACCTGTAATATGTTGTGTACTTTCAGGTGTATAGGCTTTCACTGTTTCGTAGAATGCTTCAAAGTTTTCAGTGTGTTCATCAATGAATTTTTGATCTTGGAGACCTTCTTCCAAAATCACATTCATCATCGCATTGAGGAAAGCCACATTACTACCGTTTGCAAGCGGTGCGTAAATATCCGCAATTCGCGCTGTTTCAATTTTACGCGGGTCACAAACAATAATTTTTGCCCCTTTCGCTTTTGCGTGATTAATCCGACGCGCGACAATAGGGTGAGAAGTTGAGGCATTATAGCCAAAGATAAAGACGCATTTGGTATCTTCAATCTCAACGATTGAGTTAGACATCGCACCATTACCGACCGATTTGAGCAGACCTGCTACAGAAGGGCCATGTCAGACACGAGCACAACAGTCAACGTTGTTATTACCTAATACTGCACGCGCAAATTTTTGCATCACGTAGTTTACTTCGTTACCTGGGCCACGAGATGAACCCATTACCATAATGGATTCATTGCCGTATTTATCCTTGATTTCTTTAAGACGTTTGGCTGTATAGTCAATCGCCTCAGGCCAAGATACTGGTGTGAATGGTTCGCCACGTTTGTAACGAATCATTGGTTGAGTAAGACGTGGGGTAAGAATTTTGGTGTCATGGACGAAATCCCATCCATAGTACCCTTTTAGGCAGAGTTCGCCTTCATTGGTTTTTCCGTTTGCACCTTCAGCTCCCACAATTTTGTTGTTTTCAACCAGAAGATTGATTTTACAACCTGAGGCACAATACGGACAGACAGTTACTACTTTTTTCATAATCTTGTCCTCGTTAAAAATTAATAATAAACTTAAATAAGATAATCACTCAAAATGGCTAACTTATGTATTGATATCATACGCTTGTTTGCTAAATATTCCTCAAAACTTGCGTATCCTTTTTGATGTAACTCAAAACTGTTACAGTTTTTCAATGTGATCGATTTGTCCACTTTTAATCAAATCATAAAGGCTCTCTACCCCTCGTTTCACTTTTTCCGTCAATGGAAACATGAACGATACAACATCAGGCTGAATACCCACGAAAATAACCTCCTCAATATCCTCTTCGAGCTGTTCAATCAGAAAATTTAATGGCATATTGTGCGTACTCATAAAGAACATTTCTGCAATCAATTCTTTATCAATAACTCTCAATGCCCCCACATCCTGCTCCATTTCTGTTGCATCAACAATCAGTAACTTATTAGGTTTCATCTCTCGAATAAGATGGGAAACATTCTCTGGCGTAGAACCACCCTCCACAACCTCCCAATCTTCAATCGGATTTTCTTGCATTAGTTGAAAAAGATAAGGACCTGCGCCATCATCTCCCATCATTGAATTGCCTACTGTTAATACAACATTTTTATTCATATCACATCCTTATTATTCGTCGCGTCGTTTTACCATGACATACATCACAGGCTCTTTTTGGATAGACGCTAAGGTATCCAATAAAATTTCCGCCCATTCGCGATGACGTTCATTCATTTTTCCTTTATTTTCATCAAGTGCTTTCGCTAACAAATTAACGTGGCTACTATCAATTACAATTTCCCCAAAACGAATCAACCCATACAGTTTGCGGCGAGCCTCTCCCTCAGGAAAAATATCCACAAAAGCTTGATAATCATCATAATCTGCAATGATGATTTTTTTAAAGCAATCAATCACGCCTGTGTGATGCCCAATGGCGAGAGAGTAATACATCACCTCTTTTGCTGCTTCAGGAATTTGATCATCATTATCGACAAAGCGTTGATTTAACAAATAAAAGATAACTTTCGTTGCCATAAAATCTCCTTAATGGCTTGTAAAATCCATTGACAATCCCACCGCTTGCTAACCTGAAAATGGTTGGCTAATGCGGTGCAAACGGTGAATGATTTCCGTTAAGCGAGGATCTTGTTCGCGCTCTAAAAAGCTCCCTATACGTACGCCAAATGGCTCTGGATTTTTTTCCGTCATCATTGCCATAAACTGATCAGCAATATCTCCGCCTTGGCGATACCCTGCCAAACGTCTCGCCTCTCGTTCAAGGGTTACACGTAGATCATGTGGAATATCAGGAAAACGAACTTTAACTTCAGCACTCGGATCAGCAATCTCATTTTTGCCTTTTAATTTTTGGTCTAACAAACCTAGCGCCATTGCAAAACCATAAATGGTTGCGGCAGGTGTTGGTGGACAACCTGGGATATACACATCAATTGGCACGATTTGATCAGAACCACCCCATACACAGTATAGGTCATGGAAAATACCGCCACCACAACCACAAGCACCGTAAGAGATACAGATTTTCGGGTCTGGAGCTGCTTGGTAAGCACGCATGGCTGGTGTACGCATTGCGCGTGTCACCGCACCAGTGAACAGTAAAATATCCGCATGACGAGGTGATGCAACGACTTTGATCCCAAAACGTTCTGCATCAAAAATGGGGGTAATCGTACTGAAAATTTCAATTTCGCAGCCATTACAACCACCACAGTCTACTCGATAAACATAAGCCGA
The DNA here is from genome assembly GCA_002002485.1 of Pasteurellaceae bacterium 15-036681. Classification (GTDB taxonomy): domain Bacteria; phylum Pseudomonadota; class Gammaproteobacteria; order Enterobacterales; family Pasteurellaceae. The sequence continues at coordinate 4,119 of MQVI01000028.1, forward strand.
ACGCTGAATATCTTTCAACAAAGTTTGTTTCATTTTGGCAATGCTTTCATCCGCGGTGAACGGTGTTGAGATTCCATTTACAGGCATTGGAATTTGTGTGTTCATATATCCTCCCTAACCTTTCTGTTCCTGTGCAAATACGGGTGAAAGCGCTTTCCCCTCTTGCTCAAATACGGCTAAATCTAATCCTACGTTTTTCTGATCGTAGGCAATAAGTTTCACTTGCATTTTTTCTTCCATATTGGCCGTTTTATCAATGCTATTTTGACGTTTACATTCAGGGCAAGTATGTAAGACTTTGAGCTTTTGATTTATAACATCAGGATCACTTGTCTGCTGTTTAAGCAACTCAAGTGTATAATTAAGCTCTTTGTAAGATGTGAATGGTTGATGGCATTGCTGACAATTGATCGTCGCAAATGTAACCTCTTGGAAGAGATCTTGTTTGTTTCTCACGGAAAGCTCAAAATCTTGACTTAATCTAATCGCTTTCGTCGGGCAGACTTCTTCGCAACGTCCGCAGAAAATGCAACGACCGAGAAATAATGACCAAGTACGATCGCCTTTTTCCATATCAGTCCGCATCGTCAATGCATTTGATGGACAAGCAAGAGTACAAGCTCCACAGACAATACATTGATCTGAATTAAGTTCAGGTTTGCCACGAAAATCAGGATCCACTTCATAAGGTTTGAAAGGATATTTTGTGGTGACATCACCTTTCTGAAAGACTGTTTTTAATAACTTAAACATAATCAATATCCCCTATTTCAATGGCGAATTTTTACGTTCAATACCGTAACGTTCGATCTCTTTGTATTCCACGGTCTGAGCTTTACGTTTGCGAACATCAACAACCGTGACACGGTCAGTACAAGAATAACAAGGGTCTAAGCTACCGATAATCAACGGTGCATCAGAAATGGTATTGCCACGCAACATATAACGTAAGATTGGCCAGTTCGCATAAGTGGCAGCACGACAACGCCAACGATACAATTTTTGGTTATTACCTAACATCGACCAGTGAATATCTTCGCCACGAGGTGCTTCTGTAATACCAAGCGCAAAGCGTCCTGGTGTATAGTTGAAGCCTTCAACCAGTAAATCACCATTTGGTAGATTATCTACCATATAATCAATGATATTCATGGTCTCAAAGACCTCTTTAATACGTACTGCAACACGTCCGTATACATCACCCGAGTCAGTCCAGTGTGCACTAAATGGCACATCGCCATATCCAGAGAAAGGATGAACTTTACGTACATCTCGGCTAAAGCCACTTGCTCGGATTAATGGCCCGACAGGGCTGTAATCACGAGCAATTTGATGATCTAAAATACCAATACCTTTGGTACGTTGATCAATATTTGGTGTATTCAGTAGAATATCTGTTAAGACTTTAACTTCTTCACGAATTTCGCCAATTAGCTTTATACACTGTTCGCGTTGATGTTTTAAGATATCGCGACGCACACCACCAATTAAGTTAATACCGTAGGTTTTACGTGCACCTGTTAAAACTTCTGCAAGAGTCATTGATTTTTCACGCACACGGAAGAACTGCATAAAGCCTGTATCAAAGCCTGTAAAGTGGCTAGATAAACCTAAGTTCAACAAGTGGCTATGTAAACGTTCCACCTCTAGCAAAATAGCACGAATCCACTCTGCTCGTTTTGGAATTTGGATACCAAGCGCATTTTCCACTGAGTTTGCATACGCAACGCTGTGTGTAAAACCGCAGATCCCACAGATACGGTCCGCCAAGAATGTAACTTGGTCGTAATCCATTCGGGTTTCCGCTAATTTCTCCATACCACGATGCACATAGAACAAGCGGTAATCCGCGTCGATAATATCTTCCCCATCAACAAATAGACGGAAGTGACCCGGTTCATCTGAGGTGATGTGTAATGGACCTATAGGCACAACTCTGGCTTCGCCTTTATCATTAATGAATTCGTAAGTTTCAGTTGCCGTTGTTGGATCTGGACGTAAGCGGTAATCCATCGCATCTTTGCGTAATGGGTGAAGATCGTCTGGCCAATCGTCAGGTAGCACTAAACGACGTTGGTCAGGTAAACCAACCGCTTTTAAGCCAAACATATCAAACATTTCACGTTCAGCCCAAACTGCCGCTTTGACTTTTGGTGTCACAGAAGGAAACTCCTGTGACACAGGATCAACCAATGCTTTTACAATCACAAAAGATTTCACAATCCCTTCCATTGAAAGCACATAATACACAGCAAAGTTGCCATTAATACTGCGTTCATCATTGGCAAAGGCAAGCGGTAAAAAACCTTCATGTTGATAATAAAGATACTCCACTACATCAGGGAGCATATTTGTTTTAATGGTTATCGTTACCTGATTTTCCGTAGACCACTCTTCATCAATAATTGTATTTGGAAATTTTTGATTAACAGCTTCGATATAGTTTCTGCCTAGTGCACGATTTAAATCGACTGATGTATTTTTTTTGAATTCCATTTTTTCCTCCTGTCAGCCTATTGACCTAAACTCTGCCAAGGCAATAACAACATATCACTGAAAGACACATTATCCTGTCCTAGAATGATGCCTACTGAATTTTGCAACAACTGCATTATTGGTTCTGAAATATATAAGCCTAGGCTTAATAGCAGAACAAGATAAATTGCAATCACTAACACAGATGATTTACTAATTTCACCCGTTTCAACACCTTCTGTAGGTTCACCTAACACAGTTTTTAACAACATCGTGGTTAATCCAGCTAAAGCAATCGTTAAAAAGATTAAGCAAAGGATCGCTAGCCAAGGTTTATCTGCGCTAATTGCCGCAACAATAATGGCAAATTCACTGACAAACATGCCAAACGGAGGTACGCCACCTAGAGCTAATGCACCGCCAGCAAATAAAACAGCTGTGAATGGCATGGTTTTCCATAAACCGCGGACATAGCTCACATCACGGCTATGATATTTCAATAAGATATTACCTGATGCGCAGAACAGAAGCGCTTTAGCAAGACTATGTGTAATAGTGTGCAATAAGCCAGCAAACATACCGATAGGTCCACCAAGACCGAATGCAAAGCTAATTAACCCCATATTTTCAATACTGTGGTAGGCTAATTTACGTTTAATATCGTGTTGCATAATGATGAAGAAAGAAGCAATCCCCGTTGAAAGTAAGCCAAAGACCAGCAATAGCATTTGTGGATAGTCGAATCCAACGGCTTTAGTGGTGAGAATAAAGTAACGAACAACAATCAACATTGCACAATTTAGTAGCACTGCTGATAATACTGCACTCGCAGGGCTAGGTGCTTCACTGTGTGCATCTGGTAACCAAGTGTGCATTGGGAATAAACCACATTTTGTACCAAAGCCAATCACAATAAAGGCAAAGGCTAAATACATTAGATTTGAATTAAGCCCCTCTGCTTGTCCATTAATGACTGACCAAAAGATTGCTTGTGAAGGATCTGCTAATACTGCATTTGCACTAGAGAACGTTAATACTGTGCCGTATAAACCGAATGCAACACCTACAGAACAGATGATGATATATTTCCATGCCGCTTCGAGAGATGTACGTTTACCATATAAACCGACTAAAAAAGCAGACGCTAATGTTGTTGCTTCAATTGCTACCCACATAAAGATGATATTATTAGTGGTCACCGCAAGCATCATTGAACCAAAGAATAGATGTAAGAAACCGTGATAAAAACTATAACTTCTAACATCTAAATGCCCTTCTTTTAATTCTGTTTCCATGTAACTAATAGAATAAACACCGGCTAATGTACCAACAATCCCAACAAGTCCTACAAAAATAGCCGAGAGACTATCAATATAGACCCAATTGCTCCAAGCAATCACAACCTTCTCATCTAGCACTTGATTAATCACGACAAAAGTCGCAAAAGTCATCAAACCTAAACCTGTAATGTGTAACGATTTACAAAGTTGGAGATTTTGAAGTCTTGCAGCAATAAAGCAGCCGATACCAACCACAAAGGGCATTAATAACAAAATATTAATCCACATAAATCACCCCCGTAATTCCATTAATTGTTTTGCATCCAGCGTATGTAGGGTACGATAAATTTTATTCACAAGTACCACCATAATAATCACCGCAAAGACAGCATCTGTTGCAATGCCTATTTCCACAAGTTCTGGGGCTTTATTCGCAAGTAATGCTAATGTTAGATGTGAACCATTTTCCATTAAGCAGTAACCAAATACCTGTTTCACAATATTACGTTGCGTCACAATGCAGGTTAAACCTAATAAGAAGTGTCCTAATGACACTGATAATGCAGGTTTAAGATTGTCTGCAATCGGCAATTCTACTGAATCAGTTGCCAAGAAACTCACCACCACAATAGCTGCCACAATCGGGATAAGCCACACATTATTTATCGCAGGAGGTACAGTATTCTCATCCAACTTACGTGTTGCATAAATCAACAGCGCAGGCACTAACACCACTTTGGTAATAAAAGCTGAAACAGACCACATGTAGAGTTCATGCGCATCTAATTCGTTAGCCAAATAGAAAAATAGCGATACCAACACCAAAGACTGTAACGCATACAACACAGCTGCTTTTTTTGCTGTTTTCACAGCAATTACTGCAAGAGATGTGAGAATCAACAAACCCGCTAAAGTATTAATCATTAACATAATTCGTTCTCCCTACACTAACCATGGCGCTTCAAGCCAATAAGCCGCGATGAAACTTGAACAAACGGACATGATCATCAAAATCACCAACACAATATTCATTGAAAGAGTTAGTGGCTGTGCATTTTCCACATCTTCTGATGGTTTACCTACCACACATTGTCCGAATTTATAGAGTAACCAAACAAAAGTTGCAGTACTTTCAATTAATGCAATCACCATCGACCATGTGATCCAAGTATGTTGTTGGCCAAGTTCAAAACCAGCTGCAAAAAGCGGGAATTTACTGAAGAAACCATTAAATGGTGGTACACCTGAAATAGCAAGAGCTGCTATACCAAACCCAACACCTAGCAATGGCATCTTACGCATAATCCCTTGTAATCTTGGCATTGAACGCGTACCTGTTGCATAAGCAAGAGAACCAGCTACTAAGAAAAATAAGCTTTTTGCGAAAGCATGGTTGAAGATATAAACAATAGCAGCAATTAACGCAAGTTTAGAGCCCATTGCAAAAAGAGATAAACCGATGAAGATATAAGCGAGTTGGGTAATAGTAGAATACGCAAGTAAGCGTTTGAGGTCTGTTTGTGGCAAGTACATAAGGAAGCCATAAACTAAGGTTATCATCGCCATAATGATACCAACTTCACCTACAATTTCTGGCACCTCACCTGCTGACATAACAGCTCTTGCAAAGATATATACCCCAACTTTCACCATAGATGCAGCGTGTAGATACGCACTCACAGGTGTTGGCGCTTCCATCGCATTTGGTAACCAAATTTGCATTGGAAATTGCGCTGATTTACCCCAAGCAGCAAACATCACACCAAATAGCACAATCATTTTTGAAGTCGGGTCTAATTTTTCCAAAGCACTCAATTCAAAAGTGCCCGATTGGCTAAATAAATAAGCTGCCGCAAGATATAAACCTATCGCACCAACGTGGGTGATAATTAATGCCTTCACAGCAGATGCACGCGCTTTCGGTGTTTGATAATAGCTAATCAAAGACCAAGAGCATGCTCCTGTAATTTCAAAGAACAGCAATTGACCTACCAACGTTGAAGAATATACCAAGCCTGCCATAGCCCCCACAAAGATGAGCAAAAAGGCATAGAAACGTGGAAGTGGCAAGTGGGCATGTTCTTTATTTTTGGTAGTTAAATATCCTTCTGAATAAAAAATAACTAAAAAACCGAGGGCAACAACCACAAAGCCAATCAGAGTACTTACAGCGTCAAAGGTAAAACCAAAGATCGTTGTATTCCCAAATTGAACAAGGCTAAAATTGAGCTGTGCTTGTCCTGATTGTTGCCACAACCAAGCTACTGCAACCGTGCCTAATGTAGCAACTGCAGAAATGCCTATCGCAATTTTAGGAAACATCTCTTCGTTTTTCACAAATCCAATGAGTAAAGCCCCCATAAACGGCAATATAATTGTAAATAGAGCTAAATTATCCATTTTTTCCTCCTTACAATCCGATTAAGTAAAAAACAAAGGCAAGCACAGATACACCAAACCCAACGCTTGTTAAACGCCCTGCCAACATAAATCGGACACGTGAGAGAGTATTTTCAAACACACAGGCAATCACAAACACAATCAATAATTTAATAAAGAAGGTGATAATTCCCCAAAGGATTGAGCCAAATGTTAATTCAGTTGCCGCACCAAATGGCAATAACACACTGACAAACACAGAGGCAACTACTACTGACTTCAAGCTTAGCCCGACTTTAATCAACGCAAATGCAGGTCCTGAATACTCTGTTAATGGGCCTTCTTGTAACTCTTGTTCTGCTTCTGCTAAGTCAAATGGGATTTTTCCCATTTCCACGAAAATGGCAAACATTGCGGCCACCATCGCAACTAACGTTGCAACAGGGTAATTCCAAGATTGTGTTGCTAACGCACTTGAGATCATACCGAAGTTGGTTGAGCCAGCAGCTAACGCAATAACAAGCAGAGAAAGTATTAACACAGGTTCAACTAATACCCCAAGCGTCACCTCACGGCTTGCACCCAAACCTGAAAAAGAGCTGTTACTGTCAAGGCCTGCAATAGAGAAGAAGAAACGGAATAAGGCGAAAAGATAAATTGCGGTAATCAAATCACCACCTGCACCGAATGGAGATGCCAAGGTGAACATTGGTAAGCTCATTGCCACAACAAGAACGGTGCTAATCAACACATAAGGCATCACTTTTGAGACAAAGCTCGCATTATCAGGCAGAATGTTTTGGCGTTTCATTAATTTCGCAATATCGCGATAATCCTGTAATACACCAGCTCCTCGACGAGATTGCACTCTCGCACGAATCATTCTTGAAATACCTGAAAATAACGGCGCAAGGGCAAGCAGAATTAACGCCTGAACTATCCCCAATAAAAACATACCTGTTGATGTTGCAATTTCTGAAGGTAAATTAATCATAACAGCCTCCCTACATTGAACCAGCAACAGCTAACAATACAACAAGGGCTATTGCAAAATAGATACAATAGATACGGAAATCTCCGCCCTGTAACCAAGCTAATTTTGTTGAAAGCCAAGGGATAAAACGCGCTATTGGCATAGTGACTTTATCTTCCCAAATCGGTTCAACTTCTGTTGCTCCTTTAATTGTTTTATCAATTGCTTTATAGCTTAATGGCGCAGGATCAAATGTTTTGCGAATGGTATAAAGTGGCTTGAACATAATGCGAAGCGGTTTAGTAAAACTACCTGCGCTAGCGGCCATTTCAGGTTCATAAGCGTAACCACACGCCCATGGATTACCTTTTGACGCTGCATCCAAACGGTTAGATTCCGTCATTACATAATAACCAAATGGCACAGCAAAGAAGGCAATTAACATAATGGCTACCATTGGCGTAGAAAGAGCTGTAGCAGGTTCTGAGTTTGCTACCACTACTCCATTTTGGGCTAATTCAAAGCCGGCTAAACCAGAAAGAGACGTTGAAACATTAGCAATAATTGGCGTGATAACTGTTGCACCAATACCTAATAAAACACAACATACAGCAAGAATTGCCATTGCAATAACCATAGGTTTTGGCACTTCTCGTGCATTTGCGGCTTTTTCGCTACGTGGTGCACCACCAAAGCTAATACCATATACTTTCACAAAACAGAGTGCGGCTAACGCACCAGTTAGAGCAAGCATAATGATTGCAACGGCACCCAAAATTTTTAACGCAATACCACCATCTTGAGTTAAGCTAAAGAGAGATTGATAGGTAAACCATTCACTCACAAATCCATTGAAAGGAGGCAGTGCAGAAATTGCCATCGTACCAATTAAGAAACACAATGCAGTGTATGGCATTAATTTACCAAGCCCACCCATATGATCCATATCTTTGGTATGCAAACGATACATTACCGAACCCGCGCCTAAGAATAGCAATCCTTTGAACACAGCATGGTTGAGTAAGTGATATAAACCACCAAGTAGACCCACTATGGCAAGCACTGGATTTTTAATGGCAATACCAATCATGCCACAGCCAACACCCATCATAATGATGCCAATATTTTCAACGGTGTGGTAGGCTAATAAACGTTTAATGTCATGCTCTGCTAATGCATAAAGTACACCTAGTACAGAAGATACCGCACCGAAGCCAAGCACAATAACACCAAACCAAATACTATGTGCACCTAAGAGATCGATACCAACTTTGATGATCCCGAAAATACCAATTTTCACCATCACACCAGACATCAACGCAGACGCATGAGAAGGTGCTGCTGGGTGAGCTTTCGGAAGCCAGCCATGTAATGGAATCATCCCTGCTTTCGCACCAAAGCCAAGGAACGCAAGCATAAATACAACGAAACTTAACGCTGGAGATAGCTCTGTTTGGCGGTAGGCTGAGAATTCAAAACTACCTGCATAGCAGTAGAAGATGAAGAAAGAGATCATGATAAGTACAGAACCTGCGTGGGCAATAAAGAAGTAAAGTAGCCCAGCGTTCGTAGCCTCATCATCTTGTTCAGTTAAGACCAAGAAATAAGATGCCAGAGACATCATTTCAAAGAAAATAAGAAAATAGAAAGCGTTATCAGTCGTGACAAGAGCTATCATTGAACCAATAAATAGATTCATAAAAAAGCCCATCGAGCCTGCACCTTTGCCTTTATATTCTTGAACATAGGAAAAGGAATAGATTGCAGTCACAACGACTAATAGAGAAATCACACAGACCATAAACGCGGCTAAACCATCAATTCGCATAGAATAGGGTGCAAATGAAAATGGGGTCTGAAATAATGCAGTCGCGGTTTCGTTGCTGATAAGGACAGGGGCGGCGGCGATAATGCCTAATACTCCACCAAGGATACTGGTCACGCCAGATATTTTGATTGAAAGCGGTTCATTTTTAATACTGCAAAGCGAACTAAATGCGCCGATGACATAAATCAACAAGACAGAGATGAGTAGTAAAGGTGTCATACTCATAATGTCACTCCATTTGATTATTCAATTAATCTTTAACGTGGAATTGCTGGAGAGCTCATCATAGCCATTTCACGTTTTCGTTGATTTGCTTGTTCAATACTTTCATCACTGATAATAAACAGTGTTTTAGTTGGGCAAGTTTGTACACAAGCAGGCCCTTCAGGGCGGAAATAACAAAGATCACACTTAATTGCTATCGCTTTTACCCCTGGTTGCCAAGCCAATGTATTAGGAACATTACTATTGTCTGGTGACACACGAACATCACGTTTTACGGAATCAGAGAATGTGAAATGATCATAATAGGTTGGCGCATCAACAGGTCCACTACCATGTTGCGTAATTGCACCAAATGGACAAGCAATACCACAGAGTTTGCAGCCAATACATAGGCTCTCGTTCAGTTGAATGGAATCTCCTTTATGCGTTATCGCATGCACTGGACATACAGTCGCACAAGGAGAGTCGTCACAGTGACGACACAGAATTGGTACGGTTATATCATCATTACGCATGACTTGTAACCGTGGAAATGATTGTAATCCAAAGGCTTTATGGGTTTCACTACAAGCTGCCATACAAGTATTACAGCCAATACAGTCTTTGGGATCACCGATAACAAAACGGTTCATAAATCCCCCACAAAAAACAAATTAACATTTACAAAAATAACCGAAAGGTTTCCCTCTCTTTTTTAGGATAACGCTAAAAAGTTTGCATGTTAAATAATTAAATATTAATTTCTTGAGCAAGATCAGAAAAAAAATATTTTTATGAAAAATTCGTAAAGAATTCTAATATTATTGTCAATAAATGGAATTCTATTTTAAAATCATATCGTTAAAAATTTGTTAATCACAGGAGGGGGATATGTGTCTAGGTGTTCCAGGACAAATTGTTGCAATTAAAGATCCATCAACAGCAACAGTTGATGTCTGTGGCGTACAACGAGAAGTCAATATTTCGTTGGTTTGTAAAGATAATGCTGAGGCATTATTAAACGCATGGGTCTTAATTCACGTTGGATTTGCAATGAGCATTATTGATGAAGAAGAAGCTTTAGAAACCCAAAAAGCCTTAATTGCAATGAGCCAGCTTGAACATGAAGTCGGTGATTTTTTAGGATTAAATCAAAAATAATGCCAAACAGAAATAGGTGACAAGGATGAAATTTATCGAGCTTAGAATAAAAGGTAAGGTCCAAGGGGTTGGATTCCGCCCTTTCGTTTGGTTGTTAGCAAAAGAGTTACAACTCAAAGGTGATGTTAATAATGACGGACAGGGGGTGTTAATTCGTTTTCAAGCACCTACAGAAGCCCAATTAACCCGATTTATACAAGATTTAACGGAAAAGCTCCCTCCTCTTGCTAAAATCACGGATATTCAGCAACAAGAAAAACAAATTGAAACCCTCCCCTACTTTGAAGATTTCACTATCCGTGAAAGCGAAAATAATGCCATGGATACCCAAATTGTGCCAGATGCAGCAACTTGCCCAACTTGTATTGCCGAACTATTTGATCCGAATAACCGCCGTTTTCACTACCCCTTCACTAATTGCACTCATTGTGGTCCACGCTTTACCATCATCAGAGCGATTCCCTACGATCGCCCCAATACCTCTATGGCTGACTTTCCATTTTGCCCTGAATGTGAAACGGAATATAAAGATCCTGCTGATCGCCGTTTCCATGCACAGCCGAATGCTTGTCCTAGCTGTGGCCCTCACATCTGGCTACAGAATAAAACAAACCAACTTGCTACACACGAAGATGCATTGCAACAAACTGTCGAATTACTTATTCAAGGAAAGATAGTTGCTATTAAAGGTCTTGGTGGCTTTCACTTGGCCTGTGATGCGACCAACAGCGATGCCGTTAATTTATTGCGTCAGCGAAAAAATCGCCCAAACAAACCGCTTGCAGTGATGGTACCAACGCTTAATTTTTTAACGGATCTGGTTCCCGAGGAGCAGCAATTACTGACAAGTAGTGCAGCTCCAATTGTACTACTCAAAAAGCATAAAGCGCCCAGATTATGTGAGCAAATTGCGCTTAACTTAGCAGAAGTAGGCATAATGCTCCCGAGCAATCCTTTGCAACATTTGTTATTAAATCAAGCAAACCGACCGCTTGTAATGACTTCCGCCAACCCAAGTGGCGAACCACCTGTTTTGGATAATCGTGATGCAATCGAAAAACTTGGTTCTCTCGCCGATTTTTACCTCTGCCACAATCGCGACATTTTACAACGCGCGGATGACAGCCTTGTTCGCTTCGCTTTTGACGGACTAGAAACATTACGACGAGCCAGAGGCTATGTACCAGATGAAACTGAACTCAATATCACTGCTCAACGTCATATTCTAGCTTTGGGTTCCGATCTCAAAAACACCTTTTGCCTGCAAAAAGGTAATAAAGCTGTTGTAAGCCAACATATCGGCGATACATCCAATCTAAAAGTGCAGAAACAGCTAAATGATAATTTGCAACTATTTCAGCAAATTTACCAATTCCAACCTAATGCTCTTGCAGTTGATGCACATTCTGGTTATTTCAGTAGCCAAATTGGAAAACAGCTTGCCTCTGAGCAGCAACTACCAATCTATGAAGTTCTACATCATCACGCTCATATTAGTGCGGTTTTAGCAGAACACCATTGTAATGACAAGGTAATCGGCATTGCATTAGATGGCATAGGAATGGGGGAAAATGAGCAACTTTGGGGAGGTGAATGCTTATTGGTCGATAAACACCATTGCCAACATTTAGGTGGTTTGCCACCTGTCGCCTTAGCTGGAGGAGATTTAGCAGCTAAACAGCCTTGGCGTAATTGGTTGGCACATATTCAACAGTTTTTACCAAACTGGCAAGAAATCGCAAACAGCACATTACAGCCATTTAATTGGCAAATACTTGCTAGAGCAATCGAAGCAAAAATAAACTCGCCTGTTATATCTTCCACAGGCAGATTGTTTGATGCCGTCGCTTATGCGCTAGGCATTGCCCCGAATCAGCTTAGTTGGGAAGGTGAAGCCGCTTGCCATTTAGAAACTTTAGCCAGTCAATCTCAATGGGTGCACAAAAGCATTGTTCAAATTAAAAGCACATTAAATATAGCTATGCCAATTGGCGACAATAACCAACTCGACCTCGCGACCTTCTGGCGTACTTGGTTGAATTTGGATTGTTCCGTTGAAGATAAAGCATTTGCATTTCATTTTGCGTTAGCAACAGGCTTTGCCGATATGGCAAGAGAGAATGCGCAGAAATATGGTTGCCAAACAATTGTGCTATCAGGAGGAGTCATGCACAACCAATTACTGCGCCAATTACTCAAAGAAAATCTCTCTGATTTTAATGTGTTAAGCGGTCAGCAATATCCTATGAACGACGGAGGGCTAAGTCTAGGGCAAAGTTGGATTGTCGGACATCTTATTGAATCAAACTAATTTGACAGATGCAATACACGATCAGCAAGCTGTTCACAAAAATGTTGGTCGTGTGAAGCAATCAACATAGGAAGCGATAGATCCTTTAATAAAGTGACTAATTTTGTCTTATTTTTACTATCCAAACCATTTGTTGGCTCATCTAACAACAACACTTTCGGCTGCATGGCAAGAACACCTGCCAAGGCCGTAAAATTTTTCTCGCCCCCAGATAACAAATTCACTGGACGATCTTTTAAATGCTCAATGCCTAACGTTTGCAACTGCTCTAAAGCAATTGCATAAGCCTCATCTTTACTCTTTCCTTGATTAAAGCAACCAAAGGCTACATCATCTATCACCGTCGGGCCAAATAATTGATCATCCGCATTTTGGAAACACAATCCCACAGTACCACGCAATGGCTCAAAATCGTGTTCTGTTTTGCGACCTTGCCCAAACCACGTGATCTCACCAGATCGAATTGGCACAAAGCCTAATAATGCTAATAACAACGTTGATTTACCGGTACCAATTTCCCCCTGTAAGAAAAATTTTTGGCTACCAGAAATAGCAAAATTTAAGTCAGAAATTACCGCTTGTTGATTGCGATATATAGTTAAATTAGTCACATTTAAAATCATTTTAAAATCTAAAGCCTCTTGCTTTCATTGCAATTTCTGCGGTTTGTGCCTTGAGCATAGCATGAATCAGTAACAGCGCGACACGTTGAGAATACACCTTGATAGTATAAAAATTACATTTTGGCTGAAACCCTCGCGCTTTCATCGCCATGTCCATTTTACTGTTTAATTCACTTAATAACGAAATGTAGCGCACCGTTAAAATAAATAGATGTTTTAACTTTTTCGGCAAAGGCAACTTCGTAATTGCCTGCACAAGAAGAGTATCGGTTACGTGATGCAGAAACAGCCAAACTGACATAACAATTAAATTCATCCGTAAGGTAATCAATATTGCAAGCTCAATACCATTCGGATTCAGCTCTACCCCATCTACCCCAATTTTCCAACTTAATGTGAGCCACAGAAGTACAGAAAAAACATTAAATTGCAACCAACGTTTCAACAAGTGTTTAGGGTGATGGCTATGTATAAAAAACACCGAAAACGCAATAAATATAACCAACGCAAGCAACACAAGTACAGATTGAATACTGCTTACGATTATGCCAAATGCAAAGGCATATACTAATCGATAATGTGGCTCAAAAAATCCTTTCATGATTTTGTAACACCTCAGGCATCATCTTTGCTAATGTTAATAACACGCCCACACTGACAAGACTATCAACCAAAAACACTGGCAAATGAGAGACCAACAATAAACCAATTAAATCAAAATAAGCACTGCCACCATCAAAAGTGAGCACCATTGAAGCAATTAACGCTGCACCGCCAACACCAATGCTACCAGCCAATATTCCTGCGAGAATTAACCTAACTCGAGTTAAACCTCGAGTCAGTATAGGTAAAACTAGATAGTGCACCACAAGTGCAGGTATCGCCATAATACAGAGATTCACCCCTAAAACCGCAATACCGCCAAAAGAAAACAGCAACGATTGTAATAATAGAGCCACGAGAAATGCTGGAAAAACGGCCCAACCAAGTAACAACCCAGCGATACCATTTAAAATCAAATGGACACTGCCAATGCCAACTGGAATATGAATAGTACTTGCGACAAAAAAAGCGGAAGCAAATAACGCCGTAATCGAAAGACGATTATAATCTATTTTCCTAAGACCAATCGCAATACCAGACACAGCCACAACTGCGCCAATTAGCAATGTTGAACTTTGTAATACGCCTTCCGATAAATGCATTATTTTTCCTTTTTATTTCTAAGCAAAGAGACTATTCCAAATATCCCCAAAATATAACCAATACCACCGAGCACATCTCGTAGATAGATTTTATTTTTCAACTGCTCTATTTCTTCTCGTAGCAGTTGCAAATCAGCTGAATTATGCTGTGAAGAAATGCGCTTAGTAACTTGAGTTTCCGCTCGATGCCCTTCCATGCCTTCAATGACAACATTAAATGTCCCCTCCTGATTTAAGGGCAAATTAAATCGCCCTTCTGCATCCGTTTTACCGTAAACAGCGGGTTCAGTATCACCTAATTTAACCGCTTCAACATAAGTTTCAGCAGCTGGTGATTGATCTGAATAATAAGCCTTACCCAAGATTTTTTCCCCATCATACTGAGCCGAAATAAATAAGCCATGCGCCCATACATTTGCAGAAAAAATCAAAAAAATGACCGCTTGTAATAATGTTTTCATACTATTTCACATCAAATGTCAGTAGATATTCATAAGAACGATCTGTGTAATCTGGGTGGTCTGAAACCTTCTCTTCAAATTCCGCCCAAACTTTATTAAAGCCTTTAGTTGGCGTAAATTGAGCGATACCCTGTTCATTCGTTAAATTAAAAGGATGATCTTCACCAAGACCGACTTTAATTCCTTTTACAGGTTTGCCATCATGAAGTACAAGAATATTTAAAGGTGTTCCAGCTACAGGCGTGGATTGCGGAATGAGTTCGTAAACTTGATTGTGAGTTTGGGTTGCATCTTCACCCCAGTGAATAATGGCTTTACCAATTTTGATAGGATTAATTGAAAATTCTGCGGTAGGTGCTTCTTTTTTTGTTTTTTCAACATATTTACCACTCGGCAATTTTGACCAAACACTGTTATCAAACTCAAGGAAAACAATATTCCCCTTCACTGCAATTTCAGCCTCACCTTTACCATTTGCTGATGATTTAAACACCGGTTTAATTGGGTTTATTTTTCCATCAACGATTTCGTGAACTTGTTTCAGTTTATGTTGATCATAATATTCAGTAGATTCATGCCCAAACTTTACAAGATATTGCGATGAGCTTGTCTCTGGCGCCTTTTCAAGCCAAATATTATGCGCCTGTGAAGAAAACGCAACAAAAAATGAAGATAGCGCAATAACTACTCGAGATAATTTCATAATAACTCCTTAATTTTCACAATATTAGTCTTAACCTATAACTCTTTGTTAATCAATAGGAAACTATTTATATTTTTTTCTAATGAGTACAACACTCATCCAAGTATTGTACAACAAGCAATTTTCTAAATCAGTAGAAATTTTTGGAGAACTTTATTTGATAATCTAATTTCATAAGCGTAGAATTTGTATATAAATCAAATGTAAAGGATTAAAAGTATAGATATTTTCTGCAAAAATCTTTGTACAATGTCTATGCTATCAGCAGTTTCTTGTGCAAACCAACTCCAACATCAAGCCGATGTGAGGCTAATCATAAATAAAATAAATATGTAGGATCATCATAGAGACTCTAAATATGAATAAACAATGCTTCCGCGTTATCTTCAGTAAAACCTTACAACGCTTAGTGGTAACCTCAGAACTTGCAAAATCCGAAGGTAAATCCACTGAAAAATCCCCTTTCACTTTTCCGCAACTTTTTGCCAACCTTAGACCGCTTACCTTTAGCCTCTTCTGTGCCTTGGGCTTTGTCGCATTTTCAGATTCAGCCCTTGCTAATCTCATTATTCAAGCCGACAAATCTGCACCAAAAAGCCAGCAGCCGATTGTGTTGCAAACCGCAAATGGTCTGCCACAAGTCAATATCCAAACCCCAAATGACAAAGGATTGTCTCATAATAAATATTCAAAATTTGATGTCGACACCAAAGGGGCGATTTTAAATAACAGCCGCACCAATGTTCAAACCCAACAAGCAGGTTTAATCACAGGCAACCCTTACCTTGCCCGTGGTGAGGCGAAAGTGATTTTAAATGAAGTGAATTCGTCTGACCCTTCTGTACTAAAAGGCTATGTGGAAGTCGCAGGTAAAAAAGCGGATGTGATTATTGCTAACCCATCAGGCTTACATTGTGAAGGCTGTGGTGTAATCAATTCAGACCGTGCTACCTTTACCACCGGTAAACCACAAGTGGTGAATGGCAACCTTGAAAGCTTTGTGGTGGAAAAAGGTAAAGTCAGTGTATCGGGCAAAGGTTTAGACAATAGCCGAGTCGATTACACCGAAATCATCGCACGTGAAACCCAAGCCAATGCAGGCATTTGGTCGAAGAAAGAAGCCAAAGTCATTACAGGTAAGAACACTGTCAAGCGGTTAGATACTGAGAAAGATTTGCAAATTATTCAGGTTAATCAACCGCTTGCAAATGAAGTGAAACCACAATTTGCAGTGGATGTGGGCGAATTAGGTGGGATGTACTCAGGCAAGATCCACTTAATTGGTACTGAAGATGGCGTGGGTGTTCGCAATGCTGGGCATATTGGTGCAAGTGCGGAGACATTAAAGATTGATAGCAATGGGCGTGTTGTCAATATGGGCACATTAAATGCACAGAAAGACGTGCAATTAGTTGGCTCAAAAGGGATTGAAAACCGCGGTAAAGTAGAAAACCGTCAAGGGGATATTACGCTCAGCACGCCCGCGGATATTAAGCAAGATGGCTCGATTGTTGCGCGCGCAGGTAACATTTATAAAACCGCACAACAAGGTATTACTCAAAATGGCGAAACGGTAGCAAAAGGTAATATTACCTACAAAGCGCCAACCGTCACCGCGTCAACCAGTTCATTGATTGCCACAGGCGTGGATGTGCAGGATAGTGCGCAAGGTGAAGTACGCACCCTTGAAAGTAAATCTGCACAGGGTAAAAACATCTCTGTGACCACCACAGGTAAAACCACTTTACAAGGTAAAAATATTGCGTCAGGTAAAATCAACGTTTCTAGTTCGGAGGCAAATTTAGATAATAGCCAAACATCGGCTAATTCGATTAATGTCACTGCATCTAAAGGACGTATTCAAGCCAATAAAGCGGTTGTTATTGCAAGTCAGGATTTAACCTTAACCACACCGACAGCATTGGAAACCCAAGACAGCTACTTAAAAGCAGAAAGCATTAATACCAAACAACGCTCTCTGAACACCCAAAATGCCACTTGGGAGCAAACTGGCACAGGCGAATTGAAGTTAGAGGTGGCTGATACCCTGCAAAATAATGGGGGCACCTTTAAAACTCAAGGGGATTTAACCGTTAAAGCCAATGGGCTGAATAACCAACAAGGTCGTTTATTGGCGAATGGTAAATTAACTGTTGATGCAGACAAAGGTAAGGTCGACTCAGCGAATGGCACATTATTGTCGCATCAAAATCTCACTATTACCTCAGGTGAGCTGATTAATGATGGGGGCTTAATTCAGTCTAACCAAAATGCGACGATTAATACCCAAGGACAAACCTTGTCTAATCAACAGACCTTAACGGAAAGTCAAGATAAAGGCATTGTGGCGTTGGGTGAACTTAATATTCAATCTGCCAATTTAGTGAACCAACAAGGGCGAATTGTGAGTGGTGGCAAGCAGTCTTTGACTGTTACCGACCTCAACAACCAACAAGGTTTGGTTTACACCCAACAAGATTTGACGCTAAACAGTGTCAATATCACCAACGACAGCGGTAAAATCAAAGCGGATAAGCAAGCAAACATCACCCTTTCAGGTCATTTAAGTCAGCAAAATGGAACGATTGAAGCTCACTCACTGAATTTAGCGGTAAACACCCTGAATTCAACTGCACAGAGTCTTATTTTTGCAGACACTCTCAATCTCACCACTTTAGGTGGATTAAATAATCAAGACAGTCGCATTATTGCAAAACATAATGGCAATATTCAAACAAGTGAGAGATTAAATAATGCCAATGGTACGCTAGGTAGCCAGCATGGAGCTTTAACGTTAAATACCCACCAAGCTGAACTGAACAATCGAGAAGGCACCATCGCGGTACAAAATGGTACACTGAAATTAGATACCCATATATTGGATAATCAACAGGGTACCGTACGTGCACAAACTGCCGAGATAACGGCTACTCAAACGGTCGATAATCGCAAGACGCTTACCAATCAATCTCAAGGGATTGTTGTTACCGATTTAACCCTAAATACCAAACAGTTGGATAACCAAGCAGGTCGTCTCACCGCATTTAGCCATGCCACACTTCAAGCTGCTGACATTCAAAATCAGAATGGCGAAATCTTGGCTGTCAATGATGGGCAACTGAATGCGGATAATATTAATAACCAAGCAGGCACAATCGCCTCGACATCTGCTAATTTAAGTATTACCACCCAAACTGCCTTAAATAACCAACAAGGGCGGATTCAATCGAATGGTGCTTTAGCTCTTGTGACCCACACCTTAGATAACCAAGCAGGTAAAATAACGGCAACAGACACAGCCAATATTAGCGCGCAAGCCATCAATAACAAGGCAATCAGTGAACAGGGTTCGTTAATTTATGCCAACTCACTGAATTTAACGGCTCAACAGCTAGATAATCAAAACACTAAAGCGAAAGGGGAATTACCAACGCAAGGTATTCAAGGACAAGATATTACCCTTCAAACCGCAACATTAAATAACCAACAAGGCGGGATTTATAGTACAAATAATGCGTCTCTTACCGCACAAAATCGCTTAGATAATCAGCAAGGTGAGCTATTAGCCCTGAACACAGTAAATATACAACATCAGGGTAATTTGATGTTGAATAACCAAGACGGCTTAATTCAAGGTAACAAAGCGGTTAATTTACAAGCCAAAGGATTGGAATCGGAAGGTACAATTAAAACGCTAGGCGATCTAGCGGTCACTTTGCA
Source organism: Pasteurellaceae bacterium 15-036681 (assembly GCA_002002485.1). Taxonomy (GTDB): domain Bacteria; phylum Pseudomonadota; class Gammaproteobacteria; order Enterobacterales; family Pasteurellaceae. The sequence continues at coordinate 23,442 of MQVI01000028.1, forward strand.
AGAGAGTTTTACGTTAAATAAAGCTTTTGAAGCAGGTAATAATCTGACCTTTAAAACTGAGGGTGATTTTACTAACAACGTTGAGCAAACCGTCGCCAACAAAATGACCATTTCGGCGAATAACATTGTCAATAATGTTAATGCCGAGCTTTCCGCACATGGCACGACCTTAAATTCAAATACCCTAACTAACCGTGGCTTAATTGATGGGCATAAAGCGTTAATTAATAGCACTCATGTGACCAATATTGGCACAGGACGAATTTATGGCGATCATTTAGCGTTTAGTGCAAACACAGTTAAAAACTTGGCAGAAACTGTAAATGGTGAAACCAAAGCAGGTACTATTGCAGCAAGAAGTCGATTAGATTTTGGGGTGGATAAGCTCGTTAATCGCGATGGAGCCTATATTCTTTCATTAGGGGAGGCAGGAATAGGTAATTCTCTTGATAAAGATGGTATTGCGATGGGTAAAGCGAGTTTAATTCAAAATGAAAGTGCGACCATTGAATTCTTAGGAAATGCCAGTGTTAGTGCGCAAAAAATCGAAAATAAAGATATTCATGTCAAAACAAAAATTCGCGAAGAAACAGAAAAATTTGATCTATATGGAAGAGAAAATAGTATCACACACAAAGTTGAGGAGTGGTATCGAGAAGGTGTTGATGGCAAGATGGATCACAATAACGGACAAAGACGTAAAACTGCTATTTTTGAATTTTATGATAAAGCCCGAAAAAGTGAAGCTGCAAGAGGAGGAGAATATTGGCAACGAAAAGAATACACGCAAACTAAATATATTCCTGAAATCTATGATCAAGCCCAAGCTAAATTTTTAGTGGGTGGTAATCTTTATTTAAATAGTGATTATACCTTAAACCAATATAGCCAGTTTCTTATTGGTGGGAAGTTCGCATTTAATGAAAAAGAGGTAATAGAATCAGCAGAACAAATTACGTCGCATAGCGGAACGCTTATTAATGAAGATTTAAATGCAACACTGAATATTCATAATGATGGTTACTTTTATCGTTATTACCAAGATCGCTATAAACCAGGGAGATTTAAACATCATAGATTCTTTTTTGATGTAAAAGTGAAAAAGGATATTGATCAGGAACCACCTAAAACAGTTGATTTTAATTTAGTGCTAAACACCATTGGCACAGCTATTGAGTCTAATGCAGCAGTTGGAGACAAACCAAAAGTAAAAGATATTCAATTAGATACTGTCTCTATTACTTCTTATGATGCAGATAAACCTAAAGGGATAACGCTTGCGAGTCCTCAACTAGATACATCAAATAAAACAGGCACAGAGATTATATTAACCCCAACAATAAATAACCATGAGGTGATTCATTCTGGGCAAGTTGTTGCAGGGCTTAAAACAACCGTAGAGCAATTTGAATTGCAAGATCTTGCTAATATGACAATGCCGGTGATTAAAACTCATCTACCTGATGTACATTTGCCACAAGCGAGTATTTACAAAATTAACCCAGATTCGCCAAATGGCTATCTGGTCGAAACCGATCCAAAATTTACCGACCGTAAACAGTGGCTCAGTAGTGATTATATGTTTGAGGCATTACGCTACAATCATGACAATACCCACAAGCGTTTGGGCGATGGTTTTTATGAACAACGCTTAGTCAATGAACAAATCAACCAACTCACAGGGCGTCGTTATATTGAGGGTTATAGCAATGACTTAGAGCAATACAAAGCGTTAATGAACAGCGGGGTGAAATACGCTCAACAATTTAACCTTAAAGTCGGTATTGGTTTAACTGCAAAACAGATGTCTGAACTGACTACCGATATGGTGTGGTTGGTGAATAAAGAAGTGACATTAGCGGATGGACGTAAAATCACTGTATTAACCCCACAAGTCTATTTAGTGGCACGAGATAGCGATATTACCTCTCATGGTGCAGTGATTTCAGCTAATGAAATTATTGGCAATGTGGATAATCTGCAAAACAGTGGTGTGATAGCAGGCAAAGACATCACTCGTATTCACTCTAACCAACTTGAAAACCGCGGAGCGATTTTAGGCGATAACGTGGATTTATCGGCAACGCAAAACCTTATCAACCTCGGTGGCAAAATTGAAGCGGTGAAATCACTATCTGTGTCTGCAGGTAAAAAACTCGAGATTGTAAGTACGCTCTCTTCTTCTCAAAGTGCCGATGGTAATTTTGCGCGCACAGTGTTAGACCAACTGGCTTCCGTGAAAGTCACAGGTAAAAATGGCTTGTTAAACTTGCACAGTGACGGTGATTTAACCGTAAAAGCTGCCAATATTGAAAGCGAAGGGTTATTAAATGCCTCGGCAGGTAAGGCACTACAAATCACTACACTCAACGTCAGTAATAAAGAGCATTATAACGGTGATGCAAATAACTACTACCGCTTAGACCAACAAGGTGAAATCGGTAGCAGTATTGTGGGTAAAGACGGTGTGTCATTAGTTGGACGAAACGAAGCGACCCTACGCCAAGCGACGGTAAGTAGTGCGAATGGTAATACCTTTATTGGTTCAAAAGGCGATATCCATATTGAGTCTGGTGAACAATCCGAACAGTTGGCAAGTAGCTCAAAATCGACTTCAAAAGGTTTATTCAGCAAAACCACCGAAACCCGTCGCCACTATCACGACACCACCGAAGCCGTGGGGAGTGCAATCGATGGTAAAGATGTGACCATTTATTCTAAAGATAGCAATGTGACTCTAATTGATACCCAAGCGGTTGCTCAAAACAATATGACGGTTCAAGCAGGTAAAAATGTGTTGCTTGATGCATCAATAAATACCCAAGAGCATAAAGATTCACATGATGTTATAAAATCGGGATTAACAGCAAGTTCTAATAAAGGCATTGCCTCAGTGGGCTATGCGCGCAACTCGTCAAATACCGACAACAAGACCCAATCAACATCGGCAAGTACCACGTCATTAAATGCGTTGGGTAACTTAATCGTGGTGGCGTTTGGGGGTAATGTCACCTCAAATGCCGCACAATTAGGCGCAGGCAAAGACATCCATGTTCAAGGCAAATCAGTGCATTTTAATGCCCTAACTGAAACGACCGATAACCAATTCGACCAAAGTGCAAAATCCTCAGGTTTTGGGGTGAGTACGGTGTATAACCCTGTTGCGGTGGCGAAGGAGAATTTCAACGAGCAATCCCAAGGTGGTTCAAGTTCAGGCATGGGGATTATTGGCAAAATAATGAATGCGGCGGATGCGTCATCGAAAACCGCGAACCAAGTGGGAAGCCCAGGTGCGCCGTATGCTTACGCACAACGCAGCCAGCTCAACAAAAACAGTCAGTTTGAAAATGCAGTGATGGGTTCGGTAAATGCAGGGGGCAATCTGTCTATCACCGCCACTGAGGGGAATATCACCAGTCAGGGTACGCAGTTTAGTGCTAAGGGCGATGGCAATCTTTGGGCGCAAAAAGACATCTTATTAGGGGTTGCCACCAGTCGACAAAGCCAAGACAGCACAACAAAACGTAAAGCCGTCAATATGGATGTGGCAAAAGGCGGTACCTCTGTTGTTGGGGCGTATGCGGAAAAAGGCTTAGGCAAAGGCGAAACCCTCACCGAGCATGCCAGCATGCTGTCCTTTGGAGGCAACAGTACGGTAACGGCAAAAGAGGGCAATGTCACATTAGTCGGCACTCAACTAGTGAGCCATGGCACCAATATGATTACCGCAGGTGAAAATGTGCTTCTTACCACTGCTCAAATGCGCACCAACCAAGGTGAAAGCCAAACCAGTCATGGTATTGGTGAGGTGGTGATATCAGACACAGAACGTTTTGCAGGCTACAACCGTAAATTACAAAACCAAAACGGTGAGCAAGTGAGCCACCAAGGGGCAATGGTGGCGAGTTTAAATGACAAAGTCGATATTTACGCGGGCAAAGATTTTCATCAAACAAGCGGTCAGTTATTGGCAAAAACTGACGTGGAGGTAAATGCGGAGAACATCACCTTTGATGTGGCACATAACACCGTAAATGATGCCAGACACCAAAGTGATTTAAAAATCGGGCAGTTTAGCCGTATTTCAGGACCGTTGATTGAACTGATTCAAGCAGTAGAAAGTGCGATTAAAGACAAAGATGCGAGCGACCGAGTGAAGACCGCACAGGCAATCGGCTTAGCGGCAAAAGGCTACACAACCTATACCGAAGCTGCAGCGGGTGGCGCACTAATCCGCGCAGAAACAGGCACAGGCTTCTCGCACAGCCGTGAGAAAATGCAGTCTGAAAGCCGACTTAGCCAAGGCAACCAAGTGAATGCGCAGCATATTACGATAACGGCACGAACAGGCAATCTGAATGCAACTCAAACCGCCTTTACCAACCGAGACAATAAAGGTAAACGTTTAGATAACAGCAGCGTGACCTTTAATGTGGCAAAAGATATCACGCTTCAAGCGGGACAAAGCCTAGAAACGATGAAGGGCAAACAACAAAGCGTGGGCTCTGAAGTGGGCACAGGGTTTGCGGTAGGTGCACAAACAGGGCAATATTTTTATGTACAGGAAGGGTTTAACAGAGGCAAACAAGAAGAGTACCATTTAACTCACCACAACAGCGAAGTTGACACCCAAACATTAAACATCAACAGCGGTGGCAACGCCACCTTAAGGGGCGCAATAGCAAGGGCAAATACCATTAACGCCAACATCACAGGCAACTTAACGATTGAAAGCTTGCAAGATATCCACCGCTCAAGTAGCGACAGCGTGGGTGCAGGTATTCGTGGTCAAGGCGGTTTTGGCTCCGCTTGGGGCGCGAGTGGTAATGTTAATGCTGCAAGTGGCAAAGCAAGCAGCCAACAAGTGACAGAACAAGCAGGCTTATTTGCAGAAAATGGTGGCTACCATATCACCGCCAATAATGTTCACCTTGAGGGCGGCGCGATAGCGAGTACCAATGCCGAAAACAGCGAGCTTGCGACCAATAAGTTTACGTTTAATGACATTAAAAACAGCAGTCAAAGCAGTGCGGTAACGGCGAGTGTATCGGGTAGCTATTCAAACAACAGTAACAAGGAACAGCCAAAAACGGAGGCTGAAAAAGCCGAAGCGCAAAAACAGGCAGACAAAGCAAAACTTACAGGTACACCGCAAAGTAACAGCATTAGCCCAAGCTTACCGATGTACAGCAATGGCAGCGACAGCACTACAACCAAAGCAACCCTTACCGAGGGCAAAATCACCTTAAATAAAGACAGCAACCCAACGCAAGTGACAGCAGAATCACTAGGTATTAATACTCAGCTTGAAGGTGCAAACCGACAGGTAGAGGCACCGAAAGATGTGAAGCGAATGTTGCAAGACCAGCAAATTATGTCTCAATCTATTGGCAATATGGCAAGTGTAGCGAATACATTTTCAAGTCAAAAAGCCAAAGAGGCTGAAGCAGAAGTGGCAAAAGCACAAACAGAATTAGCCCAAGCCCAAGCAACAGGTGCAAGCCAAGCTGAGATTGAAGCAAAAGCAACGGCTTATCATCAAGCTGAAGCAAATCTTGAAGGCTGGAAAGACGGTGGCAATAGCAAACGTACATTAGATACAGCGGTTTCAGTGTTGGGTACAGTACTCTTAGGCGGTAGTACAGCGGATATTGCTGTTTCGGCGATTTCACCAGAGTTGAATGCAAAAATCCACGAATGGACGAAAGACAACGAAACAGCGAATTTATTTGCCCATGCAGCACTTTCAGCATTGGAATCTTACGCAACAGGTAATGACCCACTTGCAGGCGCAGTTGCGGGTGTAGCAGGTGAAGGCTCCGCAATGTTGGCAACTAAAGTGCTAGGCAAAGACCCAAGTCAACTCACGCAAGAAGAGCGAGAGATGATAAAAACCGCCTCCCAACTTGCAGGCGCAATTACAGGAGGGATAGCTAGTGATTCCACAGCAACAACTGTAAAAGGCATGGAAACGGCTAAACGGGCGGTGGAGAATAACTATTTAAGCAGATTCTCGGATAACAGACGAAACTGGCTAAGAGAGCAACTTAACCGAAAAGATTTATCTTCAGAACAAAGAGAAAAATATGAAAAGGAATTTATTCAATTAGAACAAGATGACCACACAAGTGATATTCTTGTATCGAAAGCCATAAATAAACCAGAATCTATGACTAAATCGGACTGGGAATTATATCAAAATTATGCGACTCGCTATTATTTTGAAAGCATAGCTATGTCTGAAAAGCCAGAAAATATTCTGGCTAATTTAGATAATATTTTATCTAATAGTCATATGAAAGGTTATTCATATCCTTATGCAACAGCAGATAAATATAGGAGGGAGTTACCTAATAGATTAGCATTATGGAATACAGATAAATCAGATGATGAATTATTTTATTCTGATATTTATGGAAAATATAAAAATAGAAAAACTTATCAAGAGTCATTTAATGGACGAGTGGCTCAATCGACTGCGGAGGCTTTGGGATATGCAGTTCCAACAGGTTCTGTCGTATCAATGATTCCTAAGATTGGAGCATTTGCCAATAAATATCCAACGCTGAGTGAAATGCTCATAATAGGAACTGTAAATACGGGGGCGCAATTATCAGGAAAAGATCCTTATGTATTTAGTTCTTTAATTGAAGCAGAACTCTCTTATTTATTAACAAGGAAAGACTCTGCTGGTGTAGCTTGGTCAAAAAATATGATGCTTGGTTCATTTATGGAACAAGCAGAAAAACAAGAAAAAGAAATGAGATATGGAATTAAGGAAGATTCTGATTTCTTTAAAAAATCATTGAGTATCACGGCTAATGCAGTGATTAGTAAAAAAATGAACAAGGAACTAAATAAAATAGATAGTTCATCCTTAATGAATATAGCGAAACCAACAGCGAATGCGATTCTAGGGGATGCTATACCGAAAGCTATTGATAAAATAGATGAAGCAATAGATAAGAATATGAAGGGTAAATAATATGAAATGGATTTTATATATTTTATCTTATACAGTGAAATATTTTTTAATTACATTTGGAG
>MQVI01000029.1 GCA_002002485.1 Pasteurellaceae bacterium 15-036681
TAATAGTTAACAACAACAACAAAAATAATCTCTACAATTATTGTTATATAGCAGGAGCAACATAGGATAACCGACTGAAAAAAACAAATAAAAATTATATATTAATGTGAGTACACATAGCACCCGCCACTACAATTCGGAATAAATATGTTATCCATCTCGATAGAACAGCAACTAGGTGAAATCCAGCTACAAGCAAATTTAAATATTCCCTCACAAGGCGTAACGGCAATTTTTGGGCGTTCTGGTGCAGGAAAATCGAGTCTAATTAACCTTGTAGCGGGGCTTTCTACTGCACAAAAAGGGAAAATAGTGCTGAACGACCGTGTGCTATTTGATTCAGAAAAACGTATCAACCTTCCTCCCGAAAAACGCAAAGTGGGCTACGTTTTCCAAGAGCATCGGTTATTCCCACATTACACAGTCCAAAAGAACCTTGCTTATGGCTACAAGGGGTCAGATTTTGACAAGATTTTGCAAATTGCCGAACTACTTGGTATTTCACATTTACTGGATCGTTTCCCAAATAGTTTATCAGGTGGGGAAAAACAGCGTGTAGCGATTGGTAGAGCCTTGCTCACTGAACCTGATATTCTATTGATGGATGAACCTTTATCCGCTCTTGATATTCCCCGTAAAAAAGAGCTATTGGATTATTTAAGCGAATTAGCCAAAAACGTTAAAATTCCAATTCTCTATGTGAGTCATAGCCTTGATGAAGTTGTGCTATTGGCGGACAGACTAGTGCTGATTGAGCAAGGTAAAATCGTCGCCTATGATACCGTTTCGAATGTTTGGCAAAGCCCAGAATTTGCGATTTGGCAACCTGATTTGCAAAAAGTGAGCTTGTTAGAATTGCCGATTTCTGCTGCTCAAACAGATTACAAAATGCAATCATTAGCGATAGGTGAGCAACAAATTTGGATTAATCAGCAAGATCGTCATCAAATAGGTGATTTAGTTCGAATTACTATTGCAAGCAGAGATGTTTCCATAGCACTAGAAAAGCCAATGCAGAGTTCGATCCGCAATATTCTACAGGGTAGTATTTGCAAAATATCCCCTGAACCAGACCGCTTTGATGTTGCAGTTTCTGTCGGAAAAGAAAAAATCTGGGCGAGTATTAGTAGATGGTCTTTTGATGAATTGCAATTATTTGAAGGGCAAACCGTTTATTTGCAGGTTAAAACAGTTTCTATTTAGACCGTTTTTTAGGCTAATAATCCTTATGGGCTAGATCTTTCAAGGATTTACCCTTATAATCTTATTCGTTTCATATCAAATATCCCCTTTTAGCTCAGTGGTTAGAGCAGTCGACTCATAATCGATTGGTCGCTGGTTCAAGTCCGGCAAGGGGGACCATCTCAAAGTTTTTCAACGTTCGCCAACGTGTTTTTCAGCCTTAAAAACTCAATAAAATCAGCTATCTAGCGTCCTTTTCAGTCTTTTTCGGTATTTTTCAGTTTGCTTCAATCCGTGCGTTTTAGATCACCATATAGATCACCATTGATTTTTATGTACTTTTACAGTGATCTAAAATGCTGATTTTTCTTTATTTATCATAAGGATAAAAGCAAAAATGGCTAGAATTGTGAAACCTTTAACAGTAACAACCCTAAAAAACTCAAAAGCTAAAGATAAGGAATACACTTTATCTGATGGAAAAGGACTGCAGATAAAAATTTTCCCAAACGGTTCAAAGTTATGGCGTTTTTCTTATCGCTTTAATCAAAAACTTCAGCGAATCAGCTTGGGCGCATTTCCCGATATATCTTTAGAGACTGCTCGAAGAATTGCTAGCGAATACCGCGGTTTAGTTCAACAAGGAATAGATCCACGTGTTTATCGCGAAGCAAGCAAACAGGAACAACTAAATAAACAAATAACACTGCAAGAAATGGCAGAAAAATGGCATAAGCGAAGACTTGAAAAAGCCTTAGTAAAAGAAAAAACAGCAATAAAGTCATTTAGACGTTTAGAAATTCACTTATTGCCACTATTGGGGCATCTTTCTATTCAAGATATTACATTAAAGAAAGTAGTGCAGGCATTAGAACCAATTGATGCAACCGATAATCTATACAAAATGAATATTTCACTGATACAGATTTTTGATCTAGCAGAAAGCGAAGAAATTATCGAAAGAAATCCATTGAAATTGTTGCATAATCACTTTAATTACAGAGAGTGTAAAAACCAACCAACAATAGAACCGCATTATTTAAGCGGTTTATTTAGGGCATTAGATAGATCAAATATTAGCAAGCCAACAAGTCTTTTAATTGAATGGCAACTATTAACAATGCTTAGACCAGCAGAGGCGGTTAGCGTTGAATGGAGTGATGTAGATTTTGATAAATCAAAGTTACATATACCAGCCGAGCGAATGAAAGGAGGACAGAGATCGCACGATGTCGCACTTTCTAAGCAAGCGTTAGCAATATTAGACAAAATGAGAGGTTATAACGGGAATCGTAAGCATATTTTTGCAAGTTTTAAAGCCCCGTATGATCGCCCTATGAGCAGTCAAACGGCAAATAATGCGATAAAAAAGATAGGCTATAAAGGCGTATTAGTTGCGCACGGTTTGCGATCGATAGCGAGTACATATTTGCACGATTTAGATCGCTTTTCAGAAGAAGCTATTGAATTATGTTTATCACACGATAAAAAATCTAAAGTGCGTTCAGCTTATGATAAGTCTAAAAAATGGAAATCTAGACAGATAGTTATGCAAGTTTGGGGCGACTATGTAGAGAATGCAAAGTTAGATGCAGTGAAAGCCGTTTGATATTTCTAATTTTGAACTGTTTACTTTATAAGCAGATTTACACAAGCAATACACAAGAATTATTTATAATCAACTTGATTGTTTTGTGTTCGATGTTATGTATTTTGTAATTTTATAATAGTAAAAAATATCACGTAAAATCTAAATATTTATTATAAATCAATAGGATAGATTGAGGTTTCTCAAGCTATCCTATTTTGTTAGGTGAAAAACTCTGTAATTAACTGAAATTTTTCAGTTAAGCAAATTTTGATAAAGCCTTATTTAGCAAGGTGTCATCCTAGTTTTATACTGAAAATTAACTGAAAAAATGACTGCTTTTAACAAAAATATTGCGGGGGAGGAAGTGGATTTTCCGTACCGTCGGAATTTACGTGAAATTTTTCCGTCATAACTTTTCATTGTGTAGGTCGTTAACTTGCCTATTAACTAGGTTATTATTAATTGAAACGTTAAGTTAATCTTTTATTTTTTTTTGACGCTTTGTTAAATCAATTATCACAAATAGAACTGAACTCTAAAGTTTTATTTTATGTATATAATTTCTAAAGATTAAATTATAAATAGAGTTAAAAGCATGGGGAAAACAGCTAAAAGGATTTGTAGAATTTGCGGAGGATATGGCATTGTTTCAAAATCTGAACAAGTTCATATTGATCTCACCAAAGAATATTGTTTATGTAAGAACACTAAATGTGGGTATAGATGGGTGAATATTGTTGAGTTTTCTCATACAGTCAGAAAAAGCAAATTAGACAAAGAAAGAGGCTTTGAATTATTGATTGAAAGGTTAACACATGAAGATTTAACCTACATACAGGAAATCATAAATAATAAAATGAATTGTCGTTAAATATTGTTGTTTTACGTTTAACAATACCAGTGAAGCGCAATTTTTTCATTTTTGGATATATTTATATCCGCTCGGATTGATATGGACGAGAGGGAGGGGCAATGACACAAGCAAACGAACGATTTTTAAGGCTAGAAGATGTTATAGCAAAAACAGGCTTAAAGCGTTCAACCATTTATAGCAAAATTAAATCGGGGGAATTTCCTAAGAGCATTGCTATTTCTGCAAATAGTGTTGCATGGCTAGAAAGCGAGATTAATCACTGGATTCAAATTAAAGTTAAACAGAGAGAATATAAGGAACAAAAATGAAATTAAAAAATCAAGAAAAAAATGAAATGCTAAATAATCTATTGATTAAAGTACAAAAACAAACAGAAGCATTTAATGCAGTTCAAGATAGATTATTAGAAATCAATCAAAATTTAGAAAGAAATAAAAAAACGCTAGAAGCCTTATCAAATGAAAATGCAGAGTTACAAGATAAATCAAGTAAAGTAACAGTAAGCGAAACAGGAGAGGTTAGTTTTGCAGAATTTGATGACTATTCAGAGCAAATTTTCAAAAATGAACGCAAGATAGAAACTTTAAATAAGTATATCTATAAATTTAAATGTGAAAAAGAGTTAATATTATTAACTGATTATAATGATAAGAAGTTAGATTTAAATGCAACTAGAAATTCAATATTTAAATTAATAGCAGAATCGCTTTTAATTGAATTGGTTGAGGATGAGATTATTTTAAGTAAGATTAATGATGTATTTAATGCTTATCGACTATCTAACGAATATGGCTATAATAATTTGCATGATGTATTCTTTAATTTACTTAAATCAAAATTAGCCCCTGTTTTAGTAAAGGATGAGTTAGTTGTTGATGGTTTACCTGTTTTTGATGTTAGACTTAGCATTCCATCTCACACACTAATTAGCCGACCTGCACGAATTAATGAACTGCGCCATATTCTTCAATAAGTGAATCTGTAGAAGCCTTGAGAAATCAAGGCTTTTTTTGTATCTGTTCAAGTCCTGAAAAAATCGTTAAAATGCGTTAAAGTACGTTAGAGAGTGAAGAGGATTAAAGAATGGATTTTGAAAATTATCAGTTAGATGAAAGCAAGTATATTTTAGTAGGCGACTTTTTAGCAGAAAATCCTGAATATGAATTAGAAGATTTGATTTATGGCTATTTTAGACCTGATGTTGCAAACGATGAATTTTATTTATATTCAAAGGTGGAAATAAATAAGGATAAATTGACTATTGCAGGAAGAATAGACTTTTATATAAATGATTTGGATTTATGGATTAATTCAAATTCTATTGGGTATAATAGTTTGTTTGATTCTGATGAATATCCTCGTATTGACTACTATGAAGCGGATGAGAAAACAATAAGCTTTACAAAAAGGAATCAAAGTCAAAAAATTATAAATAATAATGTATATTTTGATTATGTTACGGATGATGTTTCTTTTATTACAACAAGAGGACAGAAGGTAGAAAGAACAGGGGTCAAAAAAATAAATTCATATTATGGATTTATGCGTGTTAAATTGTGTTATTTTGATGATGATGACTTGATTAACTTGTTTTTAGCCTCTAATAATGAACTATGTTTTCCTATCTTTTATGAAAGTGAATATTGTTCATTTAGAAATGACAATGAAGTTGATATTGATATTGATTTTGTCTTTATAGATGAAAGAAAGAATAATATATTCATTTCTCTTTTTAATGATGTTTATTTGAATAGAGCTAGATTGCATAAAGTTAAAAAAGTTCTTGATGAAAAGTTGTATCAGAGAAAGCAAAAAGAACAGCGTCTTAGAAGTGTTTTAGAAAATGATGCGCCAAAGCAGAATAATATAACGCAAAGAAAACCAAGAGAAGATAAAGAAATTAATGCTAATCTATTATTAGCAGGCTTTTTATTAATGCTTGAAGGGCGAAATAACCTATCTGCCAAAAAATACTGGAAAGGTCAGAATCTAAATTTTTCGCAAATTGCCAAAGAAGTTGAAATGGAGTTAGAGGAATTAATACTAGAACCAGCCGAAGGACGAAAATTAAAACTAAACACAATCAGAACAAGGCTATCAAAGCTAATGGATAAAGCCAAAAGCCTGTAGCATAAAATCCAACCATTCAAAAAATCAGAATGCGCTAGAGTGATCGACTTTAGCGCATTTTTCCTATCTATTGGCTTTGATAATTTATCCCACCTTTTAGTTATCTGATCAAATCTAATTTTATTCAAGTAAAATCAATGAGTTGTATTTTTATTTGAGAACTTATCACATCATAAAACAAAAAATTCCACAATGCACACCGCAAACGAAAAACACCGAAAAAAGCGTTAAAACACGCTGAATGACGTTGGCGAACGTTGAAAGTTTGCAGATATGAAACTCTTTCACTTATTAAAATCAACAAGGAAATCTTATGGAAAAAATCAAAGAATTAGCGGAAGAATTTGATGCGCTAACACATAGTAAAAAATTAAATTTAGTTGAAAAACTATCTGATTTATATAAATCATTTAAAGGGAAACCAAGCGAGGAATTAATTCAATACTATTTATTGAAAAAAATTCTTAACGATAAACCAACTGCAATTTAAAAAGGAGTAAATGTTATGGAACTAGAAGAAAAAATTAGAGCTTTAAGCGGTAAAGAGCGTAAACAATTATGGGATCTAATTACACAAAAAGAAATGAAAGATCTAACAAATAAAAAAGGTATTTCAGAGAAAAACAAAAAAGACTTTGCGATGCAATTTAGTCAACAATTTACACAAGACTTATCAAGTAAATTTGTTGAATTTAAAAAAGGCGAATTTGTTACATTCAGCGCAATTTAAAATAAAAAAGGGGGGAATATGGTAAAAGCGTTGTTAGATTGCAAAGATATTCAAGCGTTAGGTATTGCAAGCAAATCAAAACTTTATGAAATGATTAAAAAAAATCAATTTCCTAAACCTTTAAAAATTGGACGTTTTAATCGCTGGCACGCTGGCGAGGTGCAAAAATGGCTAGAAGCCCAACACCAAAAGGCACAAGGAGAGCAAGGGGGAATTGATGGCAGGCTTAACGCTTAAATGCCCTAATTGCAAGAAAAAGTTAAATGTTAGAACGTCCCGAAGCCTTACAGAAACAAACGTAGAAGCCTTTGTGTTTTGTGAGCCTTGTGGAATTAGAGCTAAAGCTTATGCAGGTTTAGAAGATATTCAGTTAGCGCAATTTAGCCCAGTTCCAGCAAATCATAAGTGGAGCGGGAAACTAGGATAATGAATGTTATTCCGTTTATTCGCAAAATAGTCACTATTTAAATATAAATGAAGAAATGAGCGAACAAGGCGCAAATAAAGCTGGTTTAGAGATGATAAAAGGGATTTAGTTCTTTTTAAATCTTACGGTTTAGGGATTATTTTCACTTTTTTCTTATAGCTAATACCCAACGTATTAAATGCGTTAGCAAATTTTATTTTAGCAATTAAAAGCGGTTAAACCGATGAATATTAACTTACTAAAAGAGGTGCGAAAAATGCTGGAACTAATGGACAAATCAAAGGCAGTAAAACATTTTTTATGGGCGTTTTTAGGCGCAACATTTTTTACTTTAATGATTTACTTATTGCCAGCGGTAATTATGGCATTTAGCCAATATAAACAAATTACAGGGCAATAACCCGATAAACCTACGCAAATTCTAGCGGTTTAGCCAACCTAAACCACCCACAGAATTTACGTAGATTCACCCAATAAAAAAGGCTTACTGCATCATTTGCTAGTAAGCCTATTATTTACCAAAAGTAAACAAAGAAGAATTTTATGAATAAATTGTTTGATAAACAGAGGCAATCTAACCCTATTTCTGCTAAAATGCAAGAAATTTTTAAATTAGACTTGACAACCCGAACAAAATCGCCGTATTCTGATCACGCTTTAGCAAAATCTAAAGCCGAGCGTGGAAACTCGAATAAACGTACGGCGAACAACAGCACGCCAATTTATAACCGTGCTTTTTTTGTTCGTAGCACAAGCACATCTAAAGAAAACTACTCTAGTAGTGATCTCTCAATGGTAGCTTGTAGCGGGAAAGGTTTCGCCCTTTGCTGTTTACCGTATGTTACAGTTTTCCACCCCGTTGCAAGCTATCGCCAAATCACCGTGGAAAGTGAAGCGATAGCCCCTAAAAATCAACATACGGAGCTATCAGAAATGATCTATCTATTCCTATGCGTAAACCGCAATTCAGACACCTATCAAGAAACGATTGAGCGCATTGAAGCCGACAGCGAGCAAAACGCACGCTTTAAACTTCACGCCGATTTGCGTCCAATCTTAGCGCACCCTATCGCAAGAATTAACCCAAATCGCACCGCTTGCACAGCACAAGGGGGCGTTTATGCATAATTTTGCCCTTACCCCAAAACAAGAGCTTGTAATCTCTTTAAACGCACGAATTGAAGTAATTGAGAAAACAGGCGTTAGCGAATACAGCAAAGAAGACCTATTAGCCCTTTTAAAAAGAACAGTAGCCTTTTTACAAGCTGAAACAAGCGCAGAGCCAGTAGCAGAAAATCCCCCAGGGCAACCGACACAAATTGACGCAGTAAGTTCAAAGAACTTTAAGCATTCATTTGAAGCGTTATTGCACGCAGTAGAAACAGCAAATAATTCTGTAAATCTAACCGGTATCTGCACAGATTCAGATTCAAATTCACCAACTAGCGAGCTTGTAGCACAAAATTCAGATAATGAAACAGCGGAAACAATGGCACAGCTAGAAATTGCCTTTGATGTACAGCAAACATTGACAGAAGCAGGCACAGCCCTAGCACTACAACAGCAAGATAAACACCAGTTAGCGAATAAAATCGCTGATTTTGCGTATATCCAGCAAATCTATCAACAGCATTTAGAAGATAAAGTAAATGCAGTATGCACACTTTTAGAGTGTGATGAAAATGCAGGAGAAACAGAAGAAGGAAGTGAGTTTATCGCACAGCTTGCACGGGTAAAAAAAGCCCTTAAAGCTCAACGATCATTTATAACCTTGTATGAGATGTATTCAAACTTTTTAAGGTTTACATTCAAAAGCGATGAGTTAGCGCAAGAAGTTAGCAACTTTTCGCAAGTTCAGCGCATTTATCAGCAATATTTAGCTGATGAGTGCGAAGTTTTAGCCCAATTATTTTTAGAGGTAGATAATGACTAAAAAAGTAGAAATTCATTTTGTAGTAACTAATCCAGTGATGACGTTTGAGCAATATTCAAGATGTTCTGGAATGTCTAAAGCATTGTTAGAAGATCTTGCAAAAAGCGGAGATTTACCCGTTATGCCCAAAAGCAAAGAAAGGGAAGAAAAGCGTGTTAACGTTGTTAAACACAGTTTGCACTTTCGCAGCCGTATTAATAGGAGGGATTTATGATAACTCACAAAGTAACCTTGCCAGATGGAACAGAAATAGAATTTTTTGCAACTGATCCGCAGACTTTTTCACAGGCTTTTGGCTATCCTAGCTTAGATGATAAGGGCAAAGCGAAACAGACACAGGCGAGCAAGCGCAAAAAAGCACGTAAGCACCAACAGCAAGCAAGACGCAAACAGCGTTAAGTCTATTAAATACGGGCGAGTATTTTCGCCTGTTCAGTTGTAAGGAAAGAAGATGAATGATAAAGCATTTGCACATAACCAAAATTTGCAAAAATCAAGCCAATCGAGTGATAAAAAAGGTTTACTAGAGCGAAATATTTCAAGACTTGAGACTGTTATAGCTAGGAAGAAAGCTAGATTAGCAGAACTACAAGAATATATTTCAAAACTGGAAAGTTTACTAAGCGCAAGAAAAGAGCGGTTAGCTAATAGCTTGCTTAAACCTTAAAAAAACACGAGCGACAATTTGCAACCGTTCATCAAAAATAAAGAGAATAATATGATAGAAAAAGCCCCTTTTTTTGATAAACAACCGACCGACAAAATGACAGAAATTTTCTGCTTAGTTGGATCTAAGGCGTGGAATGCGCTAGGTTATAGTAAAGACACTAAACAAGCTAATGGCGAAGAATGGGCATTATTATGCCAAGCCACAGGTAGAAAAAAGGCTAATTTGCCCCTAATTCTTGATAGCCAACAGCTAAAAAGCATTAATAGGTTAAAAATAACCGATACCCAAACAATGATCCGCTTTTGCATTTTTGGAGAATTAACCGAAACAGAGAAAAATGCAATAGCCTTAAATCTAGCGAAGCATAGCCCAGTAGAACACGCTATTTTTGCAGATAACTTAGGCTATGAAGTGGAAAATATCAGCGGTTATATTGCGAGATTAAGGGCGGACGAAGACAGCCGACTTCTTGCAGAGATGACAACAAAAGAAATTGATGATAACGCCCCAAAACGTACCTCATATATCGAATACAGACAGACCGAAAAAGCAGAAGGCTTATTTTACGTTGTGCCACAGTTAGACAAGGCAACAGGCGAAATTTTAGGGGAAAAGGAGAAATGGATCTGTTCTAACTTTGAATTAAAAGGGCAAGGGAAAGACGATAACGGAGATTATTATTATCTGTTTAGCTGGAAGAACATAGACGAAAAGAAAGCAAGGGTAGAGGCGATTCCCCTTGCTGATTTTGGAAGCGAAGCAGGCTGGAAGATTCTTAAATCTAAAGGCGTAAAAATGACACAGGGGCAAGGCTTAACGGCAAATCTAACGGAACATTTTCACGCCCAATCTAAAGCCGTTCCGAATGATTGGCGAGTAACGAATTTAAAAGGCTGGCAAAGTGGAGCCTATATTTTACCGAATGGCGAGATGATAGGCGAAGCCGACAAGCCGTTATATTTCAGCGAAAAGAGCGGAGCAAGCGAGGGATACACCACAAGCGGAACACTTGAAAGCTGGCAGAAGGAAATCGCCGATAATTTAAGGGGAAATCATTCAATGATGCTGGGCGTAGCCGTTGCATTATCAGCCCCTTTATTATCAATTTTAGGGCGGGATTCTTTCGGCGTTCATTTATATGCGGAAAGTTCAAAAGGTAAGACAACAACGCTAAACATAGCTAACAGCATTTACGGCAACCCCGAAAAATTAAAGCTAAGTTGGAGTACAACCGCAATGGGCGTTAAAAATGAAGCAACAGCCCGTAATGACAGCTTTTTGACACTTGACGAGATTGGGCAAGCCAAAAATGTAAAAGATCTTGAATCTATCGCTTATGATATTTTCAACGAAACAGGCAAATTACAGGGTAAGAAGGAGGGCGGAAATAGAGCCGTTAACCGTTGGAAAATTACAGCCCTTTCCACAGGGGAAAAGGATTTAGAAACACAATTAGCCAACCAAGGCGCAAAAGTTCACGCAGGGCAATTAGTGCGCTTGCTGAATATTCCAATTATGGAAGTAAAAGAGATTCACGGCTTTAACAGTGTAAAAGCACACGCAGACCATTTAAATGAGCAAGTTTTGGAGCATTTTGGCATAGTGGGCAGAGAATGGATCGCCTTTCTTAGTCAAAACAAAGAACTAGCCAAAGAAACTTATAAGCAAACTAAGAAAAAATGGTTAGAGCGCTCAGAGAATATGAGCGGACAAGTTCAGCGAGTAGCCACAGACCGATTTGCAACCCTAGAAACCGCTTTAATTTTAGCTAAACACTTAACAAAATGGAGCGATGAAGAAAGTGATCAAGCAGTATTAAATAACTTTCTGAACTGGAAAGAGCTTTACGGCGAAAATAGCCACGAAGAGAAGCGAATTTTAAGCACGCTTACAGATTGGATATTAGCTAATGAACTTTCATTCTATGAACATCCGTACAATGAAAAGCAGGTATTAAAAGGCAATCCAGTAGGCTTTAAAGTGTTGAGCGTTTTAGGAGGGGATAAAACCGCAGAAACAGAACACTACTATATTTATCCAAAACCCTTTAAAGATGCACTACACGAATTTTCTAAAAAGACCTATTTAGAAATTTTAGCAAATGCGGGTATTTTGGATAAGCCAACTAGACAAGAAGCAGGTTATGACTATCAATTTAGCATACCGAAGAACATTACAGGTGGAAAGAAAATCAGAGCCTATAAAATTATTTTAGAAATGTTGGATGATGAATAAAGGCTAAAATTTAAGCAGATAAAGCAAGGTAACTAAAACGCCTTGCTTTTTTTATGGCTGAAAATTATTTTTGACTTTAGGAAATTGAAAAATAACTAGGAACGATAGGAATTTTAGGAATGATAAATAAAATACATAATAAAATCAATATATTATATTTTTATTACTTATTGTTAGCGTTCCTAAAAGTCCGTTTTCGTTCCTAAAAAGTGTGTTTTCGTTCCTATTTTTACCAAGTACAAAAAATGCACGGAGTCCCCCGTTCCTAAAATTTCCCTTTCCGTTCCTAAAATTTTAACCCATTTTAGGAACGCAAAAATCACATAACCGATTGATTTTATTGTGTTTTGTCTTTTGCGTTCCTAAATTCCTAAAATTCCTAAACTTTTTATAAAGAACCATAAAAAATTTTTTATTTTGATGAATTTTGAATGTAGATGTGAGGTTATAGCGAGCCTGATTTTTAATCAAAAAAGGAAGTTAAATTTGCAGGTTCAGCCAAAAGTTTATTTACTTAGATTTTTATCACTTGAATTTTTATCTATGGTGCGATGGTTTGTAGTGGTCAACTAATTTAACAGTCCCCGATAAGTTGTTTTTGCTAAAATCGGGGATAGACCTTGATTGTAGCTATGTGGACGAATGTGGTTATCCACGCTCGGTCACCAATTTTACTGCTTCAGCTTTATATTCAGCACTGAACGTTCTTCTTGCTTTTCTCATTATGTTTCCTCATTTGTGATGTTATTTTACCACTTATTGAGGACTGCGGAGTTAGTCTACCACTACAGTTAGATAATTGAGCTGAATCAAATCGAGCCGTTAGAATTTGGCAATTTTGCACATTGTTAGCAGGTGTAGAATTAACTATTTTTTGCATTTTCTGTTAGACTCAAAGTGTTTATAGATCACCATATAGATCACCATAAACAGAAGCAAAAAAAGAAAAAGCCTTGATACATAAGGCAAGAAAAGGTAGCGATCAAGGAAGGCAAGGGGGACCATCCTACTTATTTTCTCTTATCGTAACCTATCGCAAACCCCTTATAAATAAAGGCTTTGGAACGTTTTTTATCTGTTTATCCTATCTTTTGCTATCGTTTTTTATCGTATTAAATCGCATTTTTTAGTAACACCAATGGTAACACCAAGTATAATGTTCAAATTCCAGTGTTACTAAAATGATTAAAATCCCTGATATATAAGGCGTGAAACTATGGCAAGAAGTACAAAACGACTTTCAGATAAAGAAGTAAAAAATGCTAAACCAAAAGAGAAAGAATATAGCTTAGTTGATGGCGATGGTTTACTTTTAAGGATTAAGCCAAATGGATCTAAGTTATGGCTATTTAATTATTACAAGCCTTTTTGTGAACCACCTAAAAGTGTTATTGTCTAGTTTGTTGCTTGTTATCTTAAAAATTATGCTCCCTAAATTGCTCCCCATTTCTAAATAGGGAATTTTTAGGGAACAACCATTCTAAGTAATCGTTGAAAATCACAGAAATACATTTATCAATGATAAATATATTTTTACAATATTCTCCGTTCATAGCTGAGAAATATACTTTCGTTATAGCTTAAATATCCTGTCTTGGCACTGCATTTTGATAACCGAACTGTCGCCACGCCTCATATACCACAACCGCCACCGTATTCGATAAATTCATACTACGGCTATCTTTGCACATTGGCACACGAATTTTCTGTGACATCGGTAAGCTATCTAAAATCGTCTTTGGAATGCCTCGACTTTCTGGGCCAAACATCAAAAAATCCCCCAATTCATAGCTCACATCGCTATGATTAGGCTCACCTTTTGTGGTGAGCGCAAATAGACGTTTTGGCTTCGCTCGCTCTAAGAAATCTTCAAAATTTTTGTATTTTTGAATATCGACAAACTCATGATAATCCAAACCAGAACGGCGTAATTTTTTATCGTCCCACGCAAAGCCTAGTGGCTCAATCATATGTAAACGGAAACCACAGTTTGCACATAAGCGAATGATATTCCCACTGTTTTGCGGTATTTCAGGTTCAAATAAAACAATATCTAACATAATATCCTTATTCCGAAACGTGTTTCACAATCCAACAGTTATGAATTTGCGGATTACGCTCAAAATCAAGCGGTAACGTTTTATGTGAAATATTTTCTGCGGTTAAACCTAATTCAGCTAAACCGTCAAAATCCATCTTGAACCCACGCTTATTATTTGAGAATACGATTGTACCATCCGCGGTTAAAATACGTTTTAACTGTTTCATTAACTCAATATGGTCACGCTGAACGTCCCAGCTATTTTCCATACGTTTTGAGTTTGAGAATGTTGGCGGATCAACGAAAATCAATTCAAAACGTTCACGACACTCTGCTAACCACTGTAAACAATCCGCTTGGAACAAGCGGTGATTTCTGCCACCTAAATCATTAAGCTCTAAGTTCTGCTCTGCCCAGTTTAAATAGGTATTTGACATATCAACAGTTGTGGTTGATTTCGCCCCATTTAACGCAGCGTGAATGGTTGCCGAGCCCGTATAAGCAAAGAGATTTAAGAAAGTCTTACCTTTCGCCATCTGCCCTACCATTTTACGCGTTAAACGGTGATCTAAGAATAAACCTGTATCTAAGTAATCGGTTAAGTTCACCCACAGTTTTGCGCCATATTCGTTTACATAGAAGTAATCGCCTTTATTAGCTAACTTCTCATACTGGTTTGTACCTTTCTGTTTTTGGCGAACTTTCAACACAAGTTTATTGGTTTCCACGCCTGTTACATAAAGAGTTGCTGAAACCGCATCTAATAAACGCTGACGCGCTTTGTTTTCATCAATACTTTTCGGCGGTGCATACTCTTGTACCACAATATGATCGCCATAGCGATCCACCGCTAAATTGTATTCTGGTAAATCCGCATCGTATAAACGGTACGCATCAATGCCCTGCTGATTTGCCCATTTTTCAATTTTCTTGATATTTTTACTTAAACGGTTAGCGAAATCTTGTGCCACTTGCGCATTTTGTTCAAATTGCAAGTTTTCGCCTAAATCTGAGCGCTTGTCAGCATTTTCACTGATTAAATAGTTTTTCTGCACACAATCAAGGGGGCCGTTTTTCGCTTTAAATTGGCGTGAAGAACGTAAACGTAAGCAGTTTAATAACTCTGGTTCACCACTGAAAATTGATGCATTCCAGCCTGCAAATTGCTGTTTTAAACGCTGACCAAATACCGAATAAAGCGCAATTAACGCAGGAGTTGTCCCTAAACGTTCACCATACGGAGGGTTACAAATGACTGTCCCCACTTGCTCTGTAACAGGATTTTTTAACGCAGCCACATCACCTTGTTGCCACTGAATTAAGTGTGCCACACCGGCGTTTTGAGCATTCTGTTTTGCTTTAGCAAGCACTCGATGATCTAAATCGAAACCGTAGAATTGCACTTCGCCTTCGCTAGTTTCAGCTTCTTTAGCCTCTTGCCAAACTTGTTGCCAAATTGCAGGTTGATGACCTTTCCACGCATTAAAACCCCACGCTTGACGACGGTTGATTTGCGGTGCGATATTCGCTTGCATTTGTGCTGCTTCAATTAATAGCGTACCTGAGCCACACATAGGATCCACCAATGGTGTACCTTTCTGCCAACCTGAACGCAGAATAATCGCAGCCGCTAAGGTTTCACGTAATGGCGCAGCACCTGTATCTTCACGGTAGCCACGCATATGTAATGCTTCACCACTTAAATCAAGAGAAATCACCACATCATCACGGTTTAAATAAACATGAATACGCACATCAGGACGGATTTTATCAACCGTTGGACGTGCAAAACCTTTACGCTCAAAATAGTCCACAATACCGTCTTTAACACGCATTGCACCAAATTGAGTATGGCGAATTTCACGGTTAGTTCCGTTAAAATCGACAAAGAAAGTATCACGTGGATCAAATAAATCCGCCCAGTTGTACCCAACAATCGTTGCATAAAGATCAGTATCACTAAAGATCTTGGTTGTTACTAAGGGTAATAAAATACGTGATGCTAAACGGCTGTGTAATAACGCTTTATATACACCCGCTTGATCCGTTGTAAAATGCACACCACCCTGCGCAATCTTGCATTGCCCACCAGTGATTTTCTCTAGCTCAACCTTGAGCATTTCTTCAAAACCACGTGCCGTGGTCGCAAAATAAGTTGTTTGTGTCATTGTTCTGTTTCGATAAGAAAAATTGGAAGAATTATAGCTGAATATAGGGGCAAGCGGTGTAATTTTATGGAAACTTTGCAAAATAAAATAGAAAGCTTTTATTTCAAAAAGTGCTGCTAAAATTGCAAAAGAAAGCCATTATCGGAGCGCTTGTTTGATGTTATAAAATGATATGAAATCGCTAAAATGCAGTTTTATAAAAGCAAAAAACCTAAAAGAATATTGCTATTCTTTTAGGTTCTTATGTTTTACTGATTTGGTGCCTAAGGTCGGACTCGAACCGACACACCCGAAGGCGGCGGATTTTGAATCCGCTGCGTCTACCAATTCCGCCACTCAGGCAAATCAGTGAAGAGAATTATAAAAATCTTTACGTTATTATGCAAGATAAATACGATAAGAATCAGTCAATTGCCTTTTATTTCTACATTTCTTTACATTGTGTAGATTCCAATTAGAATCGAAATAAATATGCCTAATCCTACATAGTTATTGTTTAAAAATGCTTTAAAGCAAGCTTCGCGAGCTCGCATTTTTGTGAGTTTACATTGATAAATAAACAGCGTTGCTGTAGTGGCTAATGCGATAAAGTAAGCGGTCGGATAATCTTGAATTTTTCCAAAAATAACAAGCAGTACAAGAGTTATAAATTGTAGCAGTGCAATGATCTTATTATCATATTGAGCAAAGAGAATCGCCGTTGATTTTACGCCGATACGTAGGTCATCATCACGATCAACCATCGCATATTGGGTATCATAAGCGACTGTCCAAGCAAGGTTGGCTAAAAATAGAAGCCAACATTCTAAGGGTAATGCTTCACTTACAGCGCCAAATGCCATGGGGATCGACCAACCAAACGCCATCCCTAGTACAAATTGAGGTAGGTGAGTATAACGCTTCATAAAAGGATAAGTCGTTGCTAATCCTACCGCAATAAAAGAGAGGAGAATGGTGTAGCTGTTTAGCATTAATACTAATAAGAACGCGATAGCAATTAAAATGCCAAATAGTATCTTTGCCTCTGTTTCTGTTGCTCGTCCTGTTGCAAGCGGACGGTGGGCTGTACGTTTTACGCTACCGTCGATATGGCGATCAGCATAATCATTGATGACGCAGCCAGCAGCTCGCATAACAATCACGCCTAAAACAAAAATTAATAAAACTGGAAGCGAAGGGATGCCATCAGTAGCAGAAAAAAGTGCCCAGAGAGTCGGCCAAAGTAATAAAAGTGTTCCAATTGGTTTATCTAAACGCATTAATTGCGCATAGGCAAACCATTTATCTTGGGTAAAATGTTGTTTCATTCTTAATTATATTATTAATTACAGTTGCAAATAGTGACATCACTATGGCTTAGATGATTCTGTAGTTCAATAGGCAACTCTCCATCAGTGAATAAGAAATTCACTTCTCTAATATCACCTAGACGAACAATAGCATTACGAGTAAATTTTGAATGATCTGTAGTGAGTACCACATTACGAGCATTGCGCATTAGAGCTCGTTTTACTTGAACTTCGTGATAATCATAATCCATCATTGAACCATCTTTTTCAATCGCACTAATGCCAAGGATGCAATAATCTAAACGGAATTGATTGATAAAGTTTACTGTTGCTTCACCAATAATGCCTCCGTCTGTACGCAATTCTCCACCTGCAATAGTGATTTTAAATTCTTCATTTTGTCTTAAAATATGTGCAGCATTAAGATTATTGGTCACAATACGAAGATTTTTGTGATTAAGTAGAGCTGCGGCCACCGCTTCTGCTGTTGTGCCAATATCAATAAATAGTGAGGCGCCATTAGGAATGAGCTGTGCAACTTTACTTGCGATATGCTCTTTTTGTTGAGAGAAAAAGTACTTACGATCGCTATAATCGCTATTTTCAGTACTAGAGGGAGCTCCTGCACCACCGTGATGACGGCGAATAAGGTTTTGTTCTGCTAGTTCGTTTAAATCACGACGAATGGTTTGTGAACTAACGTTTAATTCTGCAACTAATTGTTCTGTACCAACGTAACCAAGTTGATTGACTAATTCTATAATTTTATTATGTCGAATGGATTGTTTCATAGTATGTCCTATAAATTTAGGTAAGCGGTTAGATTTTAACAGAAATTTGCGGAGAGTGTTATAACGTAAAATCCCCCAAATGGGGGATTTATTCATAGTTATAATTTTTCAACCAATTCCACCGCATAACCAATATAGCTTGCTGGTGTCATCTGTTTTAAACGATCTTTTTCTGCTTGTGGTAATTCTAAGCCATCAATAAAGTGGCGCATAGCTTCACCATCAACACGTTTACCACGAGTAAGCTCTTTTAACTTCTCGTATGGTTTCTCAATACCATAACGGCGCATTACCGTTTGAATAGGCTCTGCTAACACTTCCCAGTTTTGCTCTAACTCATCAGCTAAGTGTTGTTCGTTCACCTCTAATTTACTGATACCTTTTAAGGTTGAAGCATAAGCAATTAACGCATAGCCTAAACCAACCCCTAAATTACGTAATACCGTTGAGTCAGTTAAGTCACGTTGCCAACGAGAAATCGGCAATTTTTGTCCTAAGTAATTCATTACCGCATTTGCTAAACCTAAGTTACCCTCTGAGTTTTCAAAGTCGATTGGGTTTACTTTATGTGGCATTGTTGATGAACCAATTTCACCTGCGATAGTGCGTTGTTTGAAGTGATTTAAAGCAATATAGCCCCACATATCACGGTCAAAGTCGATAACGATTGTATTGAAACGAGCGACACAATCAAAGAACTCTGCGATATAGTCGTGTGGTTCAATTTGAGTGGTGTATGGGTTCCAAGTTACCCCTAATGATTGTTCAATAAATTCTTGGCTAAATGTGTGCCAATCAACATCTGGGTATGCTGATAAGTGCGCATTGTAGTTACCCACAGCACCATTGATTTTTGCTAAGATCTCTAAATTCTCAAGCTGTTTATATTGGCGTTGTAAACGATATGCTACGTTTGCCATCTCTTTACCAATCGTCGTTGGGCTAGCAGGCTGACCGTGAGTACGAGAAAGAAGAGGAATATTTTTGTAGCGATTTGCAAGTTCTACAACCGCATCAATCACTTTTTTCCATTCAGGTAAAAGCACTTCCTCACGAGCTGTTTTCAGCATTAATGCGTGTGAAGTGTTGTTGATATCTTCTGAGGTACAAGCAAAGTGGATAAATTCGCTGATTTTTGCTAATTCAGGAATAGCTTCACTTTTCTCTTTTAAGAAATATTCCACGGCTTTCACATCATGGTTAGTGGTGCGCTCAATTGTTTTGATACGCTCTGCATCTTCTAACGAGAAATTTTCAACAATTTGGTTTAGGTAATCGTTTGCGTCTTTAGACAAAGCAGAAACTTCATTAATCTGTGCGTGAGAAGCCAATTTTTGTAACCAACGAACTTCTACTGTTACGCGGAATTTGAGTAAACCAAACTCGCTGAAGATAGGGCGTAGAGAGGCTGCTTTATCTTGGTAACGACCATCGATAGGGGATAATGCGGTTAAAGCATTTAATT
Source organism: Pasteurellaceae bacterium 15-036681 (assembly GCA_002002485.1). Taxonomy (GTDB): domain Bacteria; phylum Pseudomonadota; class Gammaproteobacteria; order Enterobacterales; family Pasteurellaceae. The sequence goes on from MQVI01000029.1 coordinate 19,527, forward strand.
GCATATTAAAACTCCAAATTATAGGGATGAATATAAAGATTGAGTTGCATTAAGTAATTTTTTACGTGAGAAGAAGAATTGCCAACGACTTCCTCCAACTTGTTGCCACAAAATACCTGCACGAATACCGGCTAATAAAGCCGCTCTTACGCGGTTTTGAATATCTGGGCGAGAAAGGTAATCATGTACACCAAATACTTGGATACGAGAACCAAGTGGACTGATAATGTCACTATAGATTGCAGCTATATTGGCAATCATCTGTTCGTGAAGAATATCTCCTTCATAAAGGGGAAGTTGTCGCTCAAGTTGTTGCAAGCGCTGTGCAAGAGAGGCCTTTGCCTGCGGATTTTTATCTAATTTTTGACTTAGAGCGAGTACGCCAATCCAGTAACGACCGATTTCAGTATCTAATTTGCCTTGTTTGTTGCCACCGAGTTGAGCAAGTGACGTTTCAATGCCCTGTCTAAGATGTGAAAGGTTGTTGCCAAAAACATCAAGAGTCGAATTGGGTTGAGTGGTTAATAAGCTTTGAAGTGAATGGCGAAAAACTTCGCGATCGGCAGTGCCTTTATGGGCAAATTGTTGAACTAAAAAAGTGCTTTGGCAAACGCCTGCTAGCGCAATAGAGATATCGTGATAATTAGCCATTTTATTGGATTAAATTGTTTTGCAAAATTGTTAAGGAATATAGCATAAAATAGCGAGGAAATGTAGGAGATTTATTTTTTACATATAACATCAATTTTTCATCCTTTCTCTTGTATTTCTCAAATCAGCCCCCATAATGGACGGATTATTTTAGGAGAGCAGAAAATGGCTAGAAAAAAGAAACCAATTGAATTACCACTGTTACCACTGCGTGATGTCGTAGTGTTTCCATTTATGGTAATGCCTCTATTTGTAGGACGAGATAAATCTATTCAAGCATTGCGTGCGGCAATGGAAACTAACAAGCAATTGTTCCTTGTTACTCAAAAAGATCCAACCAAAGAAGAACCAACCACGGAAGATTTATTCGACTTTGGGGTAATGGCGAATATTATTCAAATGTTAAACCTACCAGACGGTACGGTGAAAGTACTTGTTGAAGGTCAAGTGCGTGCTAAAGTTGAGCATATTCACGATGATGAAAATGGCTTTTGGGCAGGCGTTACGCCAGTTATCACTGAATTTAAAGAAGATGACGAAGATCTAAAAGCGCTTGCAAAAACCACGTTAAGCGAATTTGAAAATTACGTTAAGGGCAATAAAAAAATCCCTGCGGAAATCATTCCAAAATTGCAAAAAATCGCTTTTGAAGACCGCTTGGCAGATACTATGGCGGCAAATTTAATTGCGCCAGTAAAACAGAAACAAGCATTATTAGAAGAAGCGAATTTAAGTGCGCGCTTTGAAGCTTTATTAGTTGCAATGGCGACGGAGATTGATACACAAGAAACTGAAAGCCGTATCCGTAACCGTGTTAAGCAGCAGATGGAAAAAAATCAGCGAGATTATTATCTCAATGAGCAAATTAAAGCAATTCGTAAAGAACTTGGTGAGAACAGCGAAGAGCAAGAAGAGAGCGAATTAGATAAACTTAAAGCAAAAATTGCTGAAGCGAAATTACCAAAAGAAGTGCAAGAGAAAGTAGACGCTGAGTTTAATAAGCTAAAAGTTATGCCACAAAGTTCATCGGAAGCAACGGTTGTACGTGGCTATATCGACTGGATTTTACAAATGCCGTGGCATAAAAAATCGGCAGTGAAGAAAGATCTACAAAAAGCGCAAGAAGTATTAGATAGCGATCACTACGGTTTAGAGCGTGTGAAAGAGCGTATCTTAGAATATCTTGCGGTACAAAGCCGTTTAAACAAATTAAAAGGCCCTATTCTTTGTTTAGTAGGTCCACCTGGGGTTGGTAAAACTTCTCTAGGTCAGTCGATTGCGAATGCAACAGGCCGTAAATATGTGCGTATGGCATTAGGTGGTGTGCGTGATGAAGCGGAAATTCGTGGTCACCGTCGTACCTATATTGGTTCTATGCCAGGTCAGTTAATGATGAAAATGGCAAAAGTGGGCGTGCGTAACCCGCTGTTCTTATTAGATGAGATCGATAAGATGGCACAAGATATGCGTGGCGACCCAGCATCAGCATTATTAGAAGTGCTTGATCCAGAACAGAATAAAGCATTTAACGATCACTATTTAGAAGTGGATTACGATCTGTCTGATGTAATGTTTGTGGCAACGTCAAACTCAATGAATATTCAGCCAGCATTATTAGACCGTATGGAAGTGATTCGTCTTTCAGGTTATACCGAAGATGAAAAAATGCATATTGCCAAAGAGCATTTAATTGCGAAACAACAAGAAAATAACGGCTTGAAAAAAGGTGAATTAACCATTGAAGATAGCGCAGTGCAAGGTATTATCCGTTACTACACTCGTGAAGCGGGTGTACGTAGCCTTGAACGTGAAATTGCGAAGATCTGTCGTAAAGCAGTGAAAGCATTAGTGCTTGATAAGAAATTGAAATCGATCACCGTTACTGGCGAAAATCTGAAAGAGTACTTAGGTGTACAACGTTTTGACTACGGCAAAATGGACAGCCAAAACCGTGTAGGTGAAGTAACCGGTTTAGCTTGGACGGAAGTAGGCGGTGATTTATTGACTATCGAAACCGCATCTGTAGTAGGTAAAGGTAAGTTCTCTTACACAGGTTCTCTTGGTGATGTGATGAAAGAGTCAATCCAAGCGGCAATGATGGTAGTTCGTGCTCGTGCTGAGAAATTAGGTATTGCGACAGACTTCCACGAAAAACGTGATATTCACGTTCACGTGCCAGATGGCGCAACACCAAAAGATGGTCCAAGCGCAGGTATTGCAATGTGTACTGCATTAATCTCAAGTTTAACTGGCAATCCAGTTCGTAAAGAAGTGGCAATGACAGGCGAAATCAGCCTACGTGGTAAAGTGTTACCAATTGGCGGTTTAAAAGAGAAGTTATTAGCAGCACATCGTGGTGGCATTACTACTGTGATTATTCCGAAAGAGAATGAAAAAGATTTGGAAGAAATCCCTGAAAATGCAAAACAAGCATTGCAAATTCACGCTGTGGAAACTATTGACGAAGTATTAGCAATTGCTCTTGAAAATGCCCCAGAAGGGATTGAGTTCGTCCCTCAATTAGCAACATCTGAACCAACTTCACCAATTAAAGTGAAGAAAAGTAAGAGTAAAGTGGCAGTTCAGTAACCGAATGCTCTAAAAAGCAAAATGGCTGTGTAGTAGATATACCACACAGCCATTTTTTAAGATTCTTTGTATTCAGTTATCACTCGAGGTGTTAATTTAGTTATTAGCTCATAATTGATTACACCTATAGCATCTGCAACTTCTTCGATTAGTAAATCCTCGCCCCATAAAACTACCTCATCCCCAACTTTATCTATGCTATCTGGACCAAGATCCACGGTCATCATATCCATCGATACTCGTCCAATGACAGGTACTTTTCGGCCATTGATCAGCACTGGCGTACCTTCTGGAGTATTGCGAGGATAACCATCACCATAACCAATTGCAACAACGCCTATATTAGTATCTCTATGACTTACCCAATACCCACCATACCCAACAGGTTCATGAGCTTTATGGCTGCGAACGGCTATCAAAGAAGAAGAAAGAGTCATCACTGGTTTAAAACCTAAATCGGTAATCGGTTTATTATGAGGAGAAATCCCATGCATAATAATCCCTGGACGAACCCAATCGTAATGTGCCTGTTTCCAATAGAGAATACCACTTGAAGCGGAAATACTACGTTCAACATCAAAATGTTGGCTGACAGCTTCAAAGATCTCGATCTGTTTTTCAGTATAGCCACAATCAAGTTCATCAGCTCGACTGAAATGGCTTACAAAATTGACTTTTTCGACAAGTGGGCAAGCGGTGAGTTTTTGATGAAATTCTGCAACTTGCTCAGGATGTACGCCTAAACGGTGCATACCAGTATCAATTTTTAGCCATACGGTGATAGGAAAGTAGATTTTTGTTTTACGTTTCCAAAAGCCTTTTTCTTGTTCTGCTTGCCATTCTTTTGCTGCTTGTAACAAAAGCTCAAGTTGTTCAACACAATGAATAACCGTATCAAAGCGACGAGAAAGAGTTTTGAGTAATTCTTCACGATCAAAAAAACCCTCAAGTAAGAGAATTTTTCCTGCGTAGCCGCTTTCTTGGATGGTTAGGGCTTCTTTTATTCGAGCGACTCCAAAAGCATCTACGTGATTTTCAAGGCTTTTAATAACACGGCTAATACCTTGTCCATAAGCATTGGCTTTTACGACAGCACAGATTTTACTATTTGGAGCCAGAGATTTAATGAGTTCAATATTATGGCGAAGGGCACTTCCATTTATTGTGGCGGTTGCTGGTTTCATTGCATTTAATCATTGAGTAAAAGGAGGAATGATTATACGCCTAAAATTGTAAATTTTTCTAGCTTTTAACAAATTTATGGCTATGATGTATCTGATTTTAGCTGATTTTATGGAGATAATTATGGAATTGCCAATTGTATCTATTGTATTTGTTGTCTTAACAATATTTTTATTATTTTCAACAATAAAAACTGTACCGCAGGGGTTCCATTGGACGATTGAGCGTTTTGGTCGTTATACAAAAACTTTAACGCCGGGTTTAAATATTGTTGTACCTTTTATTGATCGTGTTGGGCGAAAAATTAATATGATGGAACAGGTGCTTGATATTCCATCACAAGAAGTGATTTCAAAGGATAATGCGAGTGTAGCCATCGATGCGGTTTGCTTCGTACAAGTGATTGATGCTCGCCGTGCGGCTTATGAAGTTAATCATTTGGAGCAGGCGATAGTGAATTTAACCATGACTAATATGCGTACAGTGCTTGGGTCAATGGATTTAGATGATATGCTTTCACAACGAGATTTAATCAATGGTCGTCTACTGGCAATTGTGGATGAGGCTACCAATATTTGGGGGGTGAAAGTTACTCGTATCGAAATCCGCGATGTGCGTCCGCCAAAAGAACTTGTTGAAGCAATGAATGCACAGATGAAAGCTGAGCGTAATAAACGCGCAGATATTTTAGAAGCTGAAGGGATTCGCCAAGCTGAGATCTTGCGTGCAGAAGGTGAGAAACAAGCACGCATCTTAAAAGCGGAAGGTGAGCGTCAAGAGGCATTCTTACAAGCCGAAGCGCGTGAGCGTGCCGCGGAAGCAGAAGCAAAAGCAACGCAGATGGTTTCAGAAGCGATTACAAGCGGTGATACCAAAGCGATTAATTACTTTATTGCACAAAAATATACCGAAGCAATTAAAGAAATTGGTTCAGCAGAGAATAGTAAAGTCGTCTTGATGCCACTAGAAGCCGGTAATTTAATTGGCTCTGTTGCTGGTATTGCTGAATTGCTAAAAGGCGATAAAAAATAATTGTGTTATACAAATGCTAGCTAGAGTTCACAACTCTAGCTAGTTTTGAACATATCCGTATTCTAGGAGGAAACTATGATGGAATATCTTTCAGGCTGGAGTGGCTGGCTTATCTTCGGTTTTGCATTGTTAATCCTTGAATTAATTATCCCTGGTGTATTTGTAATGTGGTGGGGATTTGCAGGGATTATAGTTGCTGGTTTAATAACTCTTTTCCCCACTCTTGCATTTGGTATGCAAGCGACTATCTTTGCTGTAATTGCAATTGCGTTTAGTTTAGCTTGGTGGAAATATCAGCATAGTAGAGATGAACGAGAAGATCGCAACACAGAACTTAACGCACGTGATCATCTAATGCTAGGTACCCACGGCGTTATTGTTGAAATTCTCGAAAATGGTGTAGCTCGCGGTAAATTTGGTGATACAACTTGGCGAGTTGTTGGCAGAGATATTCACATAGGAGATACTGTTGAAGTGATTCGAGTTGAAGGGATTACGTTATTTGTAAAACAAGCATAGCAGATAACTTTTCAGTTCTTTCTACTATGCTGTTTTCATATTTTTAAGGATTACACATCTTTTCTAAAGTAACGTTGGCTTTTAGTTTCTTCTCGGCTTTCAAGTAGCTTGTGGTAGTTATCAAAACGAACAGGGTTGATTTTACCTTGCGAAACAGCTTCGCGTAATGCACAGCCTGGGTCGTCTTTATGCTTACAATCTCGGAATTTACATGTGCCTAGAATGCCAGAAAATTCACGATAGCCGTTGGTAATTTGATCTGGCTCTAGGTGCCACAAGCCAAACTCTCGAATTCCGGGAGAGTCAATTAAGTTACCACCTTGTTTTAGATGATAGAGATAGGAAGCGGTGGTTGTGTGTTGTCCTAATCCTGATGTGCCACTTACAGCACCAGTTTGAGCATTTACATCAGGTAACAATTGGTTAATTAAACTCGATTTTCCTACCCCAGATTGTCCCACAAAAATAGAGGTACCTTTAGCAAGGTAATTGTGCAAGGTATCCATGTTTTCACCAGTATCGGCAGATAAGCACAGCGTTTCATAACCAATTTTTTCGTATATGGCTAATTGCTGTTGGACTTCTGCTCGTTGCTCGGCATTTAATAAATCAATTTTATTTAGCACGATAAGCGCTGGAATATTAGCTGTTTCACAAACGACTAAATAGCGATCAATGATATTTAGTGAAAGTTGCGGTAACACGGCTGAAACAATGATTATCTGATCAATATTTGATGCCATCACTTTGATACCATCATAATAATCAGGGCGAGTTAATTCGTTTTTGCGTGGGTAAACAGCCTCAATTACACCACTGATACCTTGTAACTGTTCACTACCTTTACGCCATGAAACATGATCACCCACAACCACATTTTTTAATGTTCGGCGTAAATTACAGCGGAAGATCTCACCGCTTGTAGTTTCTACATCTGCGTGTTTGGCATGACGAGTAACAATGATGCCTTGTTCAACTTCGCCTAGCATATCATCTTGCCATTCAAATTCTTTCTTGCTGATACGTTTATGATGATTTGTTTGGATACGACGTTGCTGATTTTGGGTTAATCGACGTTTACTCAAAATAGTTCTCTTGCTGAATGATTAAAATTGGGAGAGAGAATACTACAAAAAGGGGGAATTTTGAAGAAATCCATAATGATTATTACCTTGTTTAACGGATAAAATGGACTTAAAATAGTAGCTTTATTCCCTTCTACAAGCGGTTACATTTATGACAAGAATTGCAATTATTCCAGCTCGTGCTGGTTCAAAAGGTATTAAAGATAAAAATCTTCAATTAGTTGGTGGGATTTCTTTAGTAGGGCGAGCTGTTTTAGCCGCGAAAGAGAGCGGAATGTTCGATCAAATAGTTGTCACTTCTGATGGTGATAAGATCTTAGCCGAAGCAGAGAAACACGGTGCAACGCCATTACACCGTCCTGTGGAATTAGCTCAAAGTGATACCAAAACCATCGATGCTGTCTTGCATTGCTTAAATACCCTGGGTATTTCAGAGGGTATTGCGGCACTTTTCCAACCGACCAGTCCATTACGAACAGCAATTGATGTGCGTAATGCAATGGAAATTTTCCTAGCAGGGAATTGCAAATCTGTTGTGTCTGCTTGTGAATGTGAACATCATCCGTTTAAATCTTTCTCATTGGATGGCGATGAAGTGATCCCTGTGCGTGAAATGTGTGATTTTGAAGCACCACGCCAGCAGCTTCCGAAAATGTACCGTGCAAATGGTGCTATTTACATCAATGATATTGCGAGTCTGTTAAGTGAGAAAAACTTCTTTATTCCACAAGTGAAATTCTACTTAATGCCGACTTATCGTTCAGTCGATATTGATGCAACTCACGATTTACAGCTTGCTGAAAGTTTGATTGAGAAAGAAATCTAATGAAAGCAGTCAAAGACAGCGTTATTTATTTAGTTGGGGAATTGGCTTCTAGGTCAATTCCTTTCTTACTTTTGCCCTATCTTTCGCGCAAATTAGGCGTGGAAGGATTCGGGGAGCTTGCCTATTATCAAACTTTTACTGTTCTCTTTTTTATTATTGTTGGCTTAAGTCAAGAAGGGGCAATTACTCGCTATTTTTATGTTTATGGCAAACGTAGCTTAAATTTAACGGTAAGCATGGGCTATGCTTATACATTAGTGAGTGGCGCCTTCATTTTGATTGGCTGTTGGTTGGCTCAATCGGAAATTCTTGCTTATGTTGCGCTAACCGCGATTTTTCAATCTCTGCTTGGTGTACAGCTAAGCATCCGCCAATGTCAAAAACAAGCGGTTCCTTATGCAATTATTCAGTTCTTATCAAGCGTTACATCAGTGATTTTTACTGTTGCATTGCTAGAACTCTATAGGGAAGATTTAGTTGAAAAGCGTTTATTGGCGATTTTAGCCGGTAATATTTTTGTATTTGCCGTGGCTTATTGGCTCTATGCAAGAAAAATGCCAAGCCGAAAATTCAATATTCGCCAGTATAAATCGGCATTAATGTATCTATTCGGTTTTGGTGTGCCGTTGATTTTGCATAATGCGAGCCTATTCTTAAAAGGTCAGTTGGATAGAGTATTTATCTTCCATAAATTCAGCGAAGCTGATTTGGGGCTATACGCAATGGGCGCACAAATCGCCGCGATCTTATTGATTGTGTTACAAGCCCTAAACAAAGCGAGTGTTCCTTATCTCTTTGACGGCTTAAAACAGAAACGTATTGGTGTACAACAGATTCACAAATGGGCGTTACTCTCTTTTGCGTTAGTACCGATTCCGGCATTAATTGCGTGGATAATTCCTGAAAGTGTCGTAGTATGGATTTTAGGCTCACAATTTGTCGGTACAAAGTACTATATTGTGATGTTCTTGCTTTCAACTGCGTTAGTGATTCCTTACTATATTTTAGTGAATTTCCTGTTCTATCACGGCAAAAACAAGCTGATTTCAATCTGTTCTGTGATTTCAACGGCTATTTATGTAGTAAGTTTAATGTTGCTAACCTTTACCCAAATTGAATATGTGGTATTTGCCGGCATTATTGGTTCGATTGCGATTATCCCGATTCTATTCTTTATGACCCAAAAAGTGGGGAAAACCCTATGAATTTAATTATTTGCTACACGCCGTTACAAGTGTTAATTGCTAAAAAGATTATGGCCCTTTATCCAAATGAGACATTTTTTGGGGTAATGTTGTGTTCGGTGCAGAGCAAGAAATTTGACTATTACGGCAAAGAGCTAGAAAAATGTTGTGAGCAATTCTTCACAATGCACCAACATACAGACCGCTTTAACTTGCTTAAAGAGATCGCTTATCTGCGCCTAAAATTTTTAGGCAAGAAATTTGATAAAGTATTTGTGGCAAGTATCAACGATATGCAGATTCAATTTATTTTGAGTTCAAGCAAATTCAATGAGTTTTATACCTTTGATGATGGTACGGCGAATATTGTTGATAACAGTGTTTACTATACTGATGAACCAAATACTGCGATTCGCAAGCTCATTAATACACTCTTTATGAACAAATACAGTGTGCGTAAATTGAAAGCGCTGTCTAAAGCGCACTATACGATTTATCCTAATTTTGCGAATATTATCGAAAATACCATTCCGATTAATTTGATTGAATCCAATTCAACTCAGCAGCTTGAATCCGATGACGCCACCAATATTCTACTTGGTCAGCCCATTTATTTAGAGCAAGAGAAAAATATTGCTCTAGCAAAAGATGTGATCAAGCGCTTTAATATTCAGCTTTATTTACCCCATCCGCGTGAGCAATATAAATTGGATGGTGTAACCTATGTGGATACGCCGCTGATTTTTGAAGACTACATCGCACAATCTTTCGCAAATAAAAAATGCCGTGTTTACACCTATTTCAGTAGTGCGATTTTAAATGTACTGAACAATCCAAATATTGAAGTCGTTGCGCTAAGAATTGATACGGATAAGCAAGCGTTTATTAATTGCTATCAGTTGTTTGATAAGTTAGGGGTGAATGTAGTGGATGTTCGGAAATGACAGAGTCAGATGTCCGAAAAAATCGGACAGCTGAAATAAAAGGATAGTTGAGCAAACCAAAGCTGTTTGGGTTTTCCTTAAACAGCTTTTTCTTTTTGTTTTCTTAAATTTGCTCTTATTTTAAATGTTATCTGTTAAAATATCTTTCTCGAAAACTTTTGCCATTTTTTGTGTTCTAAGCAAAGTTATAGCAACAGTATTTTCCGATTTTATAGAAAGATAATCCAATGAAAAAATATCTAATTTCCCTTGATAAAGACAGCCACAGACGTGAGCTGTTTTTTTCACAGCCAAATACGCAAGACTTTCAAGTGTTTTCAGCATTTAATACGATGAATGAAGATGATGATAGTCTTGCAAAGCGTTTTGACATAGAAAAATTTAAGCAACGTTATGGACGCACTGTAACCAAAGGTGAAGTAGGGTGTACTTTAAGTCATCTAGGCGTGTACCAACAGATTGTGAATGATTCTGAAATAGCAGATAACGATTATTGCTTAGTTTGCGAAGATGATGCTCTATTTAATCAAGCTTTCCAAGCTAATTTAGATAAATTATTAGCAAGTGATTTGAAAGCAGATATTGTGTTAGTTGGGCAATCTAAAATTGCTAAATTTGATGATATTGAACTAGAAATTAACTACCCGACTAGCTTTGAATTTTTACTGAAATCAGTTGAAGGTTGTTCATTTAAATCAGCTTACCCTTATAAAAATTATTTTGCAGGAACAGTTGCTTATTTAATTAAAAAATCAGCAGTTAAACAGTTCTTAAAACAGTTAGAAAATAATCAATTAGCTTATTGGTTAGCAGATGATTTTATTCTATTTGGTAATGAATTTAAGCTAGATATTAAAG
>MQVI01000002.1 GCA_002002485.1 Pasteurellaceae bacterium 15-036681
TTTACTTCTTAGCATTGAATCTCTCCTTTTTCTATTTTTAATAACCTATTGTTAATATAGTTTTATAGTTTTTTTCAATTTAGAATTAATCATTATAAAATGATATTATTTCCCTATGAGAATGGGGATTGGTGTTGATAATATACACTAGCTCACTCACAAATCAATCCTATAAATAAAACAAAACCCCACAATTGTGGGGTTTCATTAATAATATCAAACTATTATTTTGTACCTGGGATGCTGAAACGTTTGTTGAAGCGTTCAACACGACCACCAGTATCAACAACACGTTGTTTACCAGTGTAGAACGGGTGGCAGTTGCCACATACGTCTAAGTTTAAATCTTTACCCACTGTTGAGCGAGTTTTGATAACGTTACCGCAAGAACAAGTTGCAGTAATTTCCACGTAATTAGGATGGATACCTTGTTTCATTATAGAGAACCTCAAAAGAAGCCATATCGCCACTAAACACAACCGACGGTTTGCCTAGTACCATATGTAGTTAATACACGCTGAGTGTTTACTCAGCACCAAAAAAGAGTGCGCATTTTACGCTAAATCAAAAGAGATTTCAACAATTTCAATAATGTGATCTAGATCACGTTTTTCGATGTAATTTTTGGCGTGTTTTTTCAAAAGATAGTGTAGAATCAACAGGCTCTTTTATTTTAATTTTCGTGTCAATTCTTTAGGAGTAATAAAATGGCAGAACGTAGAGAACTTGCGAATGCAATTCGCTTTTTAAGTATGGATGCTGTACAAAAAGCTAACTCAGGTCACCCAGGTGCACCGATGGGGATGGCGGATATCGCAGAAGTTTTATGGCGTGATTTTTTATCGCATAACCCAACAAATCCAGCATGGGCAAACCGCGACCGTTTTGTTCTTTCAAATGGCCATGGCTCTATGCTTATTTATAGCTTATTACATTTAACTGGTTATGATCTTTCTATCGAAGACTTAAAACAATTCCGTCAACTACACTCTAAAACACCAGGCCACCCAGAATATGGCTATGCTCCAGGTGTGGAAACAACCACTGGTCCATTAGGTCAAGGTATCACAAATGCTGTAGGTATGGCGATTGCTGAAAAAACATTAGCAGGTCAATTCAACCGTGAAGGCCACGATATCGTAAATCACTATACTTATGCATTCTTAGGCGATGGTTGTTTAATGGAGGGTATCTCACATGAAGCATGTTCATTAGCAGGTACATTAGGCTTAGGTAAATTAATCGCATTCTATGATGACAACAACATCTCTATTGATGGTCATGTTGATGGTTGGTTCTCTGATGACACCGCAATGCGTTTTGAAGCGTATGGTTGGCAAGTAATTCGTAATGTAGATGGTCACGATGCGGAACAAATTAAATTCGCAATTGAGAATGCAAAAGCGGAAACAGATCGTCCTACTTTAATTATCTGTAAAACGATTATCGGTTACGGTTCACCAAATAAATCAAATTCACATGATTGCCATGGTGCGCCATTAGGTGATGCAGAAATCGCAGCTGCGCGTGAATTCCTAAAATGGGAACATGCACCATTTGAAATCCCTGCAGATATCTACGCTGAATGGGATGCAAAAGCAAAAGGCCAAGCAGCAGAACAAGAATGGGATGCAAAATTTGCCGCATATCAGACCGCTTATCCTGAGTTAGCTGCAGAATTTATTCGCCGTGTAAATGGTGATTTACCTGCGAACTGGGCAGCTGAATCTCAAGCATTTATTGAAAAATTACAAGCGAACCCTGCATCTATCGCAAGCCGTAAGGCATCACAAAATGCAATCGAAGCTTATGCACACATTTTACCAGAATTCTTAGGTGGTTCTGCAGACTTAGCAAGCTCTAACTTAACATTATGGTCTGGTTCAAAACCAATCCGTGCACATCACAATGTTGATGGTAACTACTTAAACTATGGTGTACGTGAATTTGGTATGTCAGCAATTATGAATGGTATTGCATTGCATGGTGGTTTCATTCCTTATGGTGCAACATTCTTAATGTTTATGGAATACGCTCACAATGCAGTGCGTATGGCTGCATTAATGAAACAACGTTCATTATTTGTATACACGCATGATTCAATCGGTTTAGGTGAAGATGGTCCAACTCACCAACCAGTAGAACAAACAGCGGCACTACGTTTAATTCCAAATCTTCAAACATGGCGCCCATGTGACCAAGTTGAATCAGCGGTGGCGTGGAAATGTGCTGTAGAGCGTAAAGATGGCCCAAGTGCATTAATCTTTACTCGTCAAAACTTAGCTCAAATGGAACGTACACCAGAGCAGTTAGCAAATGTTGCGCGTGGTGGTTATATTGTACGTAACTGCTGTGAAAAAGGTGATTGCCCAGATTTAATCTTAATTGCAACAGGTTCAGAAGTTGAATTAGCAATGAAAGCAGCTGATGTATTAAGTGCAGAAGGTCATAAAGTGCGTGTAGTTTCAATGCCAAGCACAAACGTATTTGATGCACAAGATGAAGCATATCGTGAATCTGTATTACCAAGCTCAGTCACAAAACGTGTTGCGATTGAAGCAGGCATTGCTGACTTCTGGTACAAATATGTTGGTTTCGGTGGCCGTATCGTCGGTATGAATAGCTTCGGTGAATCTGCACCAGCAGGTGAGTTATTCAAATTATTCGGCTTCACTGTAGACAACGTAGTCGCAAAAGCGAAAGAAATTTTATAATTTCACTAAAGTCTTGGTGTGAGTTTTCGCACCAAGATATCTAAAAGAGGCTGAAATAAATTTTCTTATTTCAGCCTTTCTTTTTAAATCCAGCCTATTTGCCTTAATAACAATAATCCCAAACTAGATGTAAACATAGAACCTAAAGTTGTAATTGCTATCAAATTCGCTGTAGCTGTTGAATCTCCACCAAAATTTCTTACCATAGAATAGCCTGCTGCTGCGAGAGGCGTTGCAGACATCAAGAAAATCATGCCAAGTGACATGGGATCTAATTGCATCACAAATTTCCCGATAAGAATCATTATGATTGGTGCAATAAATAATCGTCCAAAACTAGTCCAAAGTACAACTTTTCCAGCAACTGATTGAGTTGAATCGGTTTGTTGAAGCTGTTTTAGTTGTTTGAAATTTAGATTTGCCCCAGCACAAATTAAAGCTAAAGGTAAAGCAATATGAGCGAGATAATCGCTGGTACGTAATAGTGGCTCAGGGATAACGATTTCCATTTTACTAACAAGAATGCCAAGGAGAATTGCAATAATTAATGGATTCTTCGCTAACCCTTTAAAAATTTTAATAAAACTTGGTTTGCCATCACCAAGAGAGTTTGTTAGTGTAATTACTGCGAGGATATTAAATAGTAAAGTGATAAATGCTGTGTAGACAGCCCCCGGTGCGGTTGCTATGGTGCCATAAGCATTAATACACAAAGCTAACCCTAGAATACCAGTATTTCCCCTAAACATACCTTGTACAAATATTCCTCTATAACGACGATCGGTAATATAACGAAAGGCAAGCCATTCGCCTAATAGGTAGAGAACAATACTGCCGATCAAGCCTGTGCTGATTAGCCAAAGCTGACTACCGTAATCGGCTGGGTGTTTTACGATATTGATGAATAGGAAAGCTGGGAGGGAGATGTTAAATACGAGTTTTGAGGCCACTTCACAAAAGGAATCATCAACAGTGTTCTGGTAACGTAATATGATTCCTATTACTAGCATAAGTATGGTAGGGAGTGTGACACTTAAACTAAATAGTAACGAATCGAAAAACATATACTTTCCTTAGCTATTAAAAGGCGCAATTATGTAGCGCTTGCATAAATCAAATATTTGAATTAACAACTCTCTCCCAATGGGAGAGAGACCGCAAAAATTGTGTTCAGCAATTTTTGCAGAGAGAGGGTAACAAGCTTGATATCTAAGGAATATTTAACAATTTCCCTTTCCCTGACCTCGGTGCTGAACGCTCCTTTAGTCTGTCCCACTAGATAATACCGCAAAAATGATTAATCAACTTAATAAGTAAATCTCTTGTTGGTTGAATAAATTTAGTATCAAGATATTCATCAGGCTGATGAGCTTGTTCAATTGAACCCGGTCCTAATACTAGCGTTGGGCAGAGCTGGTTGATAAATGGAGCTTCAGTACAGTAATTTACCGCATCGCATTTTTCACCTAATAATTTCTCAACCACTTGGACTACTTGTGCTGAGTGTTCACATTCATAACCTGGGATACCATCATGAAGATGGCGAATTTGAATACGATCTCCCCATTGCTCAATTAAAGGCGCAAGATTTTGGCGCATTAAATCTTCTAAATCTTGCACTGCTAAATTTGGTAATGGACGCATATCTAACTGTAATTCACAGCAGGCACAAATGCGATTGATTGCATCGCCGCCTTGAATATTACCAAAATTCATAGTTGGGTAAGGCACCACAAAAAGATCGTTACGGTATTTTTGTTTGAGCTGATCACGCATAGCAATCATTCGCCCAGTCACATCATGCATAATTTCAATAGCATTAATTCCTTTGGCTGGATCGCTCGAGTGCCCTGAATGACCGATCACACGAATGGCTTCACCCATATGTCCCTTATGAGCTCGAATCGGTTTTAATGATGTTGGCTCACCGATAATTGCACAATCTGGGCGAATATGAGCATGTTGAGCAAAAGTTCTCGCCCCAACCATCGTGGTTTCTTCATCTGCAGTCGCTAGAATACGCAATGGTTTAGTGAGTTTAGTTAAATCAATTTGGCTCACCGCATCCACCACAAAGGCAAAAAAGCCTTTCATATCGGCAGTACCTAAGCCGTATAATTTGCCATCTTTTTCGGTTAAATCGAAGGGATTAAAATTCCAACGTCCTTCATCAAATGGCACGGTATCTGAGTGACCAGCAAGCAATAAACCGCCTTCGCCCTCGCCATAAGTGGCAAGTAGATTATATTTATTACGGCTGCCTTCGACAGCAATGATCTCCGTTTTAAAACCGAAGTCGTTTAGCCAAGATGCGAGGAGATCAATTAAAGGTTTATTAGATTGATCGCTAATTGCTTCTAAGCTACTAATAGTCGGAATCGAAATAAGTTGACGATAACGTTCGATGAGAGGGAGTTGATTAGACATTATCTTACCTGTTTTAAAATATTAAAGCCGAGACGAATTTCCCATAGCATAATTGCATAAAGACTGATGCGTTCTAAAATTGGGAGGTATGTGGCATCTAAAAATAATGTGACTAAAATGGTTGTTGTTCCAATTAGCCCACCTAAAATACTGAATATCCTAAAAGACTTAAATTTCTCTGATTTTACTCCTAATCCAGCAAATATCATGGTTAGGTTACCAAGAATAAATGTAATGCTAGCTCCCAAGTTTTGTAATCCGCCATCAGTAAATTTACCACCTTGTGTCGAGGAGATAATAATCATACCACAACTAAATAGTAATGCTGACAGTACACCGAGCACTCGAAAACGGCTAGAAAGTTGTGTCGCTCCCAGTAAATAAATGATGACGAATGTACAACCTTGAATAAAAAAGATTGCTCGCATAGTGAAAGAAAGCGGAGACATATTGATAGTCTGGTTATCAATAATGGTGCCTAAAGGCATTAATAATTCAAGAGTTGAGTGGCCTAAATAGGCTTTAATCAGTGAAGTATTACTGAATAAAATAGTGATTAGTTCAGCGAATATATAATACAATCCTAAAAAAATAGATAAAGTAGCAATTAGTTTTATACTGAGGATGTGGCTGATACGTACACAAGGGTACATCAAAAGAGGATAAAATTTTACGCCAAAGGAGCCTTTAGTAAAGTAATTTTCAATGATTTGATATTTTTGGCTAATTTCATTAGCCCATTTTTTTAGTAGTTCTATCTTCATACCATAGCTATTATTGAGGAAAAACCAAAATATTCTAACATTAATTCGTTATCGGAATAAAAATAATTTGTCACGATAGTCCAAAAAATGTATCATAGCCGTCTAGATGGAAATACTTCCAAATCAGGATTTTATACAAGCGGTTCAATAATGCAAAAATTTTGCAATAATAGACCGCTTGTTTATTGTTAAAAATTAAAGAAATCAAAAGGATAGCAAAATGGCAATTAACCTATTTACTTCTGAATCGGTGTCTGAAGGACATCCGGATAAAATCGCAGACCAAATCTCAGATGCAGTATTAGATGAAATCTTAAAACAAGACCCCAAAGCACGTGTTGCGTGTGAAACTTACGTGAAAACAGGTATGGCATTAGTAGGTGGTGAAATCACTACTTCTGCTTGGGTAGATATTGAAAACTTAACTCGCCAAGTAATCTGCGACATCGGTTATACACACTCAGATATGGGATTTGACGCTCACTCTTGTGCAGTATTAAACGCAATTGGTAAACAATCACCAGATATCAACCAAGGTGTTGACCGTTCTAGCCCATTAGAGCAAGGTGCAGGTGACCAAGGTATTATGTTCGGTTATGCAACAAATGAAACTGAAGTATTAATGCCAGCGCCAATTACTTATGCGCACCGTTTAATGGAGCAACAAGCAAAAGTTCGTAAATCAGGTAAATTAGACTGGTTACGTCCAGATGCGAAAAGCCAATTAACTTTCATCTACGAAGATAACAAAATCAAAGGTATTGATGCCGTTGTTCTTTCAACGCAACACGCTGAATCTGTATCACAAAAAGAGGTATACGAAGGTGTAATGGAAGAGATCATCAAGCCAATTCTTCCAAGCGAGTGGTTAAGCGCAAATACTAAATACTTTATCAACCCAACAGGCCGTTTTGTTATCGGTGGCCCAATGGGAGACTGTGGTTTAACGGGTCGTAAAATTATCGTAGATACTTACGGTGGCGCAGCTCGTCACGGTGGTGGTGCATTCTCTGGTAAAGATCCATCAAAAGTAGATCGTTCGGCAGCGTATGCAGCACGTTATGTTGCGAAAAATATCGTAGCAGCAGGTTTAGCAGATCGTTGTGAAATCCAACTTTCTTATGCGATCGGTATTGCAGAGCCAACGTCTATCATGGTAGAAACGTTTGGTACTGGTAAAGTGGCTAACGACGTATTAGTGAAATTAATCCGCGAATTCTTCGATTTACGCCCTTACGGTTTAATCCAAATGTTAGATTTAATCCGCCCAATCTACCGCGAAACAGCAGCTTATGGTCACTTTGGTCGTGAACATTTCCCTTGGGAAAAAACAGATAAAGCAGCAGCATTACGCGAAGCGGCTGGTTTAAAATAATTTAATCTCTCTAATCCCCCCTTTTCAAGGGGGATTTTAGTTTATTGGCATTCAAATTTGTATTGAATGCTGTGTCGGTAGGGCTCATTAGCTTTACTGATTCCTCCAATTTCCCACCACTCTGGATGATTAGGTGTATCAGGATAAAATTCTGGTTCTAGCGCTACACCTGCATAATTCTCATAAGTGCCACCCTCTAAATTAGGCTGTCCTCCTAACCAATTGCCTGTGTACACTTGTAGTGCAGGTTTGCTGGTTCTTAGCTCTAGGCTAATATTGCCTGCAGAAAGAGTTGCATCAGCCCTACAAGCGCTTAGATCTTGGTCTTTTTTTACAAGAGTAAATGCATGATCGTAGCCATTAACAGCTTGTTGATCTGCATCTGCTAACAAATCTTGCCCAATCATTTTTGCTGTTTTAAAGTCAAAACTGGTACGCTCGACGGCTTTTAATGGCGCATTTGGAATACCATCTGCTCCTACAGGTAAATAGTAATCAGCATTAAGTTGTAATTTATGGTTATGAACAGTTGGTTCGCCAGAAAGATTGAAATAGGCATGATTGGTAAAGCAAAGAGGAGTATCTTTGGTGCTTACCGCATCGAATGTAACCTCTAATTGATTTTTGTTGAGACGATATTCAACACTCGCTTTTACTTCTCCACCAAAGCCTTCCTCGCCATCTGCAAAAATATAGTGAAATTTAGCCGCTTGTTTGCAAAGAGAATCTATTTGCCAAATTTGCTTGTCAGCGCCTTTAGGTCCTCCATGTAAACTATTTTCACCATTATTTTGAGTAAGTACAAAATCCTCGCTGTTTAGACTATAGCGAGCTTTAGCGATACGGTTTGCGTAGCGCCCGATTGTTGCGCCAAAGTAAGCCGTTTGTTCTTGCCAGCGCTCAGGTGTTGTTGTCACTAGAACTTCACGTTCTTCATCTGGCAATTTTACAATGCAAGAAAGCCAACTAGCGCCATAATCGGAGAGTGTAATCTTTAGAAATTCATTTTCAAGAGTATAAATATTCATATTTGCTCCTGTTGGGTGCGAATAAACACACCATAAAAAATAAAAAGGTGCGTTTACACGCACCTATGCATAGGTTAAACTAATCGTACGCCATCACAAGCCGTACAAACATAGAAGGTTTCTTTGATTCCTGTTTGTTTCTCATAATTTTCGCTAATAAGTTTACGTACATCTTCCACTTTTTCATTTGGCACTAAGCAGACGATACAGCCACCGAAACCACCTCCTGTCATACGAGCTCCTCCATTTTTACCAATCGCAACTTGAGCAAGCTCAACAAGGTAGTCAATTTCAGGGATAGTGATTTCAAAATTATCACGCATAGAATCATGAGATTCAGCCATTAAGCGACCTAATGTTTGTATGTCATTCGCTTTGAGTGCTTTTACAGCATCGAGCACTCGATTATTTTCTGTAACGACATGCTTCGCTCGTTTATAAGCCAATTCATCAAATTTTTGTAGCTCTTCGGCTCTTTCTGCAAATTGTTCAAGGCTTACATCACGTAATGCTTTTACACCAAAAAATTTTGCAGCCATTTCACATTCCTGACGACGGCTATTATATTCACCTGTCACTAAATCATGCTTTACATTAGAGTTGATAATTGCGATAGAATAGCCTTGTGGGACAGGTGTTGGTGTTATCTCTAAACTACGGCAATCGATCATGATTAAGTGATCTTTTTGACCAAGAGCAGAAGTGAGTTGATCCATATTGCCACAATTTGCACCTACAAATAGGTTTTCAGCTTTTTGTCCAATTAGCGCAATTTCAGTTGGGCTAATATCAAGATTACCTAATACCTGACACATTTTTCCAATCGAAACTTCTAGTGCAGCGGAAGAGCTTAAACCTGAAGACATCGGAACGTTACTGGTTATTGTAATATCTGCACCGAAAATAAACTCAGGACATTTTTCTTTTACGTAATTGATAACACCACGCACATAATTTTTCCATTTTTGCTCACTTTGAGGAATTTTTTTGCTCAGGTCAAAAGCGTCAGTTGCATTAATATCAATCGCATACACACGGAAGATAGAATCATTACGCTTAGTAAAGCTGACAGCCGTGCCATAGTTAATTGCACACGGCATGACGAAACCATCATTATAGTCAGTATGCTCGCCAATGATATTTACACGCCCTGGTGCAAATACTGTTTTTTCTGCTTGGTAGCCAAAGTGTTCTTCAAATTTAGTTTTAGAGAGTTCAATTGGATTCATTGTGTTTTCCTTTGGTTTTTTACATGTATTTTTATATCAATGTGTTAGGTTGGTTATCTATTTTTGTAGTGAATCTCATCACTAACGGCTAATAATTTTTCAGCCGCTTGTTCAGGGGTAAGATCTCGTTGTGCTTCTGCTAGCATTTCATAACCTACCATAAATTTACGTACGGTTGCTGAACGTAATAGCGGAGGGTAGAAATAAGCATGTAGTTGCCAATGTTCGATATCGCGCCCATCTTTAAAGAAAGGTGCAAAATGCCAACCCATTGAATAAGGGAAAGATGATTCAAATAAATTATCATAGCGACAAGTAAGCTTTTTAATCGCAAGAGCTAAATCATCTTTTTCAGCCTCGCTCATTTCATTCATACGTTTTATATGGCGTTTGGGCAATAAAATCGTTTCAAATGGCCAAGCTGCCCAATAAGGTACAATAGCAGCCCAATGCTCTGTTTCAACAACGACGCGCTCTTTGCTTTTTAATTCCGCTTGAACATAATCCACGAGTAAATTGGAACCTTGTTCTTCGTAGTATCTGCGCAGATTTTTATCTTTGGTTGTGATTTCATTTGGTAAAAATGAATTAGCCCAAATTTGTCCATGAGGGTGAGGCTGAGAGCAGCCCATCATCGCCCCTTTATTTTCAAAAGCTTGTACCCAAAGATATTCTTTGCTTAATTCTTCAATTTGTTCATTCCAAGTATCTACCACACCTCGAATTTTTTCGACAGGTAATTCAGGTAAGGTTTTGCTGTGATCTGGTGAAAAACAGATCACTCTAGCTAGCCCACGGACTCCCATAATTTTAAACAATGGATTGTTTGAATCGGGCGCATCTGGTGTATCTGGCATTAATGCTGCAAAGTCATTCGCAAAGACATAAGTGCCTTTATAATCAGGATTGATATCACCAGAAACTCGGGCGTTGGTAGGGCATAGGAAACAGTTGGCATCATAACTTGGAAGTTGTTCAGTGGCGGCTTTATCGACTTGCCCACTCCAAGGACGCTTAGCACGGTGGGGAGAAACTAAAATCCATTCATCTTTTAGCGGATTGTAACGACGATGGGGGTGATCATTTAATACAAATTGTTCGCTCATTGGAGTGTTCCTATCAAAATATTAACTATGATGGAGTATATCGAAAAAATCGCTGAGAGTATGTGAGTTAGATCACAAAATACAAGGCGTTAAACTAACATGAGGTCTAATTCTACAATTTTTAAATTAGACCTCATTCAGATTAGATTCGTTGAAATTGTAGTAATATTGCGCTTGCAGGATCTAGGGTTGGTAAGGTTAATCCTATTTTAGCTAACCAATCACTCTCAATTATGACTTGATTACCTTTTAGAACTTCTTCCATCCAGCTTGGTAACTTTTTCATTAGATGCCCTGATTTTCCCTCAGCAAAGTTATTCGGGATATCTAATAATTGTATTGCATATTTTCCTTCAGCTAAATAAGGTACTCTTACTGGTTCTTGTTGAGAATAATCAAGCATCGCAAGTTGACTAACTAAAATAACCGCTTGTGATTTATCTTGGCTAACTACTCCGTTTATGAGAGATGATGGATCGTGTCTATCTAAGCGGAAAGCATTACCTGAGTGCAGTAAATTGCGCAATTGTTTATGTAGTGCAATATATTTACTGAAATTATTACGTTCAGCTTCTCCTTCTTTTACAGGATCAAGCTCTACTCCCATATGACCAAATAATGCGGTTAAACCACGGAAATTAGCATCTAATTTACGATAGGTTGTATGGCAGTGGTAACCTCCAATATGAGCCCCCATAATTTCAGGAGGATAAAAGTAACTATAGCCTCTTTGAATTGTTTGGCGTTCTAAAGCATCATTATCATCTGATGTCCAGAAGCGTTGAGAGCGTTTCAGTATTTCATAGTCAATACGACCACCGCCAGAGGAACAAGCTTCAAATTCGACATGTGGGTATTTTTCACATAAAACATCACATAAGCGGTATAGGGCTTCTGTTTGCTTGGTTACAGAAGCTTGTCCATTATGAGCCCCTTGTACAATACGGCGATTCATATCCCATTTGATATAGTCAATATCATGGTTGGTCAGTAACCAATCCATGCGCTCAACAAGGTAATTAAATACCTCGGGGTTACAGAGATCCAGTACAAATTGGTTACGCTCAGCAGGTTGGTTATAACCTTTAACCTCCAGCATCCACTCAGGATGTTGTTGATATAACTTAGTGTTTTTATTAAGCATTTCTAATTCAACCCAGATACCGAATTGCATCCCCAGAGCTTTTACGACATTTATTACAGGCTCTAATCCATCAGGGTATTTTTTAGGATCAAGATACCAATCACCTAATCCTCCAAAATCATCGTCACGGCCAATAAACCAACCATCGTCAATAATAAAACGTTCAACACCCATTTCAGAAGCTGCTTTTGCCATTGCAATAATATGTTCAGGTTTATGATCGAAATATACGCCTTCCCAAATATTAAGATGTACAGGACGTGTTTTTTCAGCAGGAAAATGTACTATGTGTTGTCGAACGTATTGATGAAATTGTTGGCTCATTTGATTTAAACCATTATCTGCATAGGTAGAATATACCCAAGGTGTTGCAATTTCTTCATTCTCGGCCAATTGAATTTCGCCAGGAAAGTAGAGCGCTTCAAGTTGCACGCTACGACGACCTCGAATATCTACATCAGCTCTTATTCTATGATTACCACTCCAAGCTAAATGAAATCCCCACACATTACCAGATTGTTCTTTAAAACCTGATTCTCCAATCATTAATGCAGGTGGTGTTTCATGAGATGTTCTACCAACGCGGTTTTCTTGGATAAAGCCTCCATGAACCAATGTTTGACGGTTTAGTTGGAATTCTCTTACCCAGCGTCCATAAAAGCTCACAACTTCATTTGCATATTCAGGTAGCGGTAAGGTGACAGCAAGACGATTTACATAGAATGTTTCTGCTTTTAAATTACGTAAAATATTACGTGTTTTTAATACTGAGGTATCTTTATCAAGTTCAAATTCGCTAGTAAATGCCAAGCCTGCAATTTCATCAATATTATGAATATAAACTTTATTTTGTTGTTGGGTAACATTAACTTTATTGAATACGGGAGCCCAATTTTGTCCATTACGATGACCTTCAATACTACTTGATTCAAAGTAACCACGACCATTCTCACTTATGAGAGAGATTGGTACAGCGATATCTAATCCCCCATTAATTACACCTGTATCTAAAATTGAAAGATCAATCTCATTTGTTGACGAGATTTTTGTTCCCCAATGCAAAATTCGCGGATTATCATCTGCAAGTATAATTAAATCGTTTTGTTTACTTGTTAAGTGAATAATATTGTTCATAGTAAAATTCCTTCAAATTAAATTAGAGCTTAGGCTAGACCATACACATTACGTTTTTGTAACTGATAGCGTTCTTGCATAGACATTTTTCCTGTAAGGGTAAAGATGGATAAAATTGTAAAGGCAAGGGCTACACAACCTAGAATAAAATAGGTATCTTGGAAGCCAAATTTGTCATACCAACCACCGACTAGTGATGAGGCGATCATATTTCCGACCTGCTTGATAAATTGGCAAGCGACCATGTAGATTGTTGCTGAAAAATGTACCTCAAATACGTTAGCAATATATTTAAATAAACCAACAAGGTAGAAAGGTACTTCAAACATATGTAATGTTTTGAGAACAACTACATGCCATGCTTGAGTAGCATAGGATGAACCAATAATACGAATTGTCATAATAAATCCGGCAATTAATAATGCATTTTTAGCTCCAATACGATTAATTAATAAAGGCACAAAGAACATAATTGCGGCATTTAAAAATTCTCCCATAGTAGTGACATATCCAAACATTTCGATGCCTTGTTCTTTGGTATCAAAGAATGTATTGAAGAAGTTACCAAATTGTTGGTCAAAAATATCATAGGTGCAAGCTACTCCAATGACATAGGCTAACAATGCCCAAAAGCGTGGTAATCTAAGTAGAGCTAATGCTTGTTTTAGGCTAACAGGGTTTTTATTTGCCCCTAATTTTGAAACAACGCTAGCTGTAGAATTTTTTTCTGGTTTTGCAAGCGCTACAAGTACCAATAAGATAACGGAAGCTGCTGAACCTAGCCAGAAAACAGAATTAGGGTTTTTACTGTACAGTATTCCTGCTACAGAAGCACATATCCCCCAGCCGAACATACCAAACATACGCGCTCGACCGTATTCAAAATTACTTTGGCGACTAATTCGTTCCACATAAGCTTCTGATGCCCCTGAGCCACCAGAAAATACAAATCCCATATAAATACCACCAGAAATAGCACCTAGCCAAATGTTTGTTTTAAGTAGAGGTGCAAAGATATAAATAAAGAAAGGCGCATAGAAGACAAGAACAATAGCAACAGCCCAAAGCATATGTTTTTTAACCCCAAGTTTATCTGTCACATAGCCAAATATTGGTTGAAAACAAAGAGCAAAGAATGACATAAAGGCAAATACAATACCGCGTTCTTCACCTGTTAAACCATTAATATCTCCTAGCCAAATTCCTAGGAATGGATAGCAAGTTGCCATAATAAAGAAGTAAGTAAAGAAATAAGCACTAAATACCCAATAATTACGGTTACCTAGATAATAGGCTTGAGTTGGTGTTATTGTTTGCATGTGAACCTCAAAATAAGATTAAGTTTAATATTCAAGATAATTGCATGTTAACGTTATCATTTATACATAACAATATGTGTTTTTTAAAATATGTGAACAAGATCACATATTTTAACGTTAACATTTGATCTTTTTGATTAAGATCATATTTTAATAGGATTGGATAGATTATCGCTTTTTTATTAAAAACCTTTACAATAGTAAAGTTGCTTCAAAGAAAAGAGAGGATTAAGTATGGCTTCATTAAAAGATGTTGCGAAATTAGCTGGAGTTTCGTTAATGACTGTTTCCAGAGCGATCAATAGCCCTGAACAGCTTTCTAAGAAAACATACTTACTAGTTAAGCAAGCGATTGAAGAGCTTAATTATGTCCCCAATCTATCAGCACAAAAAATTCGAGGTGCAGGCTCTGCTAATCAAAGTATTGGTGTTCTTTCTCTTGATATTGCAACAACGCCATTTTCAGTTGAAATTTTGTTAGCAATTGAAAAAACAGTACGCAAATATGGCTGGAATTCTTTTATTGTTAATACTTTTGATGACAATTTGGATCAGGCTGTTGAAACACTGATATCTCATCGTCCAACAGCAATTATTATTGCAAGAAGTGGGTTACAAAAAATACATATCCCCTCTGCATTAAGGAGTTATCCTATCGTACTAGCGAATTGTTTAAGTGATGATGTTGAATTAGCTAGTTATATTCCCAATGATGAGCAAGGGCAGTATGAGGCTACGCAGCTTCTCATTGAAAAGGGATACAAAAAACCATTATGCCTTTTTTTAGAAGAAGATGCCCCTGCAACACAAGCTCGTTTTCAAGGATTCAAGAGGGCAATTTTAGGAAAAGATATTGTATTTACAGAGCCATTTTTCTTGAAAGACGATTACCTCGAAATATTACAGCCTTTACAAGAAATGTTAAGAAAACGACCGCTTGAATGTGATGTGATCGTTTGTGGAAATGATAGGATTGCACTAATTGCTTATCAATATCTGTTGTCACAGGGGGTTAGTATTCCGCAAGACATAGCAATAATTGGGTTTGATAATATGGTAGGAGTTGCAGATCTTTTTTATCCTGCTCTTACGACAGTTCAGTTACCTCATTATGAAATAGGGGAACAGGCAACCCTACATCTCATTGAAGGAAGAGAACACAGAACTGTGCAACGTATAGAATGTCCTTTAATAAGTCGAAGCTCTTGTTAATAGACCTTGACAATTGGAAGTGTTCCCCTAAAATCGCCAAACTTTTATTTCATTATATTTTAAGGTGCCGTATGGGAACTTTTGGTTTTCCTATTGAGACAATTGTAGTCTTTTTTGCTGTAATTCTTTTTTCTGTATACATTGATTTATTTGCTCATCGCAAAACAACAGAAATCACAGTCAAAGATGCTTCACTATGGTCTATTTTTTGGATTAGTTTAGCATTAATGTTTTATGTTTATCTTTGGCTTCGATTTGATAAAGGATTTGCAGATCTCTATCTTGCAGGATATGTGCTAGAAAAGAGCTTATCTATTGATAACTTGATGGTATTTGTGGCGATATTTGGTTCTTTTGGTATTACAGGAAAATTGCAACATCGCATTCTTTATTGGGGAATTCTTGGTGCACTTGTATTCCGTGCAATTTTTGTTGTGATTGGTACAAGTCTATTTGCTGCTAGCCCTTGGGTTGGTTTTGCTTTTGCCGCTTTTGTTATCTGGAGCGGTATTAAAATGTTACAAAACAATGGTGGTGAAGAGGAAATTGAAGATTATTCTAATCACTGGAGTGTGCGTTGGATGGGCAAAGTAACGCCTGTCTATACAAAATTATTCGGTGATCGCTTTTTTGTTAAAGCGAGTGAATTAAGTGCTGAACAATTATCATCAGTGACTCGTAAAGGATTGCGTTATGCAACACCAGCATTTTTATGCTTAGTAGCGATTGAAACTTCAGATGTCGCTTTTGCATTTGACTCTGTGCCAGCAGTAATTGCAGTTACACAAGAGCCATTGCTTGTTTATGCAGCAATGATCTTTGCAATTCTTGGTTTACGTAGCTTGTATTTTATTTTGGCAGCATTGACTAAATATTTAGTTCATTTGGAGAAAGCGGTTATTGTATTATTGTTCTTTATTGGGGCAAAAATGGGATTACAATCATGGAATCATGCAATTGGTGATACAGGGTTTCATATTTCGCCAAATACAAGCCTATTTATTGTGTTAGGGGTGTTAGCATTAGGGGTTATTGCCTCGTTGATTTTCCCAGGCAAAAAAGAAGAGTAATTGAAAACGCACGCTGTAAATAGCGTGCGTTTTTTATGGAAGAATATTAACGTAAAAACGCTGGGATTTTACTTTCGTATTCTGAAATTTTAGCTTCGTGTTGAAGAGTTAAACCGATATTGTCTAAACCATTTAATAAACAGTGACGGCGGAATTCATCTAATTCAAAAGTATAAACTTTATCGCCCGTGGTTACGGTCATTGCTTCTAAATCCACATCAATCTGCTTACCTTCATTTGCCCATACCCATTGGAAAATCTCATCGACTTCTTCTTCGCTTAGGCGAATTGGTAACATGTGGTTGTTTAAGCTATTGTTATAGAAAATATCCGCAAAACTTGGGGCAATCATCACTTTAAAACCGTAATCCGCTAATGCCCAAGGTGCGTGTTCACGAGATGAACCACAGCCTAGATTTTTACGAGTAAGTAAAATAGTTGCGCCTTGATATTGCGGGTAATTCAATACAAACTCTGGATTTGGTTGCGTGCCTTCCGCATCAATATAACGCCATTCGTGGAAAAGGTGTTTACCAAAACCAACACGAGTGATTGCTTGTAAAAATTGCTTTGGAATGATTGCATCTGTATCTACGTTTGCTGCGTCTAGTGGAACCACTAAACCTGAATGTTGTTTAATACCAGCCATTTTATTTTATCCTTTTACTTTAAAGTCCCCTCTTTGACAAAGAGGGGATTTAGGGGAGATTTAAATCTTACGAATATCAACGAACTTACCAAAGACTGCCGCAGCAGCTGCCATCGCAGGGCTCACTAAGTGGGTACGTCCGTTACGGCCTTGACGACCTTCAAAGTTACGGTTAGAAGTTGAAGCACAACGCTCCCATTCGCCCAAACGGTCGTCATTCATACCTAAACACATTGAACAACCTGGATTACGCCATTCCGCAC
This sequence comes from Pasteurellaceae bacterium 15-036681, assembly GCA_002002485.1. Lineage (GTDB taxonomy): Bacteria > Pseudomonadota > Gammaproteobacteria > Enterobacterales > Pasteurellaceae. The sequence goes on from MQVI01000002.1 coordinate 17,435, forward strand.
CTGCTTCGATAAAGATCTTATCTAAGCCTTCTTTTTCTGCTTGTTCTTTTACTAGGCCAGAACCTGGAACAACAAGTACTCGTTTAACATTATCGGCTTTTTTACGGCCTTTCATTACCGCTGCTGCTGCACGTAAATCTTCGATACGAGAATTGGTGCAAGAACCGATAAATACTTGATCTACTGGCACATCTTTCATATCTGTATTTGGTTCTAAGCCGATATAAGCTAAGGCTTTTTCCGCTGAGGCTTTAGTAACAGGATCTTCCATATCCGTTGGATTTGGTACAACTTGATCAATACCGATTACTTGACCAGGGTTAGTTCCCCAAGTGACTTGTGGCGCAATATCTTTGGCTTCTAATACTACAACGCTATCAAATTCCGCATTTTCGTCAGATTTTAAGGTTTTCCAATATTCAATTGCATCATCCCAATCTTTGCCTTTTGGTGCGTGTGGGCGACCTTTTAAGTATTCAAATGTAGTTTCATCTGGCGCAACTAAACCTGCTTTTGCGCCCATTTCAATTGCCATATTACATACAGTCATACGGCCTTCCATGGAAAGATCACGAATTGCTTCGCCACAAAATTCTACTACGTGACCTGTACCGCCTGCAAAGGTGGTTTTACCGATAATCGCTAACATAATATCTTTGGCGGTAATACCTGGATTTACTTTACCATGTACTTCGATTTTCATACTTTTCGCACGAGCTTGTTTTAAAGTTTGAGTTGCAAGAACGTGTTCTACTTCTGAAGTACCGATACCAAATGCTAACGCACCGAAAGCACCGTGCGTTGCAGTGTGTGAGTCGCCACATACAATCGTCATACCTGGTAATGTTAAACCTTGCTCAGGCCCCATCACGTGAACGATACCTTGTTCTTTGGTATTCATATCGAATAAAGAGATACCTGTGTCTTTACAGTTTTTATCTAATTCTAAAACTTGGATACGTGCTTGACCTTCTAATTTATTTACATCACGTACTTGAGTAGAGATACTGTGGTCCATCGTACCGAAAGTTTTGCTCACTTGGCGGACTTGGCGGTTTGCCACGCGTAAGCCATCAAATGCCTGTGGGCTAGTTACTTCGTGGATTAAGTGACGATTGATATAGATAATAGGTGTTTCACCTTGTTCTTCATGAACAACGTGCGCGTCGAATAGTTTTTGATATAGAGTTTTTGCCATAATATTTGCCCACTGTATAAAAATAAAATAGGCAAGCGGTCTAAATTGTAAAACGTTTTGCAAAAGCAACCGCTTGCTCAATGGCAAGGAATATAACTCCTATTAAAAGGAAAGTAAAATGCTATTTTTACCTCAAAAATAAATTTTTATTCTGTCTTATGAGCTAAATATCAAGTTTATTTAAATATGAAAAGGATAAAATACTGTTTTTTTTGATTTTTACAGCACCTTATCTAGTAAATTACATTATTTATAGAATCTAACATTCTGTATTCAGAAAAAATAATTCTATTATTAATAGGTATTGTCGATGTTATTTTGATCAGAAGAAAATAATAAATCTCAGTACTATGCAGTATTTGTAAGAACTTGGGAATTACAATTGCTGAGTTCACTGAAGGCGACCTCTTTGTACAATTTATACATAATTTTGATAAATCTGGCGGACTAATAGTAAATAACTTTTTAGAGTTTTTACTTAGTTTCAGGATTTTGTGCAGCAAATTATAGTTATAATCATCAAAAATTTAGGAGAATAAATGCATGACAAACTGCTAAACAATATCTGAGTAATAAAGAGCTTTTAATAATTGGCAGAGACATGCTCAAAAAGCACCGCTTGTATGATGATTTTTTTGCGATTATTTGTTAACTTAATGAATAAACAGGAGATAACAATATGAAAACATTACCAAAAGTTGTGGTATTAACAGGCGCAGGGATTTCTGCCGAATCTGGTATTCAAACCTTCCGAGCTACAGATGGCTTATGGGAAGGGCATAGCGTAGAAGATGTGGCAACCCCTGAGGGCTTTATGCGTAATCCTGAGTTAGTGCAAATTTTCTATAACGAACGCCGCCGTAAACTTTTTGATCCTGAAATTCAGCCCAATAAAGCTCATTTTGCCTTAACAGAGTTAGAAGAAAAATTAGGTAAAAATCTACTGATTGTGACCCAAAATGTCGATAACTTGCACGAACGTGCAGGATCTAAAAATGTAATCCATATGCACGGAGAATTATTACAAGTTCGCTGTACTGGTTCGGGCAAAGTTTATCAATGGGAAAAGGATATTACCCCAGAAGATCGCTGTACCTGTTGCCGACAACCCCGTAAATTACGTCCACATATTGTTTGGTTTGGTGAAATGCCACTACAGATGAATCGAATTTATGATGCGCTTTTTGAATGTGACTATTTTATTTCAATTGGTACCTCAGGTAATGTTTATCCAGCTGCTGGGTTTGTACAAGAAGCCAATAATAATGGAGCTATTACAATCGAATTAAATCTTGAACCAAGTTTAGTGAAGAATAACTTTCAACAAGCAAAATATGGTAAAGCAACGGAAGTGGTGACTGAATTTGTGGAAGAATTTTTATATAAATTGAAAGACTAATATGCAAAAACTTATCATTATTCGTGGTCACTCTGGCTCTGGTAAATCGACCTTTGCCCAGCAAAAAATTAGCGAGTTTCAAGTGAAATATCCTAATGCGCAGATTTATCATATCGAAAACGATAAATTTCTTGAACAAGATGGTGAATATCATTGGACGCCTGAGCGATTTCGAATTGCTAAAAAGCAAGCAGAACAAGCGCTCAGTTCTGCGTTAGATTTTGCAAAACAAAATCCACAAGCTGATATATTGATTGTATTAAGCAATGTTGGAGCAAAGGCAAATGCGATTACGGATTTAGTTGATAAAGCAAAAAATCAGAGAATGGTTACTGAAGTTTATCATATGCAAAACTTTTTTAAGAATACACATAATGTCAGAAAATCAACGGTTTATGCTATGTTTATTGATATTAATAATAATCCTGTTGAGAATGAGATTTTTGTGCCAACTGTTCAACCAATGTCGAAAAGAGATCGAGTTAGGATTGAAGCATTGTCTAAATCTAAAATGGCTGAATAGGGTGCAGAATCAGCACCCTATGAAGTCATTAATCCTGATTACGACAAGATAAAAGATAATAAATGAGAGCAGATACTATAGTACAGGCAGCCATCGCAAATACCATTGGGCGTTCTGTTACTAAAGGAACTGAAGATAAAGCAAAGCTCACCAGTGAACCGATACCAAAACGTGCTGTTCCTGCAACCGCATTTGCAGTGCCTGCCATTTGGGGATAGCGGTCTAAAATTGCGGCAGACGCATTGCTACCAATGGTTGGATTGATGCCGATAAAAATCGCTACAGCAATTGCCATTGGCCATAATCCTAGTTGGAAAATACCACATAGTGTAAGTCCTATACCTGCAATAAATTGAATAGCTAAGCCAATACGCAGCATTTTTTCCGAGCCGATTTTGGAAATTAATTTGCCATTAATAAATGTCATGATGATCATCACTGAAATATTCATGACAAAGAAATAGCCAAAATTCTCAACTGAAACACCATATAAACCAATATAGATAAGTGAGCCAGACGTTAAAAAGCAGAACATGCCGGCAAAAGAGAGTCCGCCAACTAATACGTAGCCGAGGGTGGCTTTGTGAGACATTAGGGTCACAAAGTTTTTCAATACATTGGTAAAGCTAAGCGGTGATTTGTTCTCTGGTTGTAATGTTTCTGGCACGAAAGAGGCGACTAAAAATGCACAGAGTAATCCCATTGCCATTAATACATAAAAGATTGAGTGCCAATGGAACCAAGTTGCCAAATGTCCGCCGATGATGGGCGCAACAAGCGGTGCTAGCATGGTGATGATCATCATGGTAGACATAAAACGTGCAAACTGGTTGCGATCAAACAAATCTCGTACTAATGCGCCAACCACAACTGCCGGAGCTGCACCAAATAGGCCTTGAATTAAGCGAAGTAAATAGAAGTGATGAATTTCCGTTACAGTCGTGAGAAAGTAAGAGGCAACAGCTCCGCCTAAAATACCAATTAATATAATGGGTTTACGACCAAAGCTATCTGCAATAGGGCCCCAAAATAGCTGTCCGCACGCAAAGCCCATGGTAAAAATAGCTAATGTGGTTTGGACTTTTTCCTGTGAAACGGCTAAGTCACTTGCAATATTCAAAAAAGAGGGTAAATACATATCAATGGCTAGAGGCGGTAGCATTGATAGCATGCTAAGTATTAAGACTAATATTCCGTTGGGTCTAATTTTTTTCATTAAAAACTTTCAATCTCCTGTTGGTTCAAGGCTCTAAACTCGCCTTCTTCAAGATTTTCATCTAGTACGATGTCTCCAATGCGCCAACGATGTAATGCCTCAACTTTGTTACCTAATGCTGCAAACATGCGTTTTACTTGATGGTAGCGCCCTTCGCTGATAGTGAGATTGACATTGTAATCATCTAAAATTTCTAAGGTTGCAGGTTTGGTTAAAGTTTTCTCACCACGTAATAAAATACCTTCTGCAAATTTTTCTGCATAAAAATCTTCAACAGGATCAGCAAGAGTGACTAAGTAGGTCTTTTCACAATGATGCTTAGGTGATGTGATTCGATGTGACCATTGACCATCATCTGTTAATAGTACCAAACCTGTTGTATCCGCATCTAAGCGGCCTGCACAATGTAATTTCGCTGTGAGAGGATAGTCAAAAAATTGGAAGACAGTTGGGTAGTCACCATCGTCATTTGAACAAACACAGTTTTGTGGTTTATACAGCATGAAATACTGTCCTTCACCAACCCATTCAAGTTGTTCACCCTCAAAACAAATTTCGTCTTGTTCACTGATTTTTGCTGAACCCGATTTCTCTACTTTTCCGTTAATTGTGACTAAACCTTGTCTGAGTGCTTTAGTTGCTTGTGAGCGAGTCAGACCAGTATTTTCGGCAATAAATTTATCTAAACGCATATATTTCCTTTGATTATTTTGTTAAATTCGTTAATTTCTAGTAATTATAGACCTTTTTAGTCGCTTCGGTTGTAAATTTTTGCAATGCTTTGTGCTATTTTCGAATTAGTCTATATAATAATGCTATGTTTTAGTTAGCTTTTAAAATACTGTGGACAACGTTATTCATTTCGCGATTTATTTGCAATTCTTTATCGGTTTATTTGCGATAGTAAACCCATTTGGTACGCTTCCAATTTTCTTTAGTATGACAGCTCACCAATATGAGGCTGACCGTAATCGTACTAATTTGATCACCTCGGTGTCAGTTGGTGTGATCCTACTTGTTAGCCTATTTTTCGGTAAGATTATCCTCGATATGTTCAGTATCTCGCTTGATTCCTTCCGCGTAGCAGGCGGAATTTTGATTGTGAGCATCGCTTTGACGATGATTAGCGGTAAATTGGGGGAGCATAAGCAAAATAAAGAAGAAAAAAATGCAGATGTTTCAGAATATGAAAATATTGGCGTTGTTCCTCTTGCTATGCCAATTATGGCAGGACCAGGGGCAATAGGTTCGACGATTGTTTGGGGAACCCGCTATCATGATTGGATTGATTATCTAGGCTTTAGCATCGCGATTATCTTGTTTGCATTGATTTGTTATATCCTTTTTCGCTTTTCTGCGCCATTAGTTAAACGTTTGGGGAAAACGGGTTCTAATGTGGTAACTCGTATTATGGGATTAATTTTAATGTCTTTAGGTATTGAAATTTTAGTGGCGGGTTTAAGTAACCTTTTTCCAGGATTAACGTCACTTAACTAATATGATTAAACGATTTTTGCATTTCACAAGATATTTTGTCTACACTATAGTATGTTCTCTACTGTTGGTTGCTTGTGAAGAAAATGTACCTCCTCAAAATTTACCAGATCTGGAACAAAAATCTATGATCTCGTTAAGCCGTGCTCTGTACGCTGCTGATTTTCAAATTGATCCACATTTTGTGACTGGCGCAGATAATGGTGCTATGTTACGAGATTTATTGGTGGGATTGATGGCATTTGATGCGAAGGGAAACGTTGTTCCCGCTGTTGCTCGAGAGTGGTTCAGTGAAGATGGGATGAATTGGCTATTTGTTTTGGATGAAAATGCTAAATGGTCAAATGGCGAGCCTGTTACAGCGGATGATTTTGTTACTAGTTGGCAGCGTTTAAGTGATCCTGCTAATAAATCACCACTTGCACAGTATCTTCTTTACATGGACATTGAGAACGCCAAAGCTATTTTAGCTTCAAGAAAGGCCCCTGAGGCTTTAGGGATTAAGGCGTTAAATCCACAGACATTACAAATTCAGCTTACTCAGCCAAATTTCCAGCTACCAAATATGTTAGCGCATATTGCTTTACTTCCAACATATAAAGGGAAAAAGCCACAACATATTTATGCATTTAATAGTAATGGCGCATATCGATTAGAAAAGGTCAAAAAAGACACTGCATTTTTACAAGCAGTTAAAGGGGATACCCCTTTTCAGAACGTAAGCTATCGTTTGATTTTAGCAGCCAAAAATCCAGAACGTTTCGATATTATTGAGAATCCATTGCTCAACAATCAACGAAACCAAGTTTTATTGCCTCGTTTATGTACTTATTTCTATGAGTTTAATTTTAATGATCCACTGTTGAAGCAGAAAGAAATACGTCAAGCAATAAGAATGATGATTTCTTCCCCAGAGCTTAGTCGAGAATTAGGCATTCCAAATCATACTGTATTACCTCGTACACTTTTGTCTGAACATGAGCGTAATATGTCAACAGTAAGTTTGGAACAAATCATTAAAGAATTAGGTCTTGGTGAAAATAATCCAATTAGAATTACATTAAGTTATGATGATGGCGAATTACATTCTACCGTTGGGCATAGATTAACTCGAGCATTAGCACAATCAGATCTATTGCGTATTACTCCACAAGAGTTAAGTTGGCAGCAATTATTGCAAAAGCGTGAGCAAGGCGATTTTCAATTAATTCGCTCAGGTTGGTGTGCAGATTATAATGATCCTGTATTATTTTTAAATCAATTTCATTCGCAGAGTGCAGATAATAAAAGCCATTACTCTAATGCTGAAGTTGATCAACTATTAGAAAAGTTGAAAAGACAATCAAAATCTGGTTCAGAACGAGATCGGTTGATTTTAAATATTGTGAATCTTTTAGAGCAAGATGTGGCATTGATTCCATTGTTTCAATATCAACGAAGAATACTTGTGGATAGCTCAATAAAAGGTATTGACCTGGATAATACAAGTGAAGTGATTTATAGCAAAGACCTGTATCGTTAAAAATTCATTGCTTTCATTTGTTATTAGCATAAAATGAATTTATATTCCAGACTAAATTAGTCGGATTTGTGGGCATAGATCAATCATATATTTATTGTTATAAAAAATCTAAAGAAGGACTTCTATGAATAATCTTAATGAACAGCAATTAGCTGAAATTAAAGGGATTTTTCAAGGTTTTAATCATTCAACCTTGCAAAAAGATTTAATCACATTAGGTGCGTTTAAAAAAGCAGAGCTTGGTGGGGAAACTCTGCGTATTGAATTGCAATTACCATTTGCTTGGAATAGTGCTTTTGAGAAATTAAAAGTAGAAACTGAAGCCAAATTGAAACAAATTAGTGGCGCAAGCGGTGTGAAATGGGTATTAAATTACCAAATCGCAACCTTAAAACGTGCTAATAACCACCCAGCTGTAAATGGTGTGAAAAATATTATTGCGGTAACCTCTGGTAAAGGTGGTGTGGGTAAATCAACTACATCAGTGAACTTAGCATTAGCGTTAAAAGCGCAAGGCGCTCGAGTGGGGATTTTAGATGCTGATATTTATGGTCCATCTATTCCACATATGTTAGGCGCACAAGATCAACGCCCAACATCACCAGATAATCAGCATATCACCCCAATTGAGGCTCATGGTTTATATTCAAACTCAATTGGCTATTTAATGTCTCCAGATAATGCAACAGTTTGGCGTGGTCCAATGGCGAGTAGTGCATTAAGCCAATTATTACAAGAAACTTGGTGGCCAGATTTAGACTATCTTGTAATTGATATGCCACCGGGTACAGGTGATATTCAATTAACCCTTTCACAGCAAATTCCTGTGACAGGTGCTGTGGTGGTAACAACCCCACAAGATATTGCACTCTTAGATGCTATCAAAGGGATTTCAATGTTCCAGAAAGTGTCGGTACCTGTATTAGGTGTGATTGAAAATATGAGTGTACATATTTGTGCAAACTGCGGTCACCACGAGCATATCTTCGGTACAGGCGGTGCGGACAAAGTGGCTGCAAAATATAATACGCAAGTATTAGGCCAAATGCCGTTACATATCCGTTTACGTGAAGATTTGGATAATGGTGTGCCAACAATGGTTGCAGCACCGGAGCACGAAATTAGCCAAGCCTATCTTGAATTAGCAGGTAAAGTCGCAGCGGAATTATATTGGCAGGGAAGTGTTATCCCGTCAGAAATTATGATCCGTGAAGTGAAATAATTGAGAGAAATTAATGGAGTAAAGTTTATAGTTTACTCTATTTTCTAGTTATTCCCCTCTCCCGTTTACGGGAGAGGGTGGAGCAAATCGTAGATTTGCGGAGGGAGAGGGGAATATGATAACTCAAATTAATTTAGTGAGATAAATCTTTATTCAAAATCCCACTCCGCAAAGCCTCGCGCAATGCCAACCACCACATTAGATGCTTTCTGCATAGTGTCTAGCGAGATAAATTCGAATTTACCGTGAAAGTTCTCCCCACCAGTAAATAGGTTTGGCGTCGGTAAGCCCATAAACGACAAGCGCGAACCGTCTGTACCACCACGAATTGGTTCTAAATTTGGGGTGATCCCTTGTTGTTTCATCGTATTTTCAGCAATTTCGACTAAATATTGGTAATCCACCAACACTTCTTGCATATTGCGATACTGTTCTCTAATTTCGACTTTACCGCAATTTTCGCCATATTGTTGCTGCATAGCTTGCATAGTCTGTTTGAGATAATCGCCAAAAGTGGTCAATTCTTCTCTAGAGAAACTACGCAAGATATAACCGATTTCGCATTTTTCTAAATCACCTGAAATATCGTGCAACATAATAAAGCCTTCTCGTCCTTCGCTGGTTGAAGGCGTTAAATGTGGCGGTAGGTGAGACTGAAATTCACAAGCGCGTTCAAAAGCATTAATCATTTTGCCTTTTGCAGTCCCAGGGTGAACACTGCGTCCGTAGAAAGTGACAGTTGCCGCATCAGCATTAAAGTTTTCATACTGAAGTTCTCCGAGTGGACCACCGTCTAAGGTATAAGCCACATCAGCACCAAATAATGCGACATCAAAATTATCAGCACCACGCCCGATTTCTTCGTCAGTGGTAAAGCCTACACGAATTTTACCGTGTGGAATTTGTGGGTTAGCCTGTAGATATTCAATTGCGGATAAGATAATTGCAATTCCTGATTTATCATCAGCACCGAGTAGGGAAGTTCCGTCCGTTGTAACCAATGTATGCCCAATTAACTGATTAAGATTTGGGAATTGGTTTGGTGAAAGCGTATCACCACTGCCTTGTAATAGAATATCGCCACCTTGATAGTTTTCAATCACCTGTGGTTTTACATCTTTACCGTTAAAATCAGGAGCAGTATCCACGTGAGCAAGTAAGCCTAAAACAGGGATTTGTTTATTGGTATTCGCAGGCAGTGTTGCAAATAGATAACCGCGTTCATCTAGGTGAATCTCCGTTAAGCCCATTTGTGTGACTTCGTCTTTAAGATGATGGAGAAGATCCCACTGTTGTGGTGAACTTGGTACGGTTTGGCTGTGCGGATCAGAGGTTGTATAAATTTGGGTATAACGCAGTAAGCGGTTTAATAGAGATTGTTTATTGGTTTGGATCATAGAGTTATATTTTCCGTTGAAATTAATAGTCGCTTTCTCTCCCCCTTTTGGGGGGGAGAGACAGACAAAGTTGCGTTCAGCAACTTTGGCAGAGAGAGGGCTATATTACGACAAATTCGACGCTTCGATTAATCTCTGCGTATATTCATCTTGTGGATTTTCAAAGATCTGCTGAACATTGCCTTGTTCCACCACATCGCCTTTGCTCATTACCATCACTCTATCACTTAGTGCGCGCACAACCGCAAGATCGTGGCTGATAAAGATATAACTTAAACCATATTTTTTCTGTAAGTTATTTAATAGCTCAATTACAGTTAATTGAGTCGAGCGATCAAGGGCTGAGGTTGGTTCATCAAGCAATACAAATTTGGGCTCAAGAATAATCGCACGAGCTATCGCAATACGCTGGCGCTGTCCGCCTGAAAATTCGTGAGGATAGCGGTTGATCATCGCTGGCGATAAATTCACTTCTTCCAGCATTTTCATCACTTTTTCGCGACGTTCACTTTTGCTCATTTGTGGATAATGCACCGATAAACCTTCGCCGATAATCTCACCCACAGTTAAACGTGGCGAAAGAGAGTTAAACGGATCTTGGAACACCATCTGCATATCTTTTTTGGTTGCTTGGCGTTCGTCTTTGCTGCAAGCGGTCAGATCTTTGCCGATAAATGCAACTTTACCACGATATTCCAAAATCTGCATAATCGCACGACCAATCGTCGATTTACCCGAACCCGATTCACCCACAATCCCGAAAGTTTCGCCCTGTTTTAAGTCGATAGAAATGCCTTTCACCGCATTAAACACTTTTTTCGGCTTACCAAATAGCGAGCGCTTGAGCACATAATCAACGTGAATATCATCAGCATTAATTAGCGTTGGCGCATCAGCAGGAATTGGCTGTTTTAAATTGGCTGGAATCGGGGTTAATAGTTCCACTGTGTAAGGGTGTTGCGGATTATTAAATACCTGTTGTGTTTCGCCCCGTTCGATAATTTCGCCATATTGCATAACGCAGACATAATCGCTATATTTTTTCACTAAGCGTAAGTCGTGGGAAATTAGAATAATCGCCATGCCCATATCCGCTTGTAAGTCGTGCATTAAGTCCAAAATTTCCGCTTGAGTTGTTACGTCCAAAGCGGTTGTTGGCTCGTCGGCAATCAATAAATCAGGTTTATTGATAATCGCCATTGCAATCATAATACGTTGTAACTGACCGCCTGAAAACTCGTGAGGGTAGCAGAGCATTTTCTTTTCAGCGTCAGGAATTTTTACTTTTTGCAAGGTTTCTAGAGCTAATTTATGCGCTTCGGCTTTGCTCATTTGCGGATTGTGAGTGCTTACAGCTTCTGCCACTTGCTCGCCAATAGGCATAAAGGGATTGAGCGAAGTCATTGGCTCTTGGAAAATCATGCCAATACGGTCGCCACGCAATGAACGAAGTTGGTTTTCTGATAGGGTTAGAATTTCCTGTTCTTCAAAATTAATTGATGAACCTTCGCCATAGCTCACAATATTTTCGGGCAATAACTGCATAATCGACATTGCGGTAACCGATTTGCCCGAACCCGATTCACCCACAATCGCCAGTGTTTGACCTTTTTCTAAGGTGAAGGATACCGAACGTACCGCGTGAACTATTTCTTCATCGGTTTTAAGATAAACATTTAAGTTTTTTACATCTAATAATTTCATTTTAACTTCCTTATTTATCTTTTGGATCAAGGGCATCGCGTAAGCCATCGCCGATAAAGTTAAAGCAGAATAAGGTTAAGCACAGGAAAAACGCAGGGAAAATCAGCAACCATGGGGCTGTTTCCATTTGAGCTGCACCATCACTTAATAATGCGCCCCAACTACTCATAGGTTCTTGTGTGCCTAAGCCTAAGAAACTTAAAAATGATTCAAACAAAATCATTAATGGCACTTCTAAAGAGGCATAAACTGCCACTAAACCGAGAACATTCGGGATAATATGTTTCCAAATAATTTGACGGCGTGAAACACCGCATACAATCGCTGCTTCTACGAATTCTTTATTTTTTAAACTGAGCGTTTGCCCACGTACAATACGAGCCAGATTTAGCCAAGCAATTAAACCGATAGCCACGAAGATTAAGAAAATATTCTGCCCAAAGAGCGTGATTAATAAGATCACAAAGAACATAAATGGGAATGAGTTTAGAATCTCAAGAACACGCATCATCACCATATCTGTTTTACCGCCGACATAGCCTGAAATTGCGCCGTAGATCGTACCAACCACAACCGCCATTAATGCACCTGCAATCCCTACCATTAACGAAATACGTCCGCCGATAGCGATACGCACTAATAAATCTCTCCCTGCTGAGTCGGTACCTAAATAGTGACCTGACTCGAAATCAGGGGCGGCACTCATCATATTCCAGTCGGTATCTTCATAACTAAATGGCATCATCATTGGTGCAAAAGTGATAAATAGCACAATGATAAATAGAATTATCAAGCTCACAACCGCCGCTTTATTACGGAAGAAACGGCGACGTGCATCTTGCCATAGACTACGGCCTTGAATCTCTTGTTGAGCTAGTTTTTCGACAAATTGTTGTTTTTCTGACATCACTAACTCCTTATGAATAACGGATTTTCGGATCGATAACCGCATAGAGAATATCGACTACTGCATTAAAGAAAATCGTTAAGAATCCAACTAAAATCGTCAAACTGAGTACCAAAGAGTAGTCGCGATTTAACGCACCATTGATAAAGAGCTGCCCAATTCCGGGTAAACCAAACACGCTTTCAATAACTAGAGAGCCAGTAATAATACCTACAAATGCAGGGCCTAAATAAGTGATGACTGGCAACATTGCAGGTTTTAGCGCGTGTTTAAAGATGATTTTATGTAGCGGTAAGCCTTTCGCTTTGGCGGTACGGATAAAATTGGAATGTAATACTTCAATCATTGAACCACGTGTAATACGCGCAATACTTGCCACATAGCTGATAGTTAGCGACAGCACTGGCAACACCATATAGTAAAGTTGCCCGCCGTTCCAACCGCCTGCAGGTAACCATTTAAGATGAATGGCAAAGAATAAAACGAGTAGGGGAGCAAAGACGAAGCTTGGCATAATTACCCCTGTCATTGCAAAGGACATCAATATATAGTCCCACTTACTATTTTGATGAAGAGCTGCAACAGTACCAGCGCTAATACCTAAAATGACCGCACAAATAAATGCACTTACCCCTAATTTCACTGAAACAGGGAATGCTGATGCGATTAAGCTATTAACTGTTTGATCTTTATATTTAAAAGATGGACCAAAATCCCCTTGAGATAAGTCGGTTAGGTATTTGAAATACTGCTCGTGGAGTGGTTTATCTAAATGATATTTTGCTTCAATATTTGCCATGACTTCGGGTGGATAAGCCTTTTCAGAGGTGAAAGGGCTACCAGGGGCAAGACGCATTAAAAAGAATGAAATAGTGATAAGAACAAAGAGCGTTGGAATTGCTTCAAAAATTCTTTTTATTATAAATTTCAACATAATTAGCTATCCACGGAAAATAAAAATTGTCTGTTAATATAAAATTGTAGGGACGCTGTGCCCGCATCCGCGGACACGCACAACGTGTCCCTACATGAATAAATGGGCGAATTACCGCCCTGCGATTTTATTGTTTGATAAGGTATAAGTTTCTTAATAACACATGATCTTGTGGATCTTTACCATCATAGCCTTTCACGTAAGGTTTTACTAAACGCGTATTTACATAGCTGTAAACAGGAATGATAGGCGCATCTTCTGCTAAGATTGCTTCTGCTTTCGCATAGGCTGCCGCACGACCATCAGCATCTGTTGCTTTATAAGATTCCTCAACAGCTGCATCATAAGCTTTGCTCTTATAGAATGCGGTATTATTACTTGAATTAGATAAGAAGTAGTTGATAAAGGTTGTTGCTTGGTTATAGTCAGCAGCCCAACCTGCACGAGCCACTTCAGATTTACCTTGACGACGTGTGTCAATGTAAGTTTTCCACTCTTGGTTTTCTAATTTAACATCAACTAAACCTTTAGTATTTGTCTTCCAGATAGACGCTGCTGCGACAGCTACTTTTTTATGGTTTTCATTGGTGTTATATAAAATTGTGAATTTAAGTGGATTAGACTTACTAAAGCCAGCTTCTTCTAACAATTTAATTGCTTGCTCATTACGTTGTGCCATTGGCTCTTTTGAATAAGCAGGTTGTTCGATTTTATGACCTTCACCGATATATGGTGGTGTAAATACATAAGTTGGAGTTTGACCTTGATTTAATACTTTATCAGTAATGATGCTACGATCTAATGCTAGGTTAAGCGCTTTACGTACACGAATATCGGTAAATGGTGCTTTTTGGTTATTGATTTCATAGATATAAGTAGAAAGATTTCTGACGACAAATACTTCATTTGGAATTTCTACTTTTAATTTTTGGAAAAGTTCTGGTGGTAAGCCCGTATTAGTGATTTCGATTTCACCAGCTCGATAGCGTTGAGCATCAGTCACAGGACTTTGAATAGCAAGGAAGGTAGCTTTGTTGATAACGGTTTCTTTATCATTCCAGTAAGATGGGTTACGTTCAAATACGATTTTTTCGTTAATCACGTGTTCAGTAAATTTGTAAGCACCATTTCCCACAAAATTCTCTTTTTTCACCCATGAATCACCGTATTTTTCTACTACAGATTTTGGTACTGGTAACATTGATTGGTGAGTTGTCATTTCTGGTAAATAAGGTACTGGTTCAGACAGAGTAATTTGGAAAGTATGATCATCAACCGCTTTAATTCCTAATTCTTCTGGTTTTTTCTTGCCGTCAATCACATCTTGAGCATTTTCAACTTTAAGGTAATCTAAATAGCTTGCATAAGGAGATGCCGTATTTGGATTTGCTAGGCGTTGCCAAGAGTAAACAAAATCGTGCGCAGTGACAGGCTCACCGTTGCTCCATTTAGCGTTAGGACGAATTTTAAATGTCCATTGTTTGAAATCAGACGTGCTTTCCCAAGATTCTGCCATACCTGGTAGTTGATTGCCGTCCTTATCTGCTGTAATTAAACCTTCTAATAGTTGATACGCAATTTGTGATTCCGGTACGCCTTCTGTTTTATGAGGATCAAAGCTTTGCGGTTCTGCACCGTTATTGATGATGATTTCTTGTTTGTCCGCTAGCACAGTGCCTTCAGGTACTTTAGCAGCAAAAGCTGAGACAGATAAACCAAGAGCGATTGCACTGGCTAGCAGTGAACGAGTGAAGCTAATTTGCATAGATTTCTCCTATGGTTGTGATTATTTTTGTAATTTTGACGTTTTAGCGGAAAACAAGTAATTTGTAAAGAGTTTTGTCAATTTAATTGGTGATTAAATGTTTAAATTGATTGCTTATCGAGTATTTATTGAGTTAAATATAGAGTGGAAGAGAAAATAGCGGTTTATTTTTAATGAAAATTTACAAAACTCACTCCCTTTAATCGTTTCAGGGAGTGAAACTTTATCTTTGAGTTATTATTAGGCTTTGGTGAAGCCAAAATGGGTATAGGTACGAGAGGTCGCGATACGTCCACGAGGAGTACGCTGTAAGAAACCTTGCTGAATTAAATAAGGTTCAAGGACATCTTCAATGGTATCACGTTCTTCACCGATTGCAGCTGCAAGGTTATCTAACCCAACAGGGCCACCATCAAAACGCTCAATGACGGCGGAAAGGAGTTTTCTATCCATAAAATCAAACCCTTCTGCATCGACATCTAACATTTCTAATGCTTGTTTAGCGATGGCTGATGAAATTACCCCATTATTGCGTACATCAGCAAAATCACGTACACGACGTAATAAACGGTTAGCAATACGAGGAGTACCGCGTGAACGACGCGCGATTTCATAGGCGCCATCTTCTGATAAATTGAGATTTAAACAGCTTGCGCTACGGCTTACAATCGAGGTTAAGTCTTCAACAGAGTAGAACTCTAAGCGTTGAACAATCCCGAAACGATCACGCAATGGCGAAGTTAAAGAACCTGCACGAGTGGTTGCGCCTACAAGAGTAAATGGCGGAAGATCGAGCTTAATTGAACGAGCTGCAGGGCCCTCACCGATCATAATATCTAACTGATAATCTTCCATTGCTGGATAAAGCACTTCTTCAATCGCTGGGGAAAGGCGGTGAATTTCATCAATAAACAGCACATCATAAGGCTCTAGGTTGGTTAGCATTGCGGCTAAGTCGCCTGCTTTTTCTAACACTGGACCTGATGTAGTGCGGATATTTACCCCCATTTCATTTGCCACAATATTGGCAAGGGTTGTTTTACCTAAACCAGGGGGGCCGAAGATCAAGAGATGATCTAGGGCATCATTACGTAATTTTGCGGCTTTGATAAAGATCTCCATTTGCTCACGCACCGAAGGCTGACCAACATAGTCGGTAAGCATTTTGGGGCGAATAGCACGATCTATCGCTTCTTCATCACGTTTGGGGCTTGCGCTAATTATTCTGTCTGCTTCAATCATATTTTTCAGTGGAAAGTGGAAAGTGGAAAGTGGAAAGTGGAAAGCAGAAAGCATTCTCCACTGTACGTTATCCACTGTCCACTTTATATTATCCGTTATCCGTTATCCGTTATCCGTTATCCGTTATTATAGTGAGTTTTTTAATGCTTCACGAATTAACTGTTCACTTGTGCTACCTGCTTTGTTTACTTTCTTAATCATTTTCTCAGCATCAGCAGGTTTGTAACCTAACGCAATTAATGCATCACGAGCTTCATCAGAAGGATCTATGTTATCGCTTGCCACAATTTGGTCGTGAGATTGTTCCACAAAGAAATCGCCTTGTGCCATACCTTTGAATTTACCTTTTAATTCAACCAGTAAACGTTCAGCGGTTTTTCTACCAATTCCGGGGATTTTGGTCAGTTTAGCTAACTCTTCCTGCTCAACCGCGGTGGCAAATTGAGATACCGACATTGCCGATAAAATCGCAAGAGCAAGTTTAGGGCCTACGCCATTAGTTTTGATTAATTCACGAAATAGAGTACGATCTTGTTTTTGAGCAAAGCCAAAGAGTAGATGCGCATCTTCACGCACTACAAGATGAGTGAAAACAGTCGCTTCTTCATTTACCGCAGGTAAATTGTAGAAGCTCGTCATTGGGAGTAATAGTTCATAACCTACTCCTTGTACATCAAGTACCATCTCAGGTGGAGATTTTTCGATAATTTTGCCGTGAAGTCGTCCGATCATAGTTTTAAGCGTATTTTAAAATCAAAGTGCTAATGATAGCTGAAAACTGTATAAAAGAACAGAATAATAAGAGAGAATATTTGTGGTTTTTTATGAGAAGATGTAATTAACAAATATAAATTATATGGTACGTGTAAACGCACCAATAAACAATATGTTATAAAAATGGTGCGTTTACACGCACCCTACACTGATACTAAAAACCCCCACACATTTGTGTGGGGGTTTAACTTTCTAAATTTAATCTTTCTTACGTAACACTAACTGACTTAAAATCACTAATGCTAACGAGAAGATAATCATAATTGTTGCTAACGCATTCACTTCTGGGGTTACGCCAGTTTTCACAAGAGAGAAGATTTTCAGTGGTAATACTTCGTAGCTTACGCCTGTTACGAAAGATGAAACCACAACGTCATCTAATGAAATAGTGAAGCTTAATAACCAACCTGAAATAATCGCAGGTAACAATAATGGTAATAAAATTTTACGTAAAATCGTTAATTCACTTGCACCTAAATCTTTCGCTGCTTCTAACATTTTTGAGTCGAAGTCATTTAAACGAGAAGATACAGTTACCACCACATAAGGTAAACAGAATGTGATGTGGGCTAATAATAGCGACCAGAAACCAAGTGATACTCCCACTAACATAAATAATGCAAGTAGAGATACTGCCATTACGATATCTGGAGACATCATAACGATAAATAACATACCACCTACAAACTTTTTACCACTGAAACGGTAACGATATAATGCAATTGAGGTCAATGCACCGATAATAGTTGCCATTGTCGCTGCAAAGAATGCAATCGTTACTGAGTGTATAGCCGCTTGAATTAAAGTATCATTATTAAACAAGCGTTCATACCAGTTCCAGCTAAAGCCTTTCCACGCTAAGCCATAACGGTCTTCGTTGAATGAGTTAACTACTAAAATGATGATTGGAATGTACAGATACGCGTACACTACAAACATAAATAAGCTTTTAAGTCCGCGTTTCATTATTCTAATTCCACCTTCTTATTCATCAGTTTATTCGCACGATAGTAAACATATAACATTAATGCCATCAATAAGGTTAATGCAATACTGATTGCAGAGCCGAATGGCCAGTTACGTGTTACTAAGAATTCACTCTTAATGATGTTACCCACAAGCAATACTTTTGCACCACCTAAAAGGTCTGCAACATAGAACATACCCATTGCCGGTAGTAATACCAGTAAACAACCTGCCACAATACCAGGCATTGTGAGTGGAATAATAATCTTCACGAAACGTTGGAAGGCATTTGCACCTAAGTCTTTTGCTGCTTCTAATAAACGACCATCAATTTTTTCAATAGACGAGTAGAGTGGCAAAATCATAAATGGTAATAGGATATAAACTAAACCGATCACTACCGCAATTTCTGTATTTAGAATGCGAATCGGAGTATCAATAATACCTAACCACATTAATGATTCGTTTAATACGCCTTTTACGCCTAAGAAAATCTTCATCCCATAGATACGAATCAACGAGTTAGTCCAAAATGGTAATACCACAAGGAATAACAGAAATGGACGATATTTCACCGGTAATTTTGCAATCATAAACGCAAATGGATAACCGATTAGTAAACAAATCGCTGTTGCAATACCTGCCATATACAACGAGTTCCACAATACTTGAGAATAAAGTGGATCGATTAAGCGTTGGTAGCTCTCTAGTGAGAACGTAAACTCAATTAAGTCACTACTATCTTTGGTCATAAAACTGGTTGCGAAAACCAGTAAGTTTGGCACTAAAACAAAGAAAATAAGCCAACCGAAGATAATTGCAACCGTAACAGTTTGGAATTTGTTATTAGCAATCTTCATCGTTGAGTACAACCTCCCAACCTTCGTGCCATGTTAATGCTACTTTTTGACCTACAGAGTGATCCATATGAGGATCATCTTCATTGAAGAATTCGCTTACTAACACACTCATATTGTTGTGATCTAATACCACTTTAGATTCTAACGTCATACCTTTATAGGTACGGTCGCTGATATGACCGATAACCGCTTTCGCTGTTTCGTTTTCATCTAACTCTTCAATTACAATATCTTCAGGGCGAAGTAGCACTTTTAGTTTTTGGTTTGGTTGAACATCTAGGTCGGTATAAATAGCACATTTGCGACCTTCTACGTTTGCTTTAACGGTACGTTCATCTAAACGCTCGATTACCGTTGCATCAAATACGTTGATTTCACCGATAAAGCGCGCTACGAATAAGTTACGTGGTTCTTCATAGATTTCACGTGGTGTACCGTCTTGAGCAACCTTACCACCATTCATAACAACGATACGATCTGACATGGTTAATGCTTCTTCTTGATCGTGAGTTACGAAGATAAAAGTAATACCTAACTGGCGTTGTAATGCTTTTAACTCGCTCTGCATCTCTTTACGTAATTTGTAGTCAAGTGCAGATAATGATTCGTCTAATAATAATACTTTTGGTTTATTGACTACAGCGCGTGCAATTGCAATACGTTGTTGCTGACCACCAGAAAGTTGTGATGGTTTTTGTTGTGCACGATCTTCTAAACGAACCATACGTAATGCTTCCATTACGCGAGGTTTAATTTCATCGTTTGGCACTTTTTGCATTCTTAAGCCAAATGCCACATTTTCGAAAATCGTCATGTGTGGGAAAAGCGCATAGCTTTGGAAAACTGTGTTAACAGGACGTTGCTCAGCAGGCACATCAGATACATCTTGACCATCAAGAATAATCGAACCGTCGGTTAAATCTTCAAAGCCAGCAATTAAGCGTAATGCAGTTGTTTTACCACAGCCTGAAGGACCTAAAATTGTTAAAAATTCACCGTCGTTAATCGTTAAATTTAAATCTTTAAGAATCGTTTTATCACCATAACTTTTAGTGACATTGCGAAGTTCGATGATTGGTTTTTGATCTAACTTTTCCATCTACTTTTGTTTTCCCCCTAGGGTGTTGAGAAAATGCAAAATTTCTGAATAAAAATTCAGCTCGAAATCTGCGTAAGGAACACGCATTAAAATAGTTCCTAATGATATAGCTATTGCTAGGAGAATGAAAGAAAAAATTGTCTTTTTGAGAAATTTAGTTGAATGAAATATGGTGGATAATTTATTTGTAGATAGTATAACGAGCTTTACTTGACATTCTTGATGAAGTGCATCGTAGTTCTTTTTAATAAGGGTTAATTTATTGAAAAAGAAACGTACGAGCCCTTCACACAATTATAGTTAACTTAATCTATTCATTATTCAGCAAGAAAATCCCTTTGCTGAGTAAGTGTACATAATGTTCAGATTGCTGTTCATCATAATCCTCAGGGTTCAGATTGACTAATAGCTCATAACCTTGCCATAAAACCACAATTTCCCAATAAGAGCCCATATAAACAGCGTGTTTTACTTCACAACGTTGTTGCTCACTACCTTCTTTTAATAAACGCACACCTTCAGGACGGAGACCGACTAAACAGTTCCCATTTGGCACTTTAAAACGTTCTGCATTATCCATTTTGAAACAGAAATCACCAATACAGATTTTATCGTTATCACGCTTACCGTTAAGGATAGTTGATTCGCCCATAAAGTTCGCAAGGAACAACGAATTAGGCTGAAGATAGAGATTTTTAGCAGTATCTTTTTGCTTAATAATCCCTTTATCCATCACAATCACTTCATCAGAAACGGCAAATGCTTCACTTTGGTCGTGCGTTACATAGAGAGAGGTAATGTTCAGTCTTTGCTGTAATTCACGAATTTTCTCACGCATTGAACGGCGTAAGTTTGCATCAAGGTTACTTAATGGTTCATCAAAAAGTAATACTTTAGGTTTTAAGATTAAAGCACGAGCAAGTGCAACACGCTGTTGTTGTCCACCAGAAATTTGGTCTACAAAGCGATCTTCGAAACCTGCTAGATCAACTAGCTCTAGTGCTTCTTTTACTCGTTGCTGGCGTTCAGCTTTTGGAACGCCTTGCATTTTTAATCCATAACCAACATTATCACCAATCGACATGTGTGGGAAGAGAGCATAGGATTGGAATACGATACAGATATCACGTTGCTGAATAGAGTTATAAGTCACATCTTCGCCATCAATAAAAATCTGCCCTTCAGTCGGGTTTTCCAATCCTGCTACTAAACGTAGTACCGTTGTTTTTCCACAACCAGAAGGACCAAGTAAGGTTACCATTGTTCCTTTTTTGATTGACAGAGTGAGGTTGTCAATAACCGTCGCTTTACCGAAAGATTTAGTTACATTTTTTAATACTAAAAAGTCGTTTTGTTGTTCCATTTTTATATCCTTAATTCTTTTTAATTCATTTTTTTCGCTTTTGAACGAGCAATGCGAGTATCTCCAACTAGCCAGTCAAAGAGGAAGATAATAGACATCATTACTACAATTAAAATTGAACCATAAGCTATGGCGACGCCGTATTCACCATCTTCTACTCGATTTAAGATGTAAGAGGTTGCGACACGAGTATCTGCTGTGACCAAGAACACAATTGCACTCACAGTTGTCATCGCACGCACGAAGCTAGTGACTAAAGCTGAAAGTAATGCTGGTTTTAAAAGAGGCAATACGATGAAGAAAATTGTTTTGAATGACCCTGCTTTTAAGGAGAGTGATGCTTCATCTAAAGACTTATCTAACTGGCCAAGCCCTGCAATTGCAGCACGCATACCCACAGGCATATTACGCATTACCATCGACAGGATAATGATCAGGCCTGTCCCTGTTAGGTAAATTGGCTCGCTATTAAATGCCAGGATATAAGAAACACCTGCTACTGTACCAGGCACAGCGAAGCAAAGTAAAGTTAAGAATTCAAGTGTTTTTTTCCCTTTGAAGTTACGACGAACAGTCACATAAGCAATCAATAATCCGAATAGAGCCGTGATTGGTGCAGCACTTGCTGCAAAGAGTACGGTTTGGATAAGTGATGGCCATGCACCATCGTCAAAACCTTGACCAAATAAATTGATGTAGTTATCTAGGGTTAAGGTGTAGTTCACACCCCAATTGACTGTAAAGCTACCGTAGAAAATGCTTCCGTATAAAACAAGATTAAAGGTAACCCAGAATGCCAATGTGCAAATAATTACCCATTTCATACCGCTTGGAAGATCTTGCACGTCTCCACGGTAAGATTTACCTGAAACGGTGACATAAGAACGGTTACCAATCCACATATATTGAATGACAAAGATAGCAAGAGAGAAGACTAATAAAATTGAGCCTAAAGTACTTGCAGATGCATAGTCTAATTGTGAACCAGCAATGAAGAAGTAAATTTGAGTTGCAATCACATCAAAGCTACCACCAAGTACGAGTGGTGTACTAAAATCAGCTAGAGACTGAATGACCACGACTAGGAATGAGTTCGCTAATGCAGGCTTGAGCAATGGGAAAATAATATGGAAAAAAGCCTGATAGCGGTTAGAGCGTAATGTATAAGCCGCTTCTTCCACGGATGGATGAATTGACTTTAGAGCGCCATCTAAAATCATAAATGACATTGGGGTTAGCGCAAGTGTATGGGCAATAACAATACCGGTAAAGCCATATAGCCAGTTACTGCTAAAACCAAAATATTCCACCAGATACGCAGTAATATAGCCTGAACGCCCAAGCATTAATGTTACCCCTAACCCCACAACAAACGGTGGTGTCACTATAGGTAAGATAGAGAATATTTTACTGATAAAGGCAGTGCGTCTTGCTATTCTGGTTGTATAGAGTGCAAAAGCAAGACCAAATAGAGTTGATAACACCCCAACTGTACCAGCAACACTCAGTGAGTTAGTAATAACGCGTAATACGTAGGGTTGTTGCAAAATCGTGAGCACTTGGCTTGGTACAAATTCGCTACCATTGAAAAACATTGAGATAAAAATCGAAATGGTTGGGTAAACGATAAAGAAGAAAATTAGCAAGATAATGCTGATTAATGCGCCAATAATGAATCGATCGCCTTGCATCACTTTGAGATTAGCAAGTGCATTAGTTGCAATTGCCATTAATGCGATAATTAGTGGAAAAGTGGCATAACCAAGACTAATTTTAGCCAAAACAGCTGAGATAAATACAAATAAAAAAATACCTGCAACAGCCCATAATTCCATTTTACTGCGAGTTGTTGATTGGTTGTTATTTGGAATAAGAAAGGCGAGGAGTGGAGCGAACCACGCCCATGTTAAATTCATACTTGACCAGCCCATTGCTTGTTGGATTTCTTGTGATGTAGAATCGAATAAGCCGTAATCAAGCGCTTTGACGGGTAGCAAAGCAAAGCTGAGTAATGAGAGTAGCACCCAAAATAGTGGGCGAGAAAAAAACGAGATAGACATGAGACCTCACAAAAATCATTTTTGTACAACAGGTACTTGAATTACTAATAATATATTCCCCCACATTAAGTGGGGGAATCGGAAAGCAAGATAAGATTATTTTGCTAATTTAACTTCATTAACCCATTTATCAATTAAACGTTTACGTTCTTCTGAAGAACCATATTTTTCAAAATCATAATCGATTAAGGTTAGTTTTTTCGGATCTAATGAGTAAGGTGAAGATTCCGCTGTAGTATTTGTTAATACTTGGAAAGATTCCCCTTTCTGCCATGAGAGTTCCTGAGCTTCTTTTGACAATGCCCAATCCACAAATAATTTTGCATTATCTAAGTTACGTGCACCTTTTAAGATACTTACGCCACCGAGTTCATAGCCAGTACCTTCGCTTGGTACGACCATTTCAAGGTTTGCACCATTTTTCTTCTCGACAGAATAATCGTGTAAGAAGCCGATACCGATAGCAGTTTCACCACGTGCTGTGTTACGTGATGGTGTAATACCTGATTTGGTATATTGTGAAATATTTTTATGTAGTTTTCTGAAGTAGTCAAAGGCTTTTTCTTCACCCCATAATTGTACAAATGTTGCAATAGCGGTATAAGCTGTACCTGAACTTTGTGGATCGGCGATTTGGATTTCGTTTGCTAGACGAGGATCAAGCAAGTCTTCCCATGATGTAGGCACTTTTTCGATACCTAATTTATGAAGACGATCTAAATTTACACCAAAGCCCAAAATACCCATATAAACAGCAGAAGAGTAGTTACCTTTTACTTTTGCTGGGTCACGGAATTTTTCAATAATTTGCGGCAAGTTTGGAGATTGGTAAGGTTGTAATAATCCCATTTCACCTGCTTGAGATTGTGGATCTAATGTACCACCATACCACACATCCGCTTGAGGATTGCTTTTCTCGGCATCAACTTTAGCTAATGTGCTACCTGAACCATTACGAATAAAAGAGACTTTAACATCGTGTTTTTCACCAAATGCTTTAGTTTCTTGTTCGCACATTAAATTCGTTGCACTACAGTAAACGACTAAACGTCCTGCTGCTTGAGCTTGTGTTGCAATAGCAGAACCTAATAATAGTGTAGAAAGAGCAATAGAGAGAGGTTTAAGTTTCATAGCATAATCCTTATTGTGATGATGTTTGATGATACTATAACGGAAATTGCGAAGATAATCTGTGAGGTTGTTCACAGAAAGGTAATTTACCATAATACCAAAAGGCTAATTATCAATAATTTCTTGTATTTCCTCTTGGTTTTCGTTACATTCCTACGCACCTTTCTTTGTAAAATCAGATTCCGATGTTTAAATTTTCTCCTTTTCAGTGGTCATCCTTTAACTTTTTTGGTTTTTACTGCGCTTACGGCGTATTTTTGCCCTTTTTTCCTATATGGTTAAAGCATCATGGCTATGATACCGATGTTATTGGTACTTTTGTGGCATTAGGCTATCTTTTTCGTTTTAGTGGGGCAATGTTTTTTTCTAAGCGTGTCTCACACCCGAATCAGTTAATTAATTTAAACCGCTTTTTGACGTGGGCAACAGTGGTGATCTTATTGGTTATGGCATGGGCAGTTGATTCCATTTGGTTGCTCTTACCTGTGCTGATGCTATTTCATATTTTCAACGGCGGAGCCATGCCGATTGGAGACACGATAGCTTCGACTTGGCAGCAGCAGATTGGGTTGGACTATGGTCGCACTCGCCTTTTTGGTTCCTTAGCATTCGTGATTGGAGTGATCTCAACAGGCTATATCGTGGACTGGTTTGGTGAAAGCGTCATCATTGGTATTTTAATGGGGTGGGTGGTCTTCTTAGGTTTGGGGCTGATGGTTAATCCAACACGTTATTTTGATGAAAAAGCGAAGAATAAATCTCAGGATGATTTGAGCTATGGGCAATTATTAAAGAACTCAACCACATTGAGAATGCTGATTGTTGCATCATTGATTCAAGCGTCACATGCTGCTTATTACGCATATAGTACCATTTATTGGACGGAGCAAGGTATATCTACTCAAAATGTAAGTCTATTATGGGGACTTGCTGTGAGTGCAGAAATTTGCTTTTTCTTTTTCTCAAATCGCCTATTCAAAGCGTGGAAAATTAGTCATTTAGTTATACTTTCGGTTATCGCTTGTGTAGTGCGTTGGGCACTATTAGCAACAGCAACAAACGCTATTGCATTAGGTTTTATTCAAATATTGCATGCTTTAACTTATGGTGTTGGACACTATGCAATGATTCGTTATATTGCCATGCAGCCTACAGAGCAGATGCCAAAATTACAAGCGCTTTACTTCGGTAGTTCAAACTGTGCTCTGATGGCTTTATTTACTTTTGTCGCAGGCTTTAGCTATCAGACTTCACCAGCACTTAGTTTTGGCTTGATGATGGTATTTGTCATTCCAGCGTTTTTGATAATCCCCAAGAAATTTGAGGTAAAATTATAAAATACGCATAAGCTTGGTGAGTTTAGTTCTTACCAAGCTTTTTTATTGGTAATAAAATCGTGCAAAGTCACCGCTTGCGGCATTTTTCCTTTGTAATTTCCTTCATTTTTGACTAAACTTCTCTGGTTATTTTCATTCATTTTTTAAAGGTTAAACAAATGAACCAACTTGATTTAATCAAATCATCTATTAAATCTATTCCTAATTACCCGAAAGAGGGAATTATTTTCCGTGATATCACTTCATTATTAGAAGTGCCAGCTGCATTCCAAGCAACAGTGGATGCAATTGTGGCAGAATTTAAAGATAAGGGTATCACTAAAATTGTGGGCACTGAATCACGCGGTTTTATTTTTGGTGCGCCAGTGGCGTTAGCGTTAGGTGTTCCATTTGTGCTTGTACGTAAGCCGAAAAAATTACCTCGTGAAACGATTTCTCAATCTTACTCATTAGAGTATGGTGAAGATACTTTAGAAATGCATATTGATAGCATTAAAGAAGGTGATAACGTATTAATTACCGATGATTTACTTGCAACGGGTGGTACAGTTGATGCTACAGTGAAACTTATCCGTCGTTTAGGTGGTAAAGTTGAAAATGCTGCTTTCGTGATCTGGTTACCTGATCTTGGTGGTGCAGAACGTCTTGAGAAAGAAGGCGTGAAATCATTCACTTTAGTCAGCTTTGAAGGCCACTAATCTCCCATTTATTCATTCGCGCTCTTAGGGCGCGAATATTTTATAGAGGTTTATCCATTGTCATATCAAGTTCTTGCTCGTAAATGGCGACCACAACGTTTTAGCGAGGTGGTTGGACAGCAACATGTGTTATCTGCGCTCGAAAATGGTCTACGTGAAGGTAGATTACATCATGCTTATCTGTTTTCGGGTACGCGTGGCGTGGGCAAAACATCTATTGCGCGTTTATTTGCAAAGGGCTTGAATTGTGAAACGGGGATCACATCAACACCCTGTGGTGAATGCGCAAATTGTAAAGCGATTGAAGAAGGACGCTTTATCGATCTAATTGAGATCGATGCAGCCTCTCGCACTAAAGTGGAAGATACCCGCGAACTGTTAGACAATGTGCAATATAAGCCCACGGTTGGACGCTTTAAGGTTTACCTTATCGATGAAGTGCATATGCTGTCACGCCACAGTTTTAATGCGCTACTTAAAACCCTTGAAGAGCCACCAGAATACGTTAAGTTTTTATTAGCGACGACCGATCCTCAAAAACTGCCTATCACGATTTTATCGCGTTGTATGCAATTTCATTTGCGTGCGCTCGATCAAAGCCAAATCCGCGATCATCTTGAATTTATTTTAAAGCAAGAGCAGATCCCTTATGAAATCAATGCATTAGAAAAGTTAGCCAAAGCGGCACAAGGCAGTATCCGTGACTCATTAAGTTTAACCGATCAAGCTATTGCAGTAAGCAATGCTAATGTCACACTGCCTATTGCCAGCCAAATGCTTGGTTTAATTGATGATCATCAACCATTAGAGTTAGTGCAAGCTATTGCATTAGCTGATGGTGAAAAAGCGATTAAAGTGATTCAATCGGTGGCAGAAAAAGGTGTCGATTGGCAACAATTATTGAGTGATGTGGCGGAAACCTTGCATCAAATTGCTATGGTTCAGCTTTTGCCACATTCTCATCAAGAAGAAACACCGTTACATTATCTCGCGCGTCAATTACCGCCAGAGGATGTGCAGTTTTTCTATCAACTTATTTTAGCGGGCAAAAAAGAGTTAATGTATGCACCTGAGCCACGTATTGGTGTTGAAATGACGATTTTGCGCGCCCTTGCGTTTCATCCTAAAAATGCGGACAAAATTGTAACGCCTGCTGCTATGCAACAGCAATCTCAGCCACAGCCCGCACAACCAAGTGCAACTCAGCAGGGCATTGCTCAGTTACGTGAACGCTTAACCCAAAATCAAGCTAAATCAGCATCCATTGCTACAAGTGCTACTACTCAACAGGTGGTTACTGCGCAAGCGGTGAGTTCCGAGCCTAAAATTGCAAATCAATCAGCGGTTGCTGAGCCTCAATTTACGCCACCTTCACCACCGCCAATGCCCTCAGTGACGGCTGAAGTGGCAACTAGCAGTGGCATGAGTGCTGCAATGCTTGCCATGAGTGCTCGTAAGGGCTTGAAAGATAAACAAGCAACTCAGGACGAAAAAAAAAAATCTGAGCTAGCGTTACCAAAAATCAATGCAACCTCGCGGTCTAGTAAAAAAGAGACGGTGTTGGATCGCTTTGCTAGCCTTGCTGATCGTTCAATCAGCAATGAGGTTCAGCAACAAACAACAACTGCAACGAATCAAGCGGCAGCACAAGCCGATGATGAAGATTATCGCTGGACTTGGCTTGATCCAGAACTTGAAAAAGAGAGCGAAGTTGCAAAACCTTCCGATATTAAACAAGCCATTCTGCAAGAAAGAACACCAGATATTGTTAGAAAAACCATTGAGCTTGCAAATCAACAAGATGAATGGAGTATGCTGATTAGTACATTGCGTCTTGGTGGCTTAACTCGTCAGTTAGCATTAAATAGTTATCTTCTTGACAAAAAAGAGAATGAACTGCATCTTGAACTAAGACAGGGATTCGCACATTTTGATAATGAATCGTCTCGCCAAGCATTGCAAACAGCATTAGCTGAAAAAGCCTTGAGCTATACCTTATCGCAAGGGAATAGTGAGCAACATAAAACGCCATTGGAATTACGTCGAGACGTATATGAACAGCTCACCCAATCTGCTAAACAAGCGCTGTTAGCTGATGAGAAACTTAAATTACTGCGCAATGCCTTTGATGCACAATTAGATGAATCCACAATCCGAGCGGTAGCCGAATAATGAATGCACTAGAAATAAAAAATTTAGTTAAACAGTATCCCACTGGAGTACAAGCGGTTAAAGGGATCGATCTTGTTGTTGAACAAGGCGATTTCTATGCATTGCTTGGGCACAATGGTGCAGGTAAATCGACCACCATCGGTATTATTAGCTCATTAGTGAATAAAACCAGTGGTGAAGTTAAGGTCTTTGGTTATGATCTCGATAAGCAAAAGATTCAATTAAAACAACAAATTGGTTTAGTACCACAAGAATTTAACTTTAACCAGTTTGAAAAAGTGATTGATGTATTGCTCAATCAAGCCGGTTTTTATGGTGTAACACGTAAAGACGCACAAGAACGCGCAGAACTTTGGCTGAAGAAACTCGATTTGTGGGAAAAGCGAGATCATTTTACCCGCGAACTATCGGGCGGGATGAAGCGCCGAGTGATGATTGCTCGCGCGTTAATGCATAATCCAAAATTGCTGATTCTAGATGAACCAACTGCTGGGGTAGATATTGAGCTGCGTCGTAGTATGTGGGAATTTTTACGCGAGCTGAATCAGCAAGGCACCACTATTATCCTGACAACGCATTATCTTGAAGAGGCAGAGACTCTGTGTCGTCATATTGGTATCATTCAGCACGGCCAGCTGATCGAAAATACCACGATGAAGAGTCTACTGGCGAAACTTGAAACTGAAACCTTTTTGCTAGATTTAAGTGAAAACAAACCGCTTGTTATTGAAGGTTATCCACTAAAATGGATTGATGAAACCACGGTAGAAGTGGAAGTAAAACGTAAACAAGGACTAAATAACTTGTTTAAGCAATTCTCAGAACAAAATGTGGAAGTGCTTAGTATGCGAAATAAGTCGAATCGACTTGAAGAGCTATTCCTAAGCTTAAAGTAGTGGATAACGGAGAATGGACAGTGGAGAGTAAAGGCATTCTATCGGAGAAATCTTTTCTGTTTGCATTAAGAATTATCAAAATGGCAAAATATTTACAATCAAATAAAAAAGAGTATATATTGAGTCAGCAAGTTTTAAGAAGCGGTACTGCTATAGGTGCTTTGGTTAGAGAAGCTGTTCATGCAGAAAGTAAATCAGATTTTATCCATAAAATGAGCATTGCTTTAAAAGAAGCGAATGAAACAGAATATTGGATTGAATTACTTCACCAATCAGAATATATTTCAAAAGATAGTTATATTTCAATTCAACCTGATATTAATGAACTGATAAAGTTATTAATATCTACAGTTAAAACAGCAAAAAGAAATAATCAGAAGGAGAATAAGTGACCGTTTGGATATTGGCTCTGTCCGTTATTCACTGTCCACTTTCCACTTATATGATAGGATTTTATACATTAGTACATAAAGAAACCAAACGCGTTTTGCGCATTTGGCGACAAACCCTTGTGCCTCCCATCATCACGACAACCTTATATTTCCTTATTTTCGGTAAATTGATTGGTCATCGCATTGGCGATATGAACGGCGTGAGCTATATGCAGTTTATTGCCCCTGGGTTGATTATGATGTCAGCGATTACGGCGTCTTACACTAATACCGCATCTTCATTTTTCTTAGGCAAATTTGTACGTAATATTGAAGAATTGCTGGTTTCTCCACTTTCAACCCACACGATTATTTGGGGGTATGTAGGCGGCAGCGTTGCGCGCGGTGGCTTGGTCGGTATTCTTGTAATGGCTGTGGCGCTATGTTTTGTTTCGTATGATATTCACTCA
This sequence comes from Pasteurellaceae bacterium 15-036681, assembly GCA_002002485.1. GTDB lineage: Bacteria > Pseudomonadota > Gammaproteobacteria > Enterobacterales > Pasteurellaceae. The sequence goes on from MQVI01000002.1 coordinate 48,155, forward strand.
TGGCTAGTAATCATCCTCACCATGCTAATGACCTGTATTGCATTTGCACTTGGCGGGCTGATAAACGCAATTTTTGCGAAAACCTTTGACGACATTGGTATTATTCCAACCTTTGTGCTAACGCCTTTAACTTACTTAGGTGGCGTATTCTATTCAATCAGCCTATTACCAGATTTCTGGCAAAGTATTTCACATTTTAACCCAATCGTGTATATGGTAAGTGGCTTCCGCTATGGCTTCTTAGGTATTAGTGATGTTTCACTTTACTGTACTTTCGGAGTATTAACCGCGTTGATAGTGGGATTATACGCGTGGCTTTATTCGCTGATTGAACGAGGCGTTGGGTTAAGATCTTGATATAACGACATACGGGCGGAATGATTCGCCCTTTATCCTTCCATACTACCGTTAGTATAAACGATTCTCATTAAATAACTTATTGATTTTAATCATATTCGAATCCAATAATTCTTTGTTGTCTTCGAAAATTTGACTTACCTCACAGAATTCATATTGATAAAAAGTTCTAATAACTCCGCTTTTAGTTTTATTTTGTTATATCAATGTGGAGGAAATTCTATGGATAAGTCAGTTCTTAATCCTGCTTTGACTCGTCGAAGATTTCTAAAAGGCTCTTCTGTTTGTGCGATTGCTGTTGCAGCAGATCTCTCTTTACCATTCAATGCAATGGCGAATCAACCGAATACGAAGAGTGACGTTTCAGAAGAGAAAGTAGTATGGAGTGCTTGTACTGTGAACTGCGGTAGCCGTTGTCCGCTACGTATGCATGTGAAAGATAATAAGATTATCTATGTAGAAACAGACAATACTGGCACAGAAACCTATAATTTAGATCATCAAGTCCGAGCATGTTTACGCGGGCGTTCAATGCGTCGCCGAGTGTATAATCCTGATCGTTTAAAATATCCAATGAAGCGAATTGGTAAACGTGGCGAGGGAAAATTCCAGCGAATTACATGGGATGAAGCTCTAACTGAAATTAGTCAATCATTGCGTAAAAATATTGAAAAATATGGCAATGAAAGTATTTATCTCAATTATGGAACAGGTACGCTTGGTGGAACAATGACGAAGTCATGGCCGCCAGGAGCTACGCTAGTTGCAAGGCTAATGAATTGCATCGGTGGATATCTCAATCACTATGGAGACTATAGTACTGCACAAATTGCAGTTGGATTAGATTATACCTATGGCGGAGGTTGGGCACTTGGTAATGGTGTAGCGGACATGGAAAATAGCAAATTAATTGTGCTATTTGGTAATAATCCTGCAGAGACTCGCATGAGTGGTGGTGGCTTAACTTACAGTATTGAGCAAGCGAGAGAGAAATCCAATGCGAAAATGATCATTATTGATCCTCGTTACACCGATACTGGAGTTGGTCGTGAAGATGAGTGGATTCCTATTCGTCCTGGTACAGATGCAGCACTAGTTTCTGCACTGGCTTATGTGATGATTACTGAAGATCTTGTTGATCAAGCTTTCTTAGATAAATATTGTATCGGGTATGATGAAAAAACTTTGCCTGAAGGAGCTAAACCAAACGCTCACTATAAAGCCTATATTTTGGGACAAGGGGATGACGGTATCGTAAAAAACCCTCAATGGGCTGCAAAAATTACGGGTATTCCAGAGGCACGAATTATCAAACTTGCGCGTGAGATTGGTAGTACTAAGCCTGCCTGTATTTCTCAAGGGTGGGGGCCACAGCGCCGTAGTAACGGTGAACTAATTTCTCGTGCTATTGCAATGTTGCCTATTTTAACTGGTAATGTAGGGATTCATGGTGGTAATACTGGAGCACGTGAGAGCACTTATAGCATACCATTTGTGCGAATGCCGACATTAACTAATCCAGTTAAAGCAAGTATACCGATGTTTTTATGGACAGATGCTATTTTTCGAGCACATGAAATGACCGCAAAAACGGATGGTATTCGAGGTGTCGATAAACTTACAGCACCGATTAAAGTGATTTGGAACTACGCCGGAAACTGCCTAATTAATCAACATTCTGAAATTAATCGTACACACGAAATTTTACAGGATGAAAGCCAATGTGAATTGATTATAACCATTGATAATCACATGACTTCAACCGCAAAATACAGTGATATCTTATTACCGGATTGTACTGCTTCAGAGCAAATGGATTTTGCGCTTGATGCCTTTGTATCCAATATGGCTTATGTGATTTTTGCTGATAAAGTTGTTGAGCCTGCATTTGAATGCCGTAATATTTACGATATGCTGAGCGATTTAGCTGATAAGTTAGGTGTTAAAGAACAATTTACAGAAGGACGCACGCAAGAAGAGTGGTTACGTCATCTTTATGCTCAGTCTCGTGAAAAGACACCAGAGTTACCTAGCTTTGAAGAGTTTAGACAGCAAGGTATTTTCAAAAAAGTTGATCCAAAAGGCTTTTATGTTGCCTATAAATCTTTCCGTGAGGATCCACAAGCAAATCCACTAAAAACCCCTTCAGGTAAAATTGAAATTTACTCATCACGTTTAGCTGAAATAGCGCAAGATTGGCAATTAAAAGAAGGGGAAATTATTCATCCTCTTCCAATTCATGCTGATAGTTTTGAGCATTACGGTGATCCATTAATGGAAAAATATCCGTTACAGCTTAGCGGTTTTCATTACAAAGCACGTACGCATTCAACCTATGGTAATGTGGATGTTTTAAAAGATGCAAATCTACAAGAAGTGTGGATTAACCCGATTGATGCGGAACCAAGATGCATTAAAAATGGCGACATGATTCGAATCTTTAATGATCGAGGTGAAATTCGTATTCACGCGAAAGTGACACCACGAATTATTCCAGGTGTAGTTGCATTAGGGGAGGGAGCTTGGTATGCACCAGATAATAATCGAGTAGATCATGCAGGTTGTATTAATGTGTTAACAACTCAACGCCCATCCCCTCAGGCCAAAGGCAACCCACAGCATTCCAATTTAGTACAAATTGAGCGTGTGTAAGGAGTAAATTATGAGTAAACAATTTGGATTCTATTTTGACTCAGATCGTTGCACAGGCTGTAAGACCTGTGAGTTAGCTTGTAAAGACTATAAAGATTTAGGTGTTGATGTTAATTTTCGTCGTATCTATGAATATACAGGAGGCAGCTGGATTCAACAAACTGATGGTTGTTGGAATCAGGATGTTTTTGCTTACTATATGTCCATTTCTTGTAATCACTGTGATGATCCTGCCTGCGTGAAAGTTTGCCCAACAGGTGCTATGCATAAAAATGCAGATGGGTTTGTGATTGTAGATGAGAAAACGTGTATAGGTTGTCGCTATTGTAGTATGGCTTGTCCTTATGATGCTCCGCAATATGATGCAACGAAAGGCCATATGACCAAATGTGATGGTTGCTATTCGCGAGTGAAATCAGGCGATAAACTAATTTGCGTGGAAGCTTGTCCATTAAGAGCATTGGATTTTGCACCGATTGATGAGTTACGTCAGAAATATGGTACACAAGCGTCGATTGCTCCATTGCCATCAGCAGAGATTACTAAGCCAAATCTTGTAGTAAAACCAAATAAAAATGCTCGCCCAAGTGGTGATTCAACAGGCTTTTTAGCAAATCCAAGGGAGGTTTAAAATGAACGCAGGATTAAATGAATTGCCTTTAGTGATTTTCACTGTATTGGCACAAAGCGTAGTAGGTTCTTTCTTACTCTTTACATTTGTACTTTGTCAATTAGAAAGCAAAAATAGCCGCTTGTATATTCATAAAATGATGTTTATCCCATTGATTTTATTGGGCATTGGTTTTATTGCTTCTATGACTCATCTAGGCTCTCCAGAACGAGCTTTTAATTCATTAACACGCGTGGGAGAATCCATGCTAAGTAATGAAATTGCAAGTGGTGCGATTTTCTTTGCTTTAGCAGGTTGTTATTGGTTATTAGCGATATTAGGAAAAATGCCTGAAAATCTTGGAAAAGTGTGGTTAATCATCACTTCTCTTATTGGCTTAGTATTTATGTATATGATGGCAAATGTGTATCGTATTAGTTCTGTGCCAACTTGGGATACAGCAGTAACAGATTGGAGTTTTTATCTCACGGTTATCGTAGCAGGATTTGTTTTGGGTTATATGCTATTGAAACCAAATCGTTATAGTGAATATAGCTTGAAATGGGTTCCTTGGGTATTTGTAGTCGGAGTCTTGTTTGTTGCGATTATCGTTGTTTACCAAGGAAATTTATTGGCAACTACACATTCATCAGTTCAACAAGCGGTAGGTTTAGTTCCTGATTTTGCACCAATGATGGTGGTTCGTTTAAGCTGTTTAGCGGTTGCAGGCGCATTATTATTTAAAGCTCGAACTCTTCCTCTATTAAGTGTGGCTGTGCTTTTTGCTCTTGTCGCTGAATTTATTGGTCGAGTACTCTTTTACGGTTCACATATGACATATGGTATGGCCATCTCAGGTTAGTTGTTAATGGAAGCCGCACCTTGTAAGAGGTGCGGTTTAACAAGGAGTAAATATGCAACAAGTTGATAATGAATTATATCAATGGATTTCAACCACGGGTCGTTTATTAGGTACATTATTTTATTATGAGCCAAAGGATGAACGTAGTCAGTCTGTGATAGAGTGGTTTAAACAAGATGATTCTTTAGAATTATGGAAAGGATTAGATAATTTAGAACATATATCCACATTGATTCAGCAAGGTATAAAACAAGATCTTGATAGCCAGTTCCAAGATCGTTTTATTGGACCTAATCCATTTGTTGCTCCTCCATGGGGTTCTGTTTATCTTGATCCTGAGTCAGTGGTTTTTGGGAATTCATTATTGACGTTGCGCGAATTTTTGCGTAAACATCAGATTCAATTTGTGACGAAGTATGAAGAACCCGAAGATCAATTTGGGGTAATGTTATTGCTAAGTGCCTATATTGCGGAGCAGAAGCCTCATTTGTTAAATGAATTTCTGAGCCATCATCTTTTCACTTGGAGTTCTCGCTATCTTGAATTGTTTCTTGGGCAAAATGGCTCTCCATTTTATCAAGCTATGGGGATACTTGCACAAACCACTCTCATTGAATGGGAACAAGAATTAGCCCTTGATAAACAGCAAGCGGTGCTTTATCGCTAAGGATTTGCAAATGCAAGAAAAAGGGGAAAGATATTATGAGGCCTACTTAAGCCATAATACGATCAGTCGTCGTGGCTTATTGAGAGGGATTCTTGGTGGTTCTGAACATTCAACTGTACATGAAGTGAATGTGTTAAATCGCCCTCCTTTTTCTAGTCCAGAACATCTTTTTCGCCATTTTTGCAATGGTTGTAGCCATTGTGTTTCTGCTTGTCCTTATGGTCTAATTCAAATCCAAGATGGTTTAGCTCACTTAGTATTCGATTTTAGCGCGTGTGATTTTTGTGGCAAATGTGCTGAAATTTGTTCAACTAATGCATTAAATAGTGTTTTCCAAGCAGATACATTATTACGCCCTAAATTTCAATCTCACTGTTTACAGAAAAACAGTCAATCTTGCCACACTTGCCAACAAACTTGCCCACAGCAAGCAATTTCACCTCAACTTGAGATTGATAATGAAAAATGTAACGGCTGTGGGCAGTGTAAAATTGCCTGTTTTGTATCGGCAATTAGTTTTTAATCGGATTTTGTTGCTTAAATAAGGCAATAGATTTTTGTCTACGCTTATCCAACTCGGCTTTAATCCCAGCTTTTTCAAATCCATCTTTAATCACGTGTTGCACATCGACGGCATTTGCTGTGTGGTAAAGTTGTTTGGCGTAGTCTGCTTGAGGGTATTCTCGATTTTCAAAACCTAGACGGCCTTTGGTATCCGCCTCACATACAAGTAATAGATCGAAGAATCGTTCAGGTTTGCGCCACACATCTAATTTATTAAATAATTTCACCACGGTTTCAGGGCGTAGTTCAAAGATTTTATGAATATGAGTATGAAATTCAGCCACCAATTTGGCAAAATCTTTAGTATGACTTGGCACTTTTAAGCGTGTTGCAAGCTGTTCCGTTGGGGCGACACCTTTGGCTTCATGTCCATAATGATGAGGTAAAATATCTTTAGGTGTCAAAGCCTTACCTAGGTCATGGCAAAGAGCTGCAAATAAAACACTTTCTGCATCATGAGCTTGAGGCGTCAGTTTTTTGGCTTGCTCAACCACCATCATGGTATGGATACCACAATCAATTTCTGGATGATGCTGTTTCGGTTGTGGCACTCTGTATAAGGCATCCACTTCAGGAAATAGCACCTTTAATGCGCCTACTTTGCGAAGCACTTTAAAATATGCTTGTGGGGTATCTGTTGCAAATGCCTTTTGGGTTTCTAGCCAAACACGCTCAGCAGTTAAATGTTCTAGTTCACCGCAAGCGGTCATTTCCTTCATAAGTTTTGCAGTTTCATCGGCAATGCGAAAACCAAGGGAATAGAAACGTGCAGCAAAGCGTGCCACACGTAGCACGCGTAGTGGGTCTTCACTAAATGCCGGTGAAACATGGCGCAATAGGCGATTTTCAATATCCGCGATACCACCGTAAAAATCGTGGTAAGTACCATCTTCACTTTGTGCGATAGCATTGATAGTCAGATCTCTGCGAATTAAATCCTGTTCAAGGGTAACATCAGGAGTAAAATCGCAGATAAAGCCGTTATAACCCGCACCATTTTTGCGTTCGGTACGTGCAAGAGCATATTCTTCACGTGTTTGTGGGTGAAGAAAAACGGGGAAGTCACTCCCTACTTGCTGATAACCTTGCGAGATCAGTTGTTCAGGTGTGCTACCAACCACTAGCCAGTCTTTATCTTTTACGGGCAAGCCGAGGAGTTGATCGCGCACCGCGCCACCGACAAGATAAATATCCATTAAATACGTTCCTTAATACCACCAAATTCTTCGATGATTTTTTGAGTAAATAAACGAAGCTCTTCTGTCATTAACAGGAAATCCGCGTCGAAACGCTGTGCGATATCTTCTTTTAAAATATCGTCATTTTTTTCACGAACTTCATCGGCAAATTTCACACGCGAGAGCGTCGCATCCTCATTTAATACAAACGAGAAATGGTTTTCCCACTCAAGGGCTAATTTTGTTACAAACTTACCTGCCATTAAGTGGTTTGCGATCTCTTCAGATTCTAAATCTTGGCGTTTACAACGAATAATACTATCAGTATCAAAAGACTTGAGTTCTGCTTCTTCAAGTAGCGTTAGCCAACTTGGCGTGTGACCTTTGGCAATCCAGTTTGTCATCATCATGCTTGGTAATTCGGCAAATGAAATTGGCACAACAGGCAAAGAGCCTAAGGTTTTACGTAATAGTGCGAGGGTATCTTCAGCACGTTTTGCAGAACCTGCGTCGACATAAACGAGTTGACGTTCAAGATCAATCCATAGGGCGGTAAATTGGTGTTTGCTAAATGCACGAGGGAGCAGCATTGCGACAACATTATCTTTGATTGCCTGTTTTTCCGTTTTTTTAAGTTTACGCTGTTCTTTTTCTTCTAGGCTCTGAATGCGATTTTCGGTCTCTTGTTTGATGACATTAGCTGGTAGTAATTTATCTTCTTTGTGTGATACCACTAAAAATTGTTTACCTTGCGAAAAGTGGAGCAGTTCACTACCTGAAAGCGGAGTCGACCAACCAAATTTGCTCATATCGCTTTGCTGACAAGGTGTATATTTTGTTTGTTGCAATTGTTGTTCCAAATTATCGCTAGAAAGTTCTAGAGGGCTTGTTAAACGATAAATCATCACATTTTTGAACCAAAACATTTAGGAATCCTTTGTTGATACTGTAAAATGCCTTCATTTTAAAGGGAAACAAAGGAAACAACAATGCAACATCACAAAATAGCGTTTATCGGCGCAGGAAATATGGCTTTTGCGATTATTTCAGGTTTAATTAACAGCGGTTATCCTGCAAATTTGGTGAGTGCGAATAACAAGAGTAATGTAGCCCGACGTGAACAATTACGCCAGATGGGATTACAAGTTGAGCTCACTAATAAGCAAGCTGTTGAGCAAGCGGAGGTTGTCATTTTAGCGGTTAAACCACAGATGATGGCAGATGTCTGTGCGGAGTTTGCAGAGGTTGATTTCCGTGATAAATGGGTTATTTCGGTAGCAGCAGGCATTTCAGTAGCGCGTTTAGAGCAGTTATTACCAACGGCTAAAAATATTATTCGTTCAATGCCAAATACGCCTTCGCTAATTGGTGAAGGCATGTCAGGTTTATTTGCAAAAAAATCGGTAAATCTAACCGCTTGTCAATTTGCTGAGCAGTTACTTTCTGCCGTGGGGCAGTGCTATTGGGTGGAGTCAGAGCCTCAATTAAATCAAATCATTGCCATCACTGGCAGTAGCCCAGCTTATTTCTTTAAGTTTATGGAAGCGATGCAGAAGTCAGCAATGGAAATGGGATTTAGTGAAGCAGATTCTCGTGTGCTTATTCAATCAGTTGCCTTAGGGGCAGCAAAAATGGTGATTGCAAATCCAGAAAGTAGTCTCGCAACACTGCGTGAAAATGTCACTTCTAAAGGTGGCACAACGGCACAAGCCTTAGCTGTATTTGAACAACATAATCTAGATCAGCTTGTTGATCAGGCAATGAATGCCGCTATTAAGCGTGCCGAAGAAATGGAGAAGTTGTTGTAGGAAGAGGCATCCCTGGCCCATCAATACATGTAATATTATCGATGGGCAGGGGTGACTATCACAAGGTTACTTTTTAGTAATCGCCCCTAAAATACCGCGCATAATTTGTTTGGTAACTTGGTTGCGAAGGTTTCGGCCGACTTGTTGAGCGACGCTACCAACTAGTTGTTCTGCCATGGTTTGTTCGCTTTTCTTTTTGGTACCAAAAATGCTACCAAGCATGCCACTTAGGAAGTTTTCTTTCTCTTGAGGTTGTTCTGCGGCCTGCTGTTGAGCGACAGTTTGTGCATTTAGTATTTCAAATGCCGATTCGTTATCAACGTATTGGCTGTAGTGAAGATAGAGATCATCTTGTTTTACAATTGCCGAACGCTCTTGTTCTGAAATAGGGGCAAGTTGGCTTGATGGTGGATAAATGTAGGCAATTTCAACAGGCGTTGGCATACCTTTTTCATCTAATACCGATACTAATGCTTCGCCTACACCTAATTGTGTAATGGCTTCTGCCACATTAACCCCTGGATTGGCACGGAAGGTTTCAGCAGCTGCTTTTACTGCTTTTTGGTCACGCGGCGTGAAGGCTCGTAAAGCGTGTTGAATTCGGTTACCTAATTGGCCCAACACTGAATCAGGTAAATCTAATGGGTTTTGGGTCACAAAGTAAACCCCCACACCTTTAGAACGAATTAAACGAACCACTTGCTCAATTTTATCGACTAATACTTTCGGCGCACCATCAAAGAGTAAGTGTGCCTCATCAAAGAATAGGACAAATTTTGGTTTTTCAGGATCGCCCACTTCTGGCAGAATCTCAAATAATTCAGCCATAAACCATAGAAGGAATGCGCCGTACATACGTGGTGAATTGATCAGTTTTTCTGAATTTAAAACATTAATCACACCACGGCCATCGCGAGTTTGCATCCAGTCATTTAAATCTAATGCAGGCTCACCAAATAAATTTGCTGCACCTTCATTTTCTAAAGCTAACAACGAACGCTGAATAGCACCTACGCTAGCGGCTGACACATTACCATATTCAACTTGGAAGGTTTTTGCATTCTCAGCCACAAATTTAAGCATAGCGCGTAGATCTTTAAGGTCGATAAGCAATAGACCTTTATCATCTGCAACGCGGAATACAAGGTTTAATAAGCCTTCTTGTGTATCATTTAAATTTAATAGACGCGCAAGTAGCATCGGCCCCATTTCTGAAATAGTGGTACGAAGTGGAATACCCGTCTCACCAAATACATCCCAGTAAGAAACCGGATAGCCTTTTAGATATTCTTCACCGCCTAGGCCAAATTGATCAATACGTTCTGCAATTTTTCCTTGGTAACCACCCGCTTGTACTAAGCCGGAGAGATCACCTTTAACATCAACAAGGAATACTGGCACACCATTATCGCTGAAAGATTCAGCCAATTTACGTAATGTCACGGTTTTACCTGTACCCGTTGCCCCTGCCACTAAACCGTGACGGTTTGCCATTTTAGCCGTGAGGGATAAAACCTTGCCTTCTTTAGTTTGAGCAATTGCGTAATGTGTCATAATTAAAAAATCCTCTTAGGAATTAAGTTTTATTACCAACTCTGAATCCTGTTTCCCAGTTGGCTTTAAAGTTCTGCGGTAGCTTTTCTTTCGCGTTATTACAATAATTGACGCGTTGTTCGAACATTTGATTTTTTTGGTCGGTAAATGAGCGGCCTACTCGGTAGCCATCTAAATACCAGTCATCGGCATCACCACATTCTGTTGTATTAATACGTTTTTCCGTTGCAGTACCACTATAAGGTGTTTTATAGGGTTGATTGCTTGGGTTACTGTATGCTGCAATAGCGCCTTGGCTTTTGGGTTTATAGCTTGAACTGCAAGCAGTAAGGGTAGCCACTGAAATTAATAACGCACTCAAGTGAAATAGCTTCATCTTTTTCTCCTTTTAAACGAAAGGACGCCGTCTTGGCGCCTGAATTTAGTTATTTTTATAAAAAAGAAAATTTTAAAAAATTTAAGCAAGAAGGCGAATTTAAATTCGCTCTTATTTTTTATGGAAAAATTAACATTTGCTTTATAAATTTTAAGTATAGCTTTTAATGAATGCTGTTATTTTTTTCTATTTGGATTAAAGCGAGTTGAGCGAGATTTGCGTACAACTTTCGGTAATTCAAGTAATGATTTGCTATCATATTGGCTAACCGGAATTGAGTGGCCAATATATTCTTCAATCGCCGGTAGGTTTACCGCGTAGCGCTCACAAGCAAAGCTGATTGAAACACCACTTTCCCCCGCTCGGCCAGTACGACCAATACGGTGTACATAGTCTTCGCGGTCATCGGGTAAATCGTAATTAAATACGTGTGTAACATCAGGGATGTGCAAGCCTCGAGCAGCAACATCTGTTGCTACTAAAATATCTAAATCACCTTGAGTAAAGCTGTCCAAGAGTGCAAGACGTTTTTTCTGTTGGATATCGCCAGTCAGTAGCCCAACTCGGTGGCCATCTGCACTGAGATAACTCCAAATTTCTTCACATTTATGTTTGGTGTTGGCAAACACAATGCAACGCTCAGGCCATTCTTCCTCCATCAAAGTTAGAAGCAGTGCCATTTTATCCTCGTTAGATGGATAGAATAGCTCTTCTTTGATTCGATGTCCTGTGCGTTGTAGAGGTTCAATTTCTACATATTCTGCATTATGCATGTCTTCAAAAGCCAGTTCGCGTACACGGTGAGAAAGTGTCGCAGAGAAGAGCATGGTTAAACGCTCTTCAGGTTTTGGGCATTTACGCATTAAGTAGCGGATATCTTTGATAAAGCCGAGATCGAACATACGGTCTGCTTCATCAAGCACAATTACTTGGATTTTATCTAAATTGATAATACCTTGTTTTACATAGTCGATAACACGGCCTGTTGTACCAACAAGAATATCCACGCCTTTTTGAATATCTTGTACTTGTTTTTCATAGCCGTCACCACCGTAAGCAAGAGCAAGGTTTAAGCCAGAATGTTTGACTAATAGCTCTGCATCGGAACCAATTTGTACAGCAAGTTCACGCGTTGGCGCAAGGATTAAAGCGCGAGGTTGATTAGGCTTTGTTGGAATCTCATGGCTGAGTAAGTGATGAAACGTTGCCACTAAAAAAGCGAGTGTTTTACCCGTACCCGTTTGAGCTTGCCCAGCGATATCTTGAGCGGCTAAAGTGTATGGAAGCGTTTTGGCCTGAATAGGCGTACAGAATTCAAAGCCTTTACTATCTAATGCGGCAATCACATTATCGTGAATAGGGAAGTCGATAAAGCGTTGTTCTGTAAGGTGTTTTGACATATTCAAACCTCAATTTGAAAAAAATCCTAAAATCTGACCGCTTGAAAATATTTCAGTTTATTTACGGCTTATAGAAATTGTACAACAATATCATAAATGCTAGAATCTTTCACCATTTCCGACATAATTTTATTACGAGGTATCACAATGTCTGCAAACACAGCAACTCCTAATCTTAAAAATCGCCACTTCCTCCGTTTAATGGACTTCACTCCAGCAGAAATTCAATATTTATTAGATCTCTCAGCAAAGTTAAAAGCTGATAAAAAAGCGGGTACAGAAAAACAAACTTTAAAAGGTAAAAATATTGCATTAATTTTTGAAAAAGCATCAACGCGTACTCGTTGTGCCTTTGAAGTTGGCGCTTTTGACCAAGGTGCGAACGTGAGTTATATTGGCCCAAGTGGTTCGCAAATCGGTCATAAGGAATCCATGAAAGATACTGCTCGAGTGCTTGGCAGAATGTATGATGGTATTCAGTATCGTGGTTATGGTCAGGAGTTGGTTGAAATCTTAGCGGATTATTCTGGTGTACCCGTGTGGAATGGTTTGACAGATGAATTCCACCCAACTCAAATTCTTGCAGATTTTTTAACCATGGTTGAGCATTCAGACAAACCATTAAATCAAATCAAATTAGCTTACTTAGGTGATGCGCGTAATAATATGGGAAACTCATTTGTGGAAGGCGCTGCATTAATGGGCGTAGACCTACGCTTAGTTGCGCCAAAACAGTTCTTCCCAGAACAAAAATTATTGGATGAAGTCGCAGAAATGGCTACGAAAACAGGTGCAAAAATTACTTGTACAGAAGATATTTCAGAAGGTGTGAAAGATGTTGATTTTGTTTATACCGATGTTTGGGTTTCAATGGGTGAACCCGAATCAGCTTGGGAAGCGCGTATCAACTTAATGAAACCTTACCAAGTCAATGCTGAATTGATGAAACGCACAGGCAATCCAAATGTGAAATTCCTACACTGCTTACCAGCGTTTCATGACGATCAAACTACCTTAGGTAAAGAAATCGCTGAAAAATATGGGATGAATGGTTTAGAAGTCACAGATGAAGTGTTTGAATCAGAAGCCTCTATCGTATTTGATGAAGCAGAAAACCGTATGCATACTATTAAGGCAGTGATGGTGGCGACGTTAGGGCAAGAGTAGTTACCTAGTACGAGCCGTACTAGGTTATTTATCTTAGTCGCTTTGTGACTATTTGGAGAGCGACAAAGTCGCTCAAATAAGCAACCCTATACGGCTCGTATAGGGTTATTAAAATTTTTCATCTTTATTTGAAAAAATATAAATTAAATCACTATTTAAAATCGAGAAAGAACAGGGTAATCTATCCCTAAATTGATTAATTTCATTTTCTCAAAAAAATCACTATCAGAATTCAACAAAAAAACGTAAAATGCGTGTGTTTATCAGCTACGCAAACGTTTACTTAAATATGGGAGTACCAACAATGTTAAGACGTGATATGAATATCGCAGACTACGATCCAGTATTATGGCAAGCAATTCAAGACGAAAATCGTCGTCAAGAAGAGCATATTGAGCTTATTGCTTCAGAAAACTATGCAAGTCCACGTGTTATGCAAGCACAAGGTTCGCAATTTACTAATAAATATGCGGAAGGCTACCCAGGTAAACGTTACTATGGTGGTTGTGAGTATGCCGATATTGTTGAGCAATTAGCGATTGACCGTGCAAAAGAGTTATTTGGTGCAGATTACGTAAATGTACAGCCACACTCTGGTTCACAAGCAAATGCTGCAGTGTATATGGCATTATTAAATCCAGGTGATACCATTTTAGGTATGAGCCTTGCACACGGTGGTCACTTAACTCATGGTGCGTCAGTAAGTTTCTCTGGCAAAATCTACCACGCAGAACAATACGGTATCACTGCGGAAGGTGTAATTGATTACGATGCATTACGTAAACAAGCGCATGAAGTAAAACCAAAAATGATCGTAGGCGGTTTCTCTGCTTATTCACAAGTTGTGGATTGGGCAAAAATGCGTGAAATCGCAGATGAAGTTGGTGCATACTTATTCGTAGATATGGCGCACGTTGCGGGTTTAATCGCAGCAGGTGTTTACCCAAGCCCGATGAATCATGCTCACGTTGTGACAACTACAACCCACAAGACTCTTGGTGGCCCACGTGGTGGTCTAATTCTTTCAAATGCGAAAGATGAAGATATGTACAAAAAATTCCAAAGTGCGGTGTTTCCTGCTGGTCAAGGTGGCCCATTAGTTCACGTTATTGCAGCAAAAGCGGTATGTTTCAAAGAGGCATTAGAACCAGAGTACAAAGTTTACCAACAACAAGTGGTCAAAAATGCCAAGGCGATGGTAGATGTATTCAAGGCTCGTGGTTACAACGTGGTTTCAAACGGTACAGAAAACCATTTATTCCTTGTTGATTTAGTAAGCCACGGTTTAACAGGTAAAGCTGCAGACGCTGCTTTAGGCAGTGCAAACATTACTGTAAACAAAAATGCAGTGCCAAACGATCCACAAAAACCATTTGTAACCTCTGGTATTCGTGTAGGTACGCCTTCAGTAACTCGCCGTGGTTTCAAAGAAGCGGAAGTAACAGAGTTAGCAGGTTGGATGTGTGATATTTTAGATGCGATGAACACTGACAAATTAGAGTCAGTAATTGAAGCAACTAAAGCAAAAGTATTAGATATCTGTAAGCGCTTACCAGTTTATCCTTAGTCTATTAATATTCCCTCGCAAAGCGAGGGAATATCATACATATGAACCCTGAATAATGTCATTCAGGGTTTTTACGTTTTTTGGAAAGCTATGATTTTATATTTATTAATTTATCTGTTACTGATGAATCTATTTAGTGCTTATCTTATGTATCTTGATAAGCAAAAATCGGTCAAAGGCGAGTGGCGTATTCCTGAATTTGAGCTATTTTGTTTAGCGCTATTAGGGGGATTTATCGGCACTTATTTAGTGATGAAATACGCACGACATAAAACTAAGCATTGGCAGTTTTATGCCGCGGTAATTGTGTCTGCATTGATTTGGCTGGTGGGATTACCAGCAGGCTATCTCTATTTAACCCCTTTGTGGTGAATATTTAGGGGCATTTTTATCTAACATCGCTAATTCACCTAAATGCTCAACATTATTAAATTCAATTAATTCAGCCTTGCCATTTTCTATTTTTGCAATGTTAATTGCGGTATTTGCCACAAATCTATGAATTTCTTGATTACGGAAATCATGCCAGTGAATACCTTTTAAAATTGCCGTGAGCAAAGTAAGCGTCATGCCGTGTGAAACAAGTAGAATATTTTCACCGTCTTTATGGCGTTCTACAATCTGTTGAAAGGCTTTCATTACACGATTATAGAGTTGTTCAATAGTTTCGCCTTGACTTTCTGTTGCAAGATAATTTTTCGGATCAGTACGCAATAATATATATTCAGGATGCTCTGCTAAATCGATAGATTTTTTTCCTTCCCAATTTCCGAAATAGATTTCATTAATCCCTTTGTGGTGGAAATGAGGAATATCTCGTTCACCGATAATATAATTTGCGGTATCCTGTGCACGTTTAAGTAAGCTAGAATAGCAAGCAGTGAAAGGAATGTTTTTAAGTGCTTGCCCTGTTTTTTGCGCGCCGAGAATACCTTCTTCGACTAATGGAGAATCTCCGAATCCTTGTAATAAACCTTGTTCATTCCATTCTGTGCGTCCGTGGCGGATTAAATAAATATGTAGAGCCATTTTGTTTCCTGATGTTCTGAGTTATCCTAGACACACCACTCGCCCTTTGGGCGAGTGGTGTGTAAAAATATTGCTTTTATAAAAGCCCTTTGGGAATGAGTATATCAAAAAATGCCTTTAAAATTTACTATTTGCTTTCAACATCCCGATTTTATTGTCATCAATAAACCTGTGGGAATAAGTGTTCATAAAGACGATCAAGCGATGGGATTAACCGAATTAATTGCAAAACAGCTTGGAGTTGAACAAGTGTGGTTAGTTCATCGCTTAGATAAAGTCACTTCTGGTTTATTGATTTTAGCTTTGAATAAGCAAGCTGCGGCAAATTTTTATCAGCTATTTGAACAACACAAAATTCAGAAAACCTACTGGGCATTGTCCGATCAAAAGCCGAAAAAAAAGCAGGGAAGAATTGTGGGTGATATGGAAAAATCGCGTAATGGTGCTTGGAAATTATGTCATGGCAAAAATAATCCTGCGGTAACTCAATTTACTTCGCACTCTATTGAGCCGAATTTACGCCAATTTATTCTACAACCTAAAACAGGTAAGACTCATCAATTAAGAGTCGCTATGAAAAGTCTTGGTAGCCCGATTATTGGTGATGAATTATATAGTGGAATCCAATCGGATAGAGTCTATTTACATGCTTATCAACTTGAATTTGAATATCAAGGCGAGCAACTTGTGATTCAAGCACAACCTGAAAGTGGTGAGTTGTGGGAAAGTTTATAAAGAACATTAGAGTGAAAGTATAGTGGGAAACAGACCCAGAGGGACTAGGGCGTGAGCCCTAGGCTCATAGGCACGAGCGAGACGCTCGCGCCAGCTGTGCTAATATATACGTCAGATATTTAATAATACTGCTCTTGCAATTCCTCAAACGCTGATCCTTCATCAAATAAGTTCTCTAAAAATTCGCCAACGTCTTTTTTGCCTTCTTTACCTAAACCAAATACGGTTAGATCACTATTAGAAGGTGATTTTCTTGCGCGAACAATAGCTGTTGGAAATGCTTTAGATGTACGTTCTTCAACGATTTCTAACATTCGTTCAAATTTATGTTGATCGAATCCTTGTGGTTTGGCGAGACGGATATCAATTGTTGCAGACATAATGTTCTCCTTACTGTATGTTTATTTTGTATTGATATTAAATACAGTATAAATAAAGCAATTGATACTGTCAATAGATACAGTTTTTTGTTATGGATCAAATTTCAAAAAAGAAAATAAATAAAAGGTTCAAAAAAATTATCGTAATAATCGATTTTATTTGATATTTATCAAAAACATTTTATTTACTTATTTTTAAAATGGTCACCGTTTAGTAACAAATTAGTTACTATTTCATAAAATAAGCACAAAAATTAAAGGGGTTCATTATGAAAAAAACAGCATTAGCACTTATCTTAGGTGGTGCATTAGTTGCAGGTTCAGCAGTTGCACATGAAGCAGGTACAGCACATTTTCGTGTAGGTGGTGTATTTGTTAGTGCAAACAGCGATTCAAAAACGGTAACACCAAATAAAGTAGCTGATGTTAAATTAGATGTTGGCAATAATGCTCAACTTGGTTTAACAGCAACTTATATGTTTACTGATAATGTTGGTGTGGAATTATTAGGTGCGACACCATTTTCACACAAAATTACAGCTCAGGCATCTGTAGGTGATGAGGTTGTTGCAACGTTACCTGATGCAGTAAAAGTGAAACAGTTACCACCAAGCTTATACGTGCAATACTACTTCTTAAATAAAGATTCTGGTTCACGTCCTTACGTTGGTGCAGGTTTAAACTACACACGTTTCTTTAATGCTAAATCATTAGATTCACGAGTAACTAACTTACAAGTGAAAAAACACTCATTTGGTCCAGTAGTGAATGCAGGTATTGATATCAAATTAACTGACAACGTATACTTCAATACTGCATTATGGTACACACATATCAGAACTAAAGCTAAATTTACTGCGTTAGATTTAGATCATGAAGTGAAAATTAAATTAGATCCAGTGGTTGCCTTTGCAGGTTTAACTTATTCATTCTAATCAAATTTTTCATAGGGGCGGATAGTATCCGCCCTTTGTTTTTTACACTATTTTTAGCCTCTCAATCCCAGAATAAACAGTTGCTTTCCCTTTACGTGTAAAAGCCAGCAAGGTGAAATTATTTTCTTGTGCAATGCGCACAGCCATTTCCGTTGTAGCAGAAATAGCGCACAACATTTCGATACCACAAGCCAATGATTTTTGGACCATTTCAAAACTTGCACGGCTAGTCACAAATACAAAACCAAGCGGTTTGTCGGCTTTAGCATGCCAACCGAGTAGCTTATCCAAAGCAACGTGTCTGCCAACATCTTCTCTAATAGCAAGTAATTTTCCTTCAGGTGAAAAGAACGCAGCAGCATGGCTCGCACCAGTCAATTTTGCTAATTGTTGATGTTGTTCTAATTGTGCAAGACAATTGTCCAAAATTAATGGGCTAATATTTTGCAAGCGGTTGGTTGTTATGAAAGTGTTGCAATTTTGTTGAACTTGTTCAAGCTGTTCAACACCACAAATGCCACATCCAGTTCTGCCGGCCATAGAGCGACGTTTTTCTTTTAATGCAACGAACTGTCTGGTTGAAATTTCCATTTGAATTTCAATGCCATTACAACTTTCGATAATATCTAAGCCATATAGTTCTTTTTTATCCGTCAGAATCCCCTCAGCCAGTGAGAATCCTAGAGCGAAGTCCTCTAGATTTTGGGGGCTACACATCATCACAGTATGAGAGATATCGTTATAGACGAGTGCAATAGGCACCTCGTTGATTAAATTATCCTCAATTTTGTTGTTCAATAAAGAACCATTCTCAACAACAAGGCGATTTGCATTAAATTTTGTGATCCAGTTCAAAATATTCCTTAAATTTTGGGTAAAAAGTGGTTTAGGTTGTTAAAAAAATGTATCATTAGCACGTTTGTTTTATGACAAATTTTACGCGATTTTCTCTTTAGTTGAAAACAGATTTATGTATGTTTTTAGCTAAGGGGAAAATTCGGGTTGGTTTAATTATTGGTAATTTATTTCAACATTTTATCGAAAATGGTGCGTTTACACGCACCCTACAATATTCAAACAGATATAATTATCTGTAGGGTGCGTGTAAACGCACCGCATAATAAATATGATTGTTGATGAAATAAACACCGAAATTTAATGAGCCACTTTTTTATTGGTAATACCACTTGAAGTGGTTTTAGGAGTGATTTATGCAGGTCAATAGACGTAAGTTCTTTAAGATCTGTGCAGGTTCAATGGCAGGAACTTCCGCTGCAATGCTTGGTTTTGCACCCGCAACAGCATTAGCGGCTCCGCGTGAATACAAGTTATTACGCGCTAAGGAAACTCGCCAAACTTGTACTTACTGCGCTGTAGGTTGTGGGATGTTGATGTACAGCCTTGGCGGTGAAGCAATGAATAGCAAAGGTAAGCTATTCCATATCGAAGGGGATCCAGATCACCCAGTAAGTCGCGGTGCACTTTGTCCAAAAGGTGCGGGCGCATTAGATTATGTGAATAGTGATCGCCGTGTACAATACCCAGAAGTGCGTGAAGCTGGCTCAAAAGAGTGGAAACGTATTTCGTGGCACGAAGCCATTGAACGTATTGCAAAACATATGAAAAAAGACCGTGATGAGAACTTTGTTACTCATAACGAAGCAGGTGTTGAAGTAAACCGTTGGATGACAGCAGGTTTCTTAGCAGGTTCTGCGTGTAGTAATGAAACAGGTATTATCACTCAGAAGTTTGTGCGTTCACTCGGTATGATCTATACCGACAACCAAGCGAGTATCTGACATGGACCAACGGTAGCAAGTCTTGCTCCATCATTTGGTCGCGGTGCGATGACCAACCACTGGGTTGATATTAAAAATGCAGATTTAGTAATCGTTATGGGCGGTAACGCAGCAGAGGCACACCCTGTTGGTTTCCGTTGGGCGATTGAGGCGAAAAAACAGAATGGTGCGAAGTTATTAGTGGTTGACCCACGTTTTAACCGTACTGCAGCTGTTGCGGATCACTATATGCCGATTCGTCCGGGTACAGACATTGCGTTCTTATCTGGTGTTATTCGCTATTTATTAGAAAATGACAAAATTCAACACGAATACGTTAAACACTATACCAACGCAAGTTTCTTGGTAAACCCAGACTTCAAATTTGAAGATGGTTTATTTAGTGGTTATGACCCTGAAAAACGTCAATATGATCGTTCGACTTGGAGCTACCAATTAGACGAAGCTGGTCAGCCAAAACGTGATATGACGTTCCAAGATCCACGTTGTGTGATCAATATGTTGAAAGATCACGTTTCTCGCTATACGCCAGAAATGGTTGAACGTATTACAGGTACACCACAAAAAGATTTCCACCTTTTCTGCGAAGAGATTGCTAAAACAGCAGCGCCAGAAAAAGCGGCAACTTTCCTGTATGCGTTAGGTTGGACACAGCACACAGTTGGCTCACAAAATATTCGTACAATGGCAATTATCCAGTTGCTATTAGGTAACATCGGTGTTGCTGGCGGTGGTGTAAACGCATTACGTGGTCACTCAAATGTACAAGGTATTACGGACTTAGGTCTATTCCCACATATGTTACCGGGTTATATCGGCTTACCAACAGAAGCGGATACTTCTTTAGAAGCATTCCTTACTCGTATAACACCGAAAACAATGGTGGAAGGCCAAGTTAACTATCAACAAAATACGCCGAAATTTATGGTGAGTATGCTTAAGTCATTCTATGGCGATAATGCAACAGCAGAAAATCAATTTGGTTTCAACTACTTACCGAAATTACCAAAAGGCGGTATGGATCAGTTACGCTACATTGACCAAATGTACAATGGCGGTGTAAATGGTTTCTTCTGTCAAGGTATGAACCCGATTGCGTCTTATCCAGATTCGCAAAAGGTAATTAAAGCGTTAAGTAAATTAAAATATTTAGTTATTTTCGACCCGCTTATTACTGATACTTCAGAGTTCTGGATGAACCACGGTGAATTTAACGACGTTAAATCTGAAGAAATTCAAACGGAAGTATTCCGTTTACCAACAACTTGCTTCGCAGAAGAAGATGGTTCGGTAGCAAACTCAGGTCGTTGGTTACAATGGCACTGGAAAGCTTCTGAGCCACCAGGTGAAGCAAAACCAGATATTGATATTTTATCTGAATTGCGTGCTGAACTAATTCATCTGTATGAACAAGAGAAAGGAGCTCCGACAGATGCCTTACTTGCGATGAGTTGGAACTACTTAAATCCGCTTGAGCCAAAATCGGAAGAGATCGCAAAAGAGAACAATGGTTATGCATTAGAAGATCTAAAAGATGCTGATGGCAATATCATTGTGAAGAAAGGCGAGTTACTTTCAAGTTTTGCCCAAATGCGTGATGACGGTACAACTTCAGGTGCTTGTTGGATCTATGCAGGTCAATGGACACAAAAAGGTAACCAAATGGCGAACCGTGATAACTCAGATCCGTCAGGTCTAGGTAACACATTAGGTTGGGCATTTGCGTGGCCAATGAACCGCCGTATTGTTTATAACCGCGCATCAGCAGATTTATCAGGTAAACCTTGGAATCCTAAACGTCAGCTTGTGAAATGGAATGGTAAAAACTGGAACTATGTGGATGTTGCCGACTTCGGTACTGCCCCACCAGATAGCAAAGCATTACCATTTATTATGCAACCTGAAGGCGTGAGTTGCTTATTCGTACGTGAGCGTATGGTTGATGGTCCATTCCCTGAGCATTATGAGCCAGCGGAAACGCCAATTGGTACAAACCCATTACATCCAAATGTGGTTTCAAGCCCTGTGGCACCAATTGCGCCAGTATTAGGTACATCAGATGAGTTCCCGTATGTGGGTACAACGTATCGTTTAACTGAGCATTTCCACTATTGGACGAAGAACTCACTACTCAACGTAATCGCTCAACCAGAGCAGTTTGTTGAAATTAGCGAACAACTTGCAGCTGAAAAAGGCATTAAGCACGGTGACTACGTTAAAGTAAGCTCAAAACGTGGCTTTATTAAGGCTGTTGCAGTAGTAACTAAACGTATCCGTCCGTTAGTGGCAGATGGTAAACCAATCCATACAGTGGGTATTCCAATCCACTGGGGTTTTGCAGCAACCACTAAAGCGAAGAAAGGTTACTTTGCGAATAACTTAACAGTTCGTACAGGTGATGCGAATACTAAAACACCTGAATCGAAATGTATGTTAGTTAACATTGAGAAATTGGGGGCTTAATATGAGTACAGTTCAATCTCAAAACATTATTAAAGCCTCAGCAACATCAGCTTTAACACCGGCACCACGTGCGCGTGATCATCAAATCGAAGTAGCAAAATTAATTGATGTAACGACTTGTATCGGCTGTAAAGCGTGTCAAGTTGGCTGCTCTGAATGGAATGACATTCGTGCTGAACCAGAAGCTTGTGTAGGTGTTTACGATAACCCTGCAGACTTAAATGCAAAAGCCTGGACGGTGATGAAATTCAACGAAGTTGAAGAAAATGATCGTCTAGAGTGGTTGATCCGTAAAGATGGCTGTATGCATTGCTCAGAACCTGGTTGTTTAAAATCGTGCCCGTCGCCGGGTGCGATTATCCAGTACGCAAATGGTATTGTTGATTTCCAATCGGATAAATGTATCGGTTGTGGTTATTGTATCGCGGGTTGTCCGTTCAATATTCCACGTATGAACCCAGAAGACAACAAAGTGTATAAATGTACCCTTTGTGTGGATCGCGTCACTGTAGGTCAAGAACCAGCTTGTGTGAAAACTTGTCCAACAGGTGCAATCCGTTTTGGTAGCAAAGAAGAGATGAAACAGTATGCAGAAACGCGCATTACTGACTTAAAATCTCGCGGTTACGAAAATGCAGGTTTATACGATCCTGAAGGTGTTGGCGGTACGCACGTAATGTATGTATTACACCACGCAGATAAACCAGAATTATATTCAGGTTTACCGAAAGATCCGCAAATTGACCCAACAATCACAATTTGGAAAGATGTATTGAAACCAGTTGCAGCAATGGCAATGGGCGGTTTAGCAGTTGCGGCTGCGGCACACTACATCTCTGTAGGTCCAAATGCGGAAGAAGATGTTGAAGATCACCATGACGAAGAACATAAAGGGGGCAAAAATGAGTAAGATTGAGATCAGTAACGATCATAAAATTATTCGCCATAAGTTGCCGGCACGTTTAAGTCACTGGTTATTAGTGTTCTGTTTCTTTATGACAGGCTCAACAGGTTTAGCATTTTTCTTCCCTGATTTTGCGTGGATTGCTGAGCTATTAGGTACACCGCAGATCGCAAGATTTGTACACCCATTTACGGGTATCGTGATGTTTATTGCGTTTTTAAATATGGTGCGTATTTACTGGCGTTATAACTTTCCAGAGAAAAGCGATATTCCTTGGGCGTTAAACATCATTGAAGTGTTGAAAGGTAACGAACATGCAGTTTCTGACAATGGTAAATATAATCTGGGTCAAAAAATGTTGTTCTGGACATTGATTGTTGCAATGTTCACCCTTTTAATCACAGGTATTATTATGTGGAGACAATATTTCTCGCATAATTTCTCAATCCCTGTATTACGTATTGCGATTTTACTTCACTCTACAATGGCATTTATGCTATTCACCGGCATTATGGTGCATATCTATATGGCATTCTGGGTGAAAGGTTCAATCCGCGGTATGTTACACGGTTGGGTAACTGTTCGTTGGGCGAAAAAACACCACCCACGTTGGTACCGTGATGAAGTGTTACCGAAACTTGAAAAAGAGTTAGCGGAACAGCAAAAAGCGAAATAATCGTTAAATAAAATAGGGGCGGGCAAAGTTGCCTGCCCCTGTTGTTTTAGATTTTTATTTGTGTATTTTGGATATTTAAATCATCGCGAAATATTCAAATAAAAGTTTAGAGCCATTTGCAAAAAATTCTGAAAATCGAACCGGTTGCAAGTGATATATTTATTAGGAAAGAGTATGAGTATCAAAATTTTACCCCAAGACGAGATTCAAAAAAGCGCAAGTTCATTTCATAATCCGCCATTGCTATTTGCAAACCCTAAAAATCTCTATATGCGCCGTGCAAAACGCTTGCGTCAATTAGCGGAAAATAATCCTTTTGGGGACTATTTAGAATTTGTAGCGAATATCGTTGATGTTCAGGCAGATTTGCTTGCAACCCAGCCAATTGCAAATATTTCAGAAAAACTGACCGCTTACTTAACAGAGCGTGATGGAATTAAACCGTTAGATGTGAAAACCTTTAAGCGTTCGAGCGAATGGCGTGAATTGCTTTTAGCGTTAATTGAGAAATTCAAACCTTATGCCAAAGAGAGTACTCTGCCGACTTTAGAATGGCTAGAAAAAGCGTCGAGCAGTGAATTAGACAAAATGGCAGACGATTTATTAGCGGAACGTTTTGAGCTTGTGGGAGCAGATAAAGCCGTATTCTTATGGGCAGCATTATCACTTTATTGGGTACAACTCACACAACAATTACCACGTAATGCCAAAGCGGAATTAGGCGAAGATCGCCATACTTGCCCTGTGTGTGATTCTGCGCCAGTGGCGAGCGTTGTGCATTTTGGAGAAGTACAAGGCCTACGTTATCTACATTGTTCAATGTGCGAAAGCGAATGGCATATGGTTCGCACCAAATGCAGTAACTGTGATCAGAGTGGTAAACTAGATTATTGGTCGTTAGATACTACAGATGCTGCGGTAAAAGCAGAGAGCTGTGGTGATTGTGGTAGCTATTTAAAAATCTTACATCAAGATAAAGATCCACACGTGGAGCCTATCGCAGATGATTTAGCGACCTTATTCCTTGATGCTGAAATGGAACAAAAAGGTTTAGCAAGAAGCGCAATTAATCCGTTTTTATTTCAGGTAGAGTAATTTTCTTTGAAATATTCCCCGTCTTTAGAAAAGATGGGGCTAGTGGGAGATTTGAATATCACCAAAACTGACCGTTTCCCCCTTATCTTTTCTACACTTTCTCCCTTTTTTCTGCTATAATCTCGCCAATTTTTTCGGCTATTTTTGCCGTTTCAAATCTATAAATAGGAATGATAATGTCTGAACAAAATCAAACAACAAGTCAGCCAAGTAATTATGGTGCAAATAGCATTAAAGTTTTACGTGGATTAGACGCAGTACGTAAACGTCCAGGTATGTATATCGGTGATACTGATGACGGTACAGGTTTACACCATATGGTGTTTGAAGTCGTAGATAATGCTATTGATGAAGCGCTTGCCGGCTATTGTAATGATGTGATTGTGACAATCCATTCTGATAATTCTGTTTCTGTTCAAGATGATGGTCGCGGTATTCCTGTTGATATTCACCCTGAAGAAGGTGTATCTGCTGCGGAAGTTATTATGACAGTTCTTCACGCAGGTGGTAAATTCGATGATAACTCATATAAAGTATCGGGCGGTTTACACGGCGTAGGTGTGTCAGTTGTAAATGCGCTTTCATCTAAACTTCAATTAACGATTCGTCGTGAAGGACACGTTCACGAGCAATTTTATAGTATGGGTGAACCAGACGCGCCTTTAGCTGTAATTGGTGAAACCGACAAAACAGGTACAGCAGTTCGTTTCTGGCCTAGCTATGAAATTTTCAAAAATAAAACAGATTTTGAATTTGCAATTCTTAAAAAACGTTTACGTGAACTCTCTTTCCTAAATTCAGGTGTTTCAATCAAATTAATTGATGAGCGTGATGGCGTTGAAGAACATTTCAAATATGAAGGTGGTATTAAAGCTTACGTTGAATACCTTAACGAAGGTAAAACGCCTATTCACCCAACGCCATTTTATGTTTCAACAGAAAAGGATGGTATTGGTGTTGAAATCTCATTGCAGTGGAATGATGGTTATAGCGAATCAAATATCTATGCATTTACCAATAATATTCCACAACGTGATGGTGGTACGCACGTAACAGGTTTCAAGAGTGGTTTAAGCCGTACAATTAGCTCTTTTATTGAGAAAAATAATTTAAATACAAATAAGAGCAAAAAAGGTAAAAATAATAGCGTAAAAATTGAATCTTCAGATATTCAGCAAGGTTTAATTGCAATTATCTCGGTAAAAGTGCCAGATCCGAAATTCTCATCACAAACAAAAGATAAATTAGTTTCATCAGAAGTACGTGCGCCAGTAGAGAGTTTATTAAGCGAACATTTAAATGATTTCTTACTTGAAAATCCAAATGACACTAAAGTGATTGTAAGTAAGATTGTAGAAGCTGCGACATTACGTGAAAAAATCCGTAGTTATACCGAAGTAAATCGTAAAGAGAGTTTAAGTTTAGGCGGTTTACCGGGTAAATTAGCAGATTGCCAAGAGAAAGATCCTGCACTTTCAGAACTATTCTTAGTGGAGGGGGACTCTGCGGGCGGTTCTGCGAAAAGTGGTCGTAACCGTAAAAACCAAGCGATTCTTCCGTTAAAAGGTAAGATCCTTAACGTTGAAAAAGCGCGTTTTGATAAAATGCTTTCTTCACAAGAGGTTGCAACCTTAATTACGGCATTAGGTACAGGTATCGGACGTGATGATTACAATATTGAAAAAGTACGTTATCACAAA
Source organism: Pasteurellaceae bacterium 15-036681 (assembly GCA_002002485.1). Classification (GTDB taxonomy): domain Bacteria; phylum Pseudomonadota; class Gammaproteobacteria; order Enterobacterales; family Pasteurellaceae. Next base: position 74,633 of record MQVI01000002.1, read on the forward strand.
ATCATCATTATGACCGATGCGGACGTCGATGGTGCGCATATCCGTACGCTATTATTGACGTTCTTCTATCGTCAAATGCCTGAATTAATTGAGCGTGGTTATATCTATATTGCGCAGCCACCACTTTATAAAGTGAAAAAAGGCAAACAAGAGCGTTATATTCAAGATAATGATGAAATGGCGCAATATGAATTAACGTTAGCGTTAGACGATGCTGCATTATATGTAAGTGAATCAGCTCCAGCATTAAGTAGTGTTGCATTAGAATCACTTATTTCAGAGTTCTATGCAGTGCAAAAACTATTTGAGCGTTTATCACACCGTTATCCAGCTACGTTATTAAATAACTTAATTTACCAACCAACGTTAACGGCGGAAATGGTAAAAAATGAAGCAGAAGTCACCGCTTGGAATAATAAATTTATTGAAGCATTAATTACCAAAGACAGCAATGGTAACTTATATCGTGGTGAAGTAATTTACAATGCTGAGCGCCATATCTATGAGCCGCAAGTGATTGCAACTGTTCACGGTATTAATACGACTTATCGCTTTGATCTAAACTTCATTAATGGTAATGAGTATGCTCGAATCAATAAACTTGGCGAACAATTACGTGGTTTACTAGAGCCGACAGCTTATGTTGTTCGTGGTGAGCGTAAGCAAGAAGTTGAAAGCTTTGAAGAAGCGATTGATTGGTTAGTGAAAGAATCTCGCCGTGGGTTAACGATCCAACGCTATAAAGGATTAGGTGAGATGAATCCAGCTCAGTTAAAAGAGACAACAATGGACCCATTAGCGCGTAAAATGCTTCAAGTAACCATTAAAGATGCGATTGAGGCGGATAAATTATTTACAACCTTGATGGGTGATGAAGTTGAACCGCGTCGTGAGTTTATCGAAAGCAATGCGCTTTATGCGAATTTAGATGTCTAGTTTGCTAAAAACTGTATTAATGGCGCGCGTTTTAAACGCGTGCCAATTTAATTTTATCAATTTAAAAATATTTTAAGGTACCAAAATGTCTGAAGTAGAAAATCAAGAATTAGATCTTAATGGTGAAATGTTAGCTCGCCGTGAAAAATTATCTCAATTACGTGAGCGTGGTAATGCATTCCCAAACACTTTCCGTCGTGAAGATAAAGCAGAAGAGTTACACCAACAATATGATGCAGTAGATGGCGAAGAGTTAAAAGCAAAAGAAATTCCAGCAGTGGTTGCAGGTCGTATTATGTTACGTCGTGCAATGGGTAAAGCAACATTCATCACCATTCAAGATGTAAGCGGTAAAATTCAGCTTTATGTTGCGCGTGATAACCTACCAGAAGGTGAATACGAAAAAACAGTTGGTATGCTAGATTTAGGCGATATCGTTGGTGTTAAAGGTACGCTTTTCAAAACAAAAACAGGCGAATTAACGGTTCGCGCAAGTGAATTACAACTTTTAACTAAAGCACTTCGCCCACTACCAGATAAACACAAAGGTTTAACAGACCAAGAAACTCGCTACCGTCAGCGTTATTTAGACTTAATCGCAAACGAAGAATCTCGTCGTGCGTTTATCATTCGTTCTAAAGTGGTTTCAGGTATCCGTCAATTCTTCTTAGATAAAGACTTTATCGAAGTTGAAACCCCAATGTTACAAGTGATTCCAGGTGGTGCAGCAGCGAAACCATTCGTAACTCACCACAATGCGTTAGACGTTGATATGTACTTACGTATCGCACCAGAGCTTTACTTAAAACGTTTAGTGGTTGGCGGTTTTGAGCGTGTATTCGAATTAAACCGTAACTTCCGTAACGAAGGTGTATCAGTTCGTCATAACCCAGAGTTCACAATGATCGAATACTACCAAGCCTATGCGGATTACCACGATTTAATGGACAACACTGAAGAGTTATTACGTAAATTAGCCTTAGATATTTTAGGTACAACTACAGTTCCTTACGGTGAATATGTATTTGATTTCGGTAAACCATTTGAGCGTATCACAATGCACGATGCGATTGTGAAATACGGCAACGGTATTACTTTAGAAGATTTACACGATTTCGATAAAGCAGTTGCAATTGCAAAAGGCTTACATATTGAAATCCAAAAATCATGGGGCTTAGGCTCTGTGGTGAATGCAATCTTTGAAGAAGTGGCAGAACACCAATTAATTCAGCCAACATTCTTAATGGCTCACCCTGCGGAAATTTCACCACTTGCACGTCGTAACGATGAAAACCCAGATGTAACAGACCGTTTTGAGTTATTCATCGGTGGTCGTGAAATCGGTAACGGTTTCTCTGAGTTAAACGATGCAGAAGACCAAGCAGAACGTTTCCAAGCTCAAGTTGAAGCAAAAGAAGCAGGTGATGATGAAGCGATGTTCTATGATGACGACTTCGTTGTAGCATTAGAACACGGTTTACCACCAACAGCAGGTGAAGGTTTAGGGATTGACCGTTTAGCGATGATCTTCGCAAACGCACCATCAATCCGTGACGTTATTCTATTCCCTGCAATGCGTCAGAAATAATTTATGTAAAAATTATTGTAAATTGAACCGCTTGTAACGAAAGTTACAGGCGGTTTTTTTCGTGTATTGCCCTACAAGTTTCAAGGCAAAAAAAGCCCCGAACCAATAGAGGGATACGGGGCGGAGGTCTTACCTAAGGAAATGAAAAAAACTTGTTACTTAAAAATTCAAGCATCTAGCGTACTATAAGACTTAGCTTTTTTGATTAAGTTCAAACAAATTTAGAAAAAGTGCAATTTTTTTCAAATAAAATTTTTACAGTTACGTATAATTTTGAAATATATTGATTTTTTGGAAGAATTTATGAAAGTAAAAATATCCCAAATTGTTCAAGCAGATTTATTGGTTGTAGGGAGCGGTATTGGAGGGTTGTCTGCTACCATTGAAGCCCATGACAAAGGTATTCAAACACTTCTTATTAGTAAATCGTTGATTGGTGGCGGTGCGAGTTATTTTCCACTTAAAGCGACTCTTGGTATCCAAGTCACTGGTGATGAAAGTGATAAAGAAAAATTTCAACAAGATATTGCGCGAGTCGCTCAAGGACAAAATAATCCGAAAATTGTACAAGCCTATATTGAAGATTCTCCGCAAGCCATAGAGCTATTAGATCGTATCGGTTTTAAGCCATGGAAGCGTAATGACAATCGCCCAGCTTGCTTTGCCCAATATCCTCGTCCAATTTACCTTATCAAGAATTGGCGAGAAGCTGCTCAGAATGCCAAACAAATTTTAGCTGAAAAGCGAATTTCTTTCTATGAACACGCAACATTACTTTATATTGCAGTAGAGCAAAATCAGGTACAAGGTGCAGTCTTTGAGCTAAAGACAAGCGATGAGATTTCCTATGTTTTTTGCAAAACTTCACAGATTATTCTTGCGAGTGGTGGAATTGCTGGGCTTTATAAGGATAACCTTTATCCGCCAGATGTAATTGGTTCTGTCCATTATGTTGCTCAACAAGCCGGAGCCAAGTTAATTAATCTTGAATTTATTCAATTTATTCCTTCTTTTATTGAACCTAAATATAAAGTGCTATTTGGTGAACATACATTGAAGTACGTGACTAAAGTAACCGATAGCCAAGGTAACGATCTTTTCAGCCATTTATCCGCTGAGCAATTTCAACAAATGATGAAAGCACGCAGTGATTATGCGCCGTTTAGTATTGATTTTCCTTGTGTTGAATTTGACTTGGTGATGATGAGGCATTTACTCAATCATCCTCAGGAAAAGGGCGTTTATTTACATTATTCTTCGGAGCTTTATCAAGACAAAGAGGAGTTTTACACAGTCTATCTTGCTTGGCTAAAAAGCGAAGTTGGGATCGATTTGTTAGAAGATCGCATTGCCATTGCACCTTTTGCTCACAGCTGTAATGGTGGAATTGTAATTGATGAATTTGCACAAAGCGACGTAAAAGGTTTATTCGCAATTGGTGAGATTTCTTCCTGTATAGAAGGGGCAAATCGATTAGGTGGAAATTCTGTCGGTGGTAGTTTAGTTTTTGCAAAAAGAGCTGTGATGAAAGTTTTGCAAAATTTAGCGCAAAAACCACCGCTTGTAACTACTGAAAAATCTATGATGAAGGCGGAAGATTATTTCAATTTCTTAGATAATCTAAATAGTGATAAAATGTGCTCTTCTAGTCAAGTGTTGGCTGAGGTTCGTAAGCAGATGTCTCTGTTTGCGAATGTTTATCGAACAGAAGAAAATCTGTATCAGCTCAAATGCTATCTTCAAGAGTTAGAACAACAATATAATCCGCTAGATAATCTTGCTTTTCAAGGTATTGAGGTCTATCACGCACTAAAAGCCGCACAATGCGTGGTTGAGGCAATGTTGAAACGCAAGAGTAGTTTAGGCGCACATTATATTGAATGATTTTTCATGTATGTAGGGACACGGTGCTTGTGTCCGCAGGCGTATGCGATACGCCCTTACAAATATTGATTAATTTGTATCTAAATTGTAAAAACTCTTGAAAATAGGCTTGCGCAAACGTTTTCTTTTTTTGTGTATTTTTGTAGAATATGTCTATCTTTCCGTTCGAAAGATATTTTTGAGGTTTTTATGGTTGATTTTATTATTATCGGCATTATTGTTTTTTCATTACTCGTAAGTTTATGGCGAGGCTTCGTGAGTGAAGTTTTATCACTTGCTGGCTGGGTGGTTGCATTCCTTGTTGCGAGTAAATTTTACCCTTACCTCAGTGGTTATTTGCTAGAGATTGATTCTGTTCACATTCAAAATTCTGAATATTTACGTAACGGAATTGCAGCCGCTATTTTGTTCCTTGCTGTATTAATTGTGATGAGTATTGCGAATGCATTACTGAGCCAATTAGTTGATAAAACAGGATTATCTGGTACAGATCGCGTTTTAGGCGGTGCTTTTGGTGCGCTGCGCGGAATCTTTATTGTTGCCGCTATTTTATTCTTCCTTGATACATTTACTTCATTTAATCAAAGTGAATTGTGGAAAGAATCTCAATTAATTCCCCATTTCGACTTTATTGTGAAATGGTTTTTCGAACAGTTACAAGCAAATTCAAGTCTTTTAAAATCTAACTAAGAGGTTATTATGTGCGGCATTGTTGGTATTATTGGTTCTAGCCCTGTAAATCAGGCTCTTTATGATGGTTTAACGCTGTTACAACATCGGGGGCAAGATGCCGCAGGAATTGTCACTATTGATGAAGAAAATCGTTTCCGGTTGCGTAAATCGAATGGATTAGTTAGTGATGTATTTCATCAGGAACATATGTTGCGCTTGCAAGGAAATGTGGGGATTGGTCATGTGCGCTACCCAACGGCAGGCAGTTCAAGTGTATCAGAAGCACAGCCCTTCTATGTTAATTCTCCTTATGGTTTAACCTTAGTTCACAATGGCAATTTGACCAATAATGCTGAACTTAAAAAACTCTTATTCACCTTGGCAAAGCGCCATGTTAATACCAATTCAGATTCAGAATCATTACTGAACATTCTTGCTTATTACCTTGATCAATACCTAACTCTTACGCCAGAAAGTATTTTTGATGCAGTACGCAAAACGAATGCAATTATCAAAGGTGCTTACGCTTGTCTAGCGATGATTATCGGGCATGGTATGGTCGCATTTCGAGATCCTCATGGAATCCGACCGCTTGTATTGGGTAAACGAGAAGTGGATGGCAAAACAGAGTATATGTTTGCCTCGGAAAGTGTGGCGCTTGATATTGTTGGTTTTGACTATATGCGTGATGTAGCGCCAGGAGAAGCAATCTATATTACCTTTGATGGTCATTTCCATTCTTCTATGTGTGCAGAAAACGCTGTATTAAATCCATGTATTTTTGAGTATGTCTATTTTGCTCGCCCAGATTCTGTGATTGATGGTGTTTCGGTTTACGCATCTCGTGTTCATATGGGCGCTTTCTTAGGAGAAAAAATTGCTAATGAATGGAAAGATATCATTGATGATATTGATGTAATCATTCCAATTCCAGAGACTTCGACTGATATTGCTTTACAAATAGCACGAGAGCTGAAGAAACCATATCGTCAAGGCTTTGTGAAAAATCGCTATGTGGCTCGTACCTTTATCATGCCAGGACAAGCTCAGCGTCGTAGTTCTGTACGCCGCAAATTAAACGCTATAGCGTCAGAGTTTAAAGGGAAAAATGTTCTGTTAGTTGATGATTCAATTGTGCGTGGAACAACTTCTGAGCAAATTGTGGAAATGGCACGCCATGCAGGCGCGAAAAAAGTCTATTTTGCATCTGCAGCACCAGAAATTCGTCATCCAAATGTGTATGGTATAGATATGCCAACCTGTGATGAATTAGTGGCTTATAATCGAACTGTAGAAGAAGTTGCTGAGATGATTGGTGTTGATCGTCTAATTTTCCAAGATTTAGAAGCGTTATTTAAGTCGGTACAGATGGAAAATCCTAATATACATGCTTTTGATGCTTCGGTATTTACAGGGGAATATATTACTGGGGATGTAGACCAAGCTTATTTAGCTGCTGTCGCTTGTGCGAGAAATGATAAAGCCAAGTCATTACAAGCTAAACAAGCTACAAATCTAGAAATTCATAATGAATAAGCAATGTGATATTTGTTAATTGAAAGCGCCGCAAGGCGCTTTTTCTATGTTAGAATCTTATATTATTTACAATAATCTCATTGATTATTCTATAACGGTTGGGGCGGATAATATCCGCCCAATTTTTAATGCCATAAGGGCAGATGTTATCTGTTCCTACGTTTTATATTAGCCACATTAATGGTATGTTTGACAATACCCATAGGAACCATAATGGCAAAACAAAATCTTCTCACTTTAACTGGTGAGCGCATTGCGATTGTTGCAGGTTTAAGAACCCCATTCGTACACCGTGATACAGGCTTTAAGGCTTCTTATGCGACAGATCTAGGCACAATGGTGACTAATGAACTTCTCAGCCGAACAGCAGTAGAGCATCAATATATTGAACAGCTTGTTTTTGGACAAGTAATCCAACAACCCGATATTCCAAACCCAGCACGAGAAATTGCCCTTGCATTGAATATGCCTTATTTACAAGCTTATACATTAAGCAGTTCTTGCCTCTCTGGTTTACAAGCATTGGTGAATATAACAGGAAGTATTGTAAGCGGTTCGATTTCTGTAGGAATTGCAGGGGGAGCTGACTCTATCTCTAATGCGCCTTTTAGTATAAGCCCCCAAGTTTTAAATAAGTTCAAAGCAATTTTTAAAGCGCCAACGTTAGATGAGAAATATCATCTATTCCGCAAATTTTCATGGCGTGATCTCAAACCACATGGCGTAAATTTGAAGGATTATATGACGCAAATGTCTGTGGCTGAAATTTCTGAACAGATGGCTCAACAGTATCATATTAGCCGACAAGCGCAAGATGAGTATGCGCGTGAATCCCATATTAAAGCACAAGATGCTTGGAAATTAGGTTTACTCAAAGAAGAGGTAATGCCTTCTTTTCCTCGCCCTTATACTGATTTTGTTGTGTCTGACAGTTTAATTTCTGCTGCAACACGAGAAAGTTACTATCAGCGTTTTTCAACAATCTTGAATAAAAATTACGCGACAGTAACAGAGGCTAATATTCCTCGTCCTGTAGATGGTGCTGCGGCTGTATTAGTGATGCGTGAGAATAAAGCAAAAGAACTAGGGTTAAAACCATTGGGCTATATTCGTAGTTATGCTATTACAGGTAACGATATTTGGCAGAATATGTTTATGGGATCTGTAGTTGCAACCAATCAGGCGTTAGATCGTGCAAGTTTAACTTTGCAAGATATGGATTACATTGATATTCATGAAACATCTGCAAGCCAAATGTTGGCAAACTTACAGTTATTTGAATCAAACGATTTTGCAAAACATTACCTAAATCGAACCGCTTGTTTAGGAAAAATTGATCGTGACAAGCTTAACCATTTAGGCGGCTCAATTGCTTTTGGAAACCCTAGAGCTGCGACAAGTTTACGAACCTTAATTCAATCATTGAATGCGCTAAAACGCAAAGGCGGAGGATTAGGATTGGTCGCTTCAAGTGGCTTGGGTGGCTTGGGATCAGCAATGGTGCTTGAAAGTGAATAAGGATTAGAGATGATAGAACAAATTCAAACACATTCTTCTTTTGATGTCACTATCGATGATAACCGTATTGCTGTTGTGCGTATTGATGTTAAAGATGAGCGTTATAACTGGTTATCCGATAATTTTGTGGAAGAGTTACGAGATGCGATTGGCAGTATTATTTATCAACAAGCACGAGGTGTAATTTTCGTTTCTGGTAAGCCTAAACATTTTATTAAAGGCTATAAACTAGAGAATTTACGCGCTAAAAATGACGAAGATATTCGCGCATTTTCACGAGAAGCACAGCTTGTTATGCGTGAAATTAATACCTTGAAAATGCCCGTGATCGCTGTAATTGATGGGGAATGTTATGGTGTTGGTTTAGAGCTTGCTCTGGCTTGTGATTATCGAATTGCGAGCGAGGAGAGCTATACCAAATTTGCAATGCCACAGGTTCGCTCAGGGATCTTACCTTTTGCGGGAGGAACACAGCGTTTACCTCGTCTCTTAGGCTTGCAAATGGGGACTATTATGCTTGTATCAGGGCAAAAAATAGGAGCAGAGCGAGCATTAGAAATTGGGCTAGTCGATAAGTTAATCCCCGCAAGTAATCTGTTTGAAAGTGCTTATAATTTATTGGTAAATAATCAAATTCAAAAAATCGATTACAAAAATCCTATTGAGCGTTGTAAGCGTGTGCGTAAACAGGTTGAGGGTAATCTGTTTATTCGCCGTAAATATCTTGATTATATTGAGAACCGTATTTGGAATAAATCATTTGGTAACTATCCTGCAGTAACCCAAATTTTAGAAATGCTAAAAGAGCCACATTTCAAGCAAGGTTTAGAATTAGAGCAACAGAGCTTAGTAGAGTTGCTAAAAACAGAACAGTCGCAAGTATTGATCAATCTTAAACAGACAGAACGCAAGATGAAAGAGCATTATCATTTGCTTGCTCAAGTGAAGGATGTGCAGCAGGTTAGCGTGCTTGGTAGTGGTTATATGGGGGCAGGGATTGCTTATCTGACGGCAAATCATGCACAGATTCCTGTGCGGATTAAGGATATTCACCCTTCTGAAATCCAAAAAGCATTACGCACTTGTTATGATTTAATGCAAAAGGCTGTGAAGCGTAAAAGACTTTCGCATGGACAGATGATTCAGCGAATGAATCTAATTACAGGTGGGGAGCGTTTAGTTGCAGCACAATCGACAGATTTTGTGATTGAAGCAGTCTATGAAAATCTTGAATTAAAGCAAAAAATGGTTATAGAGAGCGAGAATTACTATGCTGCTGATACTATTTTTGCTACAAACACCTCAACTTTCGCCATTAAGGACATTGCTTCAGTTGCTGAGCGACCAGAAAATGTGATTGGGTTGCATTACTTCAGTCCGGTGACAATGCGCCCTATGGTGGAGATTATTCCACATGAGAATACGAGTAAGAAAGCGGTTGCAACGGCAATTCATTTTGCAATCCAACAAGGCAAGATCCCGCTTTTAGTGGCAGATAGACAAGGATTCTTTATTAACCGTATTTTGACTCCATTCCTCTTGGAAGCTGTGCTATGTGTAGTGGAAGGTGAAGCGATTGAATTTATTGATCGTTCATTGCAAGAGTTTGGCTTTAAGCGTGGGCCACTTGAAATGATTGATGATATTGGCTTGGATGTTATTGTTAAATCGAATCCAGCGCTTGTGCTTGAATTAGGTGATCGTTTTAATTTGCCAGAGAAAATTAGCTTATTAATGAGCAATGATCGTAAGGGTAGAAAAAATAAACGTGGATTCTACATGTATGACTCCAAAGGTTCGCGATTACAAGAAGATAAAAGTATTTACCAAGTCATGGAAACGATAACCAGCAATGATTTAGAGGCAGAGGAAATTGCGCGTCGTTGTATTCTAAGAATGATCAACGAGGCTTGCTGGTGCTTACAGGATAATGTTATTCGTTCGACTGACGAAGGAAATGTGGCTTCAGTACTTGGTTTTGATTTCCCAGATTTCCGAGGTGGAATCTATGCGTATATTGACAAAATAGGTGCTAAAGAGATTGTTAGCCAATTGCATAAACATACTCAAATTTACGGTAGCCGCTTTACACCTTGTGATTGGTTGCTAGAAAAAGCGAATAATTCGTAGGTATAAAAGACTATAAAATCATTTATTTAATCAGGAGCAAAAATGAAATTATCAACGATTGCAGTATCGATTATTGCTGTTGTGGGTGTTATCGCAACAGGTGGAAGTTGGTACACAGGTAAACAGGTTGAAGAGCGTTATCAATCGTTATTAACTCAAACTAATGATGAACTAAAAGGTTTGAATGAACAAGGGATTCAAGCTGAAATCGCTGATGTTGCTATTAATCGAGGCTTATTCAGCTCTGATGTAACCTATAAAGTTAAAGTCGTCATAGAAGATAAAAGTTATATCGCTCAGGGGAACGATAAATTGTTCCATGGTCCATTCCCTCTTAATCGCTTAGCTAAAGGCAACTTATTGCCAGTACTTGCAAGCATCGATAATAAATTAAGTGCGGTATCCGATGAGTTAAAAGGCGTATTTAATGGTCAAGGTATATTATCGGGGCAGAGTACTTTTGATTATTCAGGTAATATTGCGGTGGACTACAATATTAATCCTTGGGCATTACCAGATGGCTCATTGACTGTTGGAGCTATAACTAATAAAGGAAATTATATTCCTAATAAAAAATATCCTTCATTAGGTGAAGGTGATTTTGATATAACTGTAAGTACAATCAATTTTGTTGATCCTGATGCGCCTGATACTCAAGCAACTTTTGAAAATATGACTTTAAAAGGCAGCAGTAGTGTTAAAAATGAACGCTATTTAAGCGAAGTTAAGATCGGTAGTGATGTTTCACAAGGTTCTAAATCGGTTAGTTATACAGCGAAAGCGGGTAGATTGAATTTTGATTTTGCAATGGAATCTGATGCTCAGGCATTTAATGATGTGATACCTTACTTCAATGATGCTAATGCGATTGAATCTGAAGCATCTCAGGCAATGCAAACATTAATGACTAAAGGTGCAGTCATAAAATTTAAAGATGTTTCACTTACAAATGAAAAAGGCAAAAGTGATTTCAGCTTAATTGCGGATTTAAAACCATTTGATATGGCTCAGGTTAAAAGTTTGTCAGACGCAATTTCTTTATTTAAGCAGTCTTCAATGTCATTCAATCTCAATTTAGCTTTTGCTGAGCAGTTATTTTTGGAAAAAGCCAAGTTAGATGGACTATCTGATGAAGACGCTAAAGAGCAAGCTAAATTAACAATCAAGGAAATGTTAGATAGCGCTTAAGGCAATAACTTTGCTGAAGTAGGGACAGAAGCTATTAAAACCAAACTCACCATTGATAATGGCAAGGTTCACTTAAATGGCAGTGAAGTTTCAGAAGCTGAAATTCAAGGCGCCTTATTTATGTTAATGTTGGGGTTGGGATCTTTGGGAATTTAAAGGTTATGCCTATCAAAAGAGCTAATCACAACATATCTCGTGATTAGCTCTTTAGCTTTATTGAGAATTATTTTTTACAGGAATAACCACTGCAGGATCAACAATACCATCGAATTTTTCGATAATTTCTTTTTGGCCATAGTCATCTGCATCGCTTTGGTTACTAAATAAATCCGCTTTTTCATTTAGTTTCGGGTTAGATATTCCCATCCATTTAGCGATACCATCCGTAAAATTCAAGCCTGATTTAAATACCTTATACTCATGTCGCTCAGTATCATCACTGGAGATTTTAAATAGTGGAATATCTAGGTGGAGTTTACTTTTACCACTGCTATTGTGGATGACAATACTATTTTCACTAATTTGATGGGCTAAACCATGATCGGCAAAATAGACCATTGAAAATGAACGTTGTGTCTGCTGTTGATGATTAACAAGCTGTTTGTAAAGCTTTTCTAACACTTCATCTGTTTTTTTGATAGTTGATACATAGCAATTCACATCATGGTATTTCTTGTCGATCTTAGTGTCATCATACACTTTATGATAATCCGTTAAGCGATCGCAGCTAAGTGGGTGCGATCCATACAGATGCACAACAATAAAACGTTTACCTTGATATGGCTGGCTAATTGTTTTATCAAATAGGGGAAGTAACTCAAAATCGCTGATATTTTGACTAAATGAATCCCCACTTTTTAAGAATACTTTTTCATCACTTTTATTGGCTAAAGATGAGACTGGGGTATCAAAGGTGCCTAGATAGCCTTGATTCGAGAGCCAGTAAGTACGAATCCCTGTAGATTTGATTAAATCAATTAATCCCAACGTGTATTCACCTTCCCAATTCTTGGTATCGGGTTTGGTCAGCATTAATTTTAGAGAAGCAATGGTATTTGTTCCTCCAGCGGTTAATCCGTTAATTAACGTTCCTTTTGCATGAGACATAAACGGTGTATTGTCTGCAGGGTAGCCATAAGCATTGTGGTAATCTCGGCGTGCACTCTCCCCAATAACTAGTATATAGTCATCATATTTTGAATCAGTCGTGAGCTCTGATTTACCCCATTGACTTTCAATCGTCATATTATTGAGGCGATCAAGTTCATTTTTTACTTTGACTGTTGAATCATAACTTTCTTGCAAAAATTTGAATGGTGCACTGGTTACAAAAATACAGAGTAGTGCGACTGTAACAAATGTTTTATTACGATAGAAGCGTAAATCATACATGCGAACGAGTGTATAAAAGAAAGCCATTGCAAATAGAATGCCAAAACCTGCAGCATAATGTAAAGCAGGAATTTGACTCAAAAATTCTTTTGTCTCACTTAAATCTGTTGCAAATACAGATGCAATATACTGATAGGAAGGTGGTCCAAAGGTTAGGCCTGTTGGAGTATAAAATGCATATGCAAAGACAATTGGAAATAGCACAAAATAGAATGCTTTTCTCGATGCGCTTAAAAAAAGAATGACCGCGCCTAAGGCGAAGACATCTTTTAGCTCTGGAGTTGGAAAGAAACCAGAACCAACCATCATTAAGTAGCTGATTAATAGTGCAAGAGCAATAGCAAGTCCTGCTGGAAGTAATTTTTTCATTCGAATTTCCCTTGGAAAATAGGCGCGGAATTTTACCGAAAAATCATCAACAATTCTAGATTGAATTTATGTAAACAAAAGTTTCCAAATTGGCAATTTAGGAGTATGATACGAGAAAAAAGAGGAGAACTGTATGCGTTTTGCGATTGAATGTATTGAACGAGTTGGAATTGCTCAAGATATTTTAAGCCTATTAGGTGCTCAAGGTATTAATCTTGAAGGGATTGAACTTCAGAAACAAGAGAACAAAGATTTAGTTTATTTACGCACTGAACAGATAAATTCAGAACAGCAAACAGCGTTAATTAAACAGATTAAGAAAATTGCTAATGTTCAATCGGTAAAAGCGATTCATCATCTTCCTCAAGAACGTAAAAATCTTGAACTACAAGCACTGCTAGAGGCATTGCCGAATCCTGTTCTTTCTTTAGATTTAAACGGTAATATCGAGTTTGCTAATCCTCAGGCTTGTAAACTTTTATTACCAACCTACCGCTTGTCATTACCAAAGAAAAAGCAAGAAAGTATTCAATCTCTTTCTGGTGTGGCATTGAACGACATAATTGTAAACCTTAATCGCACAAAATGGTACCACAGCTTTTTAGAGCAAGGTAATACGATACATGCAGATACCTTACAGCCAATTTCTAACCCTATCCAATTTAATGATCAAGTTTGGCGTATGGACTTATTGCCGATTGAATTATGGGAATCGGAACAAAATCGCCCATTAGGTTATGTTGTGACGCTTCAGTCACAGCAGAGTATGCAGATCGATCTCCGCCAATTTATGGCGCACCAAAATAGTGAATTTGATTGCATTATTGGGCGGAGTGCTAAAATGCGTTCAGTGGTTGAACAAGCGAAAAAATTTGCGGTACTTAATGTACCTTTATTGATTCAAGGTGAAACAGGGACTGGCAAAGATCTGTTTGCAAAGGCATGTCATCAATTTAGTTTTAGACGTTCTCAGAAATTTATAGCCGTTAATTGTGCTGGCTTGCCAGAAGCTGAGGCTGAACATGAAATGTTCGGTTTTCGTGCGAATGGTCAAGAAAGTACAGGCTTTTTTGAATATGCAAATGGGGGAACAGTCTTATTAGACTCAATTTCTGAGCTTTCGCTGGACATGCAGGCAAAATTACTGCGTTTTTTAAATGATGGCTCATTCCGCCGAGTTGGAGAAGACAAAGAGGTTCATGTTGATGTTCGAGTGATCTGCACTTCTCAAAAACCATTGGCACAGCTTGTAGTTGAAGGAAAGGTGCGTGAAGATCTTTATCATCGTTTAAATGTACTAACTTTGAATCTTCCTCCATTACGTGAGCGTCAAGGAGATATTCCGTTACTTGCTGAGTTTTTTATTAGCCAAATTAGCCAACAGCTTGGTATTCCAAAACCTCATTATGATGATAGTTTTATTAAAGCACTACTTGGCTATCACTGGTCTGGCAATTTACGTGAGCTTTATAATGCGATTTACCGAGCTTGTACCCTTGCAACGCACAATCAGCTATTGGTTGTGGATCTTAATCTGCCTGATGAAGTGCCGAGTGATTTCAATATTGATCAGCTAGAGGATACTTCATTAGAAGAGTTGGTCAATCGTTTTGAAGCGTCGTTGCTACGTAAATTTTATGCAGAATATCCGAGTACACGCAAACTAGCACAGCGTTTAGGAATTTCGCATACCGCAATTGCAAATAAATTACGTGTTTATGGAATTAGCAAATAATGAGATTGGATAAGTGTGTACTACAAGCGATTAGATTTAGCTGTTTTTTTGCAATTTTAAGTGCATCTTCAGTTATATCCGCATCGCCAAGAATTCCTGAGCCATTAATCAAAAATAGTTTGGTGTATTGTACTAATGGTTCAGGTTTATCATTCAATCCGCAGCGTGCAGACGCTGGGACGAATATGAATGTAGTGACTGAACAAATCTATGACAAATTAATTGAATTTGATCCGAATACTAACACTTTAAAACCATCATTGGCCTCGAAATTCGAGGTTAGTGATGATGGTTTAACTATTACACTTCATCTCCGTAAAAACGTTTCATTTCATCACACTCAATGGTTTACGCCAACACGTAAATTTAATGCAGAAGATGTCATTTTTTCGCTAAATAGAGCGATGGGGACATTAAAAGAGTTAGCAGAAGATGATGCAATTCAATTTGATTATAAGGGCATCGATCGCCAAGTTGCAGAGCGTGCAAATTTCCCTTACTTTGAAAGTATCAATTTGAAAAGCCGTATTGCTAGCTTATCTTCTCCGTCTAATTATGTTGTAAAAATTAAGTTAGCGAAGCCAGACTCTTCTGTTTTGGCACATTTGGCTAGCCAATATGCAGTGATTCTTTCTAAAGAATATGCATTACAACTTAATGCCGATGAAAATATTCGCCAACTAGATTTACTACCGATAGGAACAGGGGTTTATCAGTTAGATAATGCTAGATTCAACGATTATGTGCGTTTAATACCAAATACACGCTACTGGGGAAAGAAAGCTAAAATTAGCAATATGCTTGTTGATTTTTCCTCTTCAGGCACTGGTCGCATGGCGAAATTCCTAAATAGAGAGTGTGATGTGTCGGCTTTTGTGGAGCCAAGTCAAATTGCAGTGGCAAAATCTAATGCCAATTTGGTTGAGAGCGATGGTGCAAATTTGGCTTTTCTCGCTTTTAATTTTCAGCGTCCGATTGGCAATGATTTACCTTTGCGCCTGAAAATTGCCGAAAGCATTGATCGTAAACGGTTAGCTAAAACACTATTTTATGATATGGCTGAGGTTGCTGAAAATGTGTTACCAAAAGCGTTATTTACCGAAACCAACCATGGAAGTTATCCTTATCATCAACCTGATGGCAATATGAATGAAGAGGAAAAATCCTTGGTGTTGTGGGTGATTGATGAAAAGCGTGCTTATAACTTACATCCATTGAAAATGGCTGAGTTTATCCGTTCTGAATTAGCAAAAGTTGGTTTGAAAATTCAGGTTAGAGAAGTAAGTCGTGCTTATTTAACCCAGCAATTAGAAAAAGGAGAGGCTGACTATGATCTTATTTTAAGTGGTTGGCTAGCAAATAATTTTGATCCAGATAGTTTTTTATCCCCACTCTTGAGTTGTCAGGCTCAAAATTCGGTGACCAACTTGTCCAATTGGTGTAGTGATGATTTTGATAAATTACTTGAAATGGCTCGTTTTAGTGAAGATCCAGCTGTACGAACACTATTATATAAACGCGCACAGCATATTTTGCAATTAGATCTTCCAATCTTACCGCTTGTGAATGTAAAGCGAGTACTACTTGCGCATCCTAGAGTGAAAAATATTTATATTAGCCCATTTGGTGGTGTGAAACTGGCAAATATTGGGCTAGAGTAGGAAAATCAAAGTATAATACTCGATGGTTTACTAAAATGAAAATTCGACAATCAATTTGGAATACGTATGTTACTTGCTCTGATTCGTAAAGTTATTTTGATACTGATAACGTTATTGATCCTTTCTTTTATCAGCTACAATATTCTATTACGTGATCCTTTAAATCAACTAGAAATGGTTGGAATAAAAGGATACTGGCATTATGTGCAGGATCTACTACGCGGAAATCTAGGAGTTAGTTATACAACTGGTGAACCTTTAGTGACACAGATATTAAGTGTATTTCCTGCAACAATTTCTCTTTGTATTTCTGCTTTGGGAGTGTCGCTTGTATTAGGCATTCCTCTAGGATTTTTTGCAACCACACAGCAACGAAATATTGTAGGAAAGCTATTATCTACATTAGGTTCACTTAGTCTTGCTATCCCTGTATTTTGGTTAGCCATAGTTTTGCTTGCTTATGCGTCTATTAATCAGTGGGAAATTGCTGCAGTGGGAGAGATTCATCCTATTTATGACGTTCCTGCGATTACAGGAGTAAAGATTTTAGATATTTTTCTTTCTGATATGCCTCACAAGCTGAAAATAATGCAAAGCGCTCTGCATCATCTTGCTTTACCTACATTAATTTTGGCTGTTCCTGCTACTTTGGAAACAATGCGCTTTACTCAAATGCGAGCACAATATGTACTTAAACAAAATTATGTGAAGGTTGCGTATGTGAGAGGTTGGTCACCTTTAAAAATCTGGTGGGTGCATATTATCCGTAATACATTACCTGCATTAGTCCCAATGATAGCACGTAACGTCACTCTAATTTTTGCATTTGCAATGCTTATTGAAAATGTAGTCAGTTGGGGAGGGATTGGTCGATGGTTAATAAATGCGTTGAGTATTCAAGATTATAATGCAATTTCAGCTGGAGTAGTGGCAATAGGGTTATTTGTGTTAGGTGTAGATCTATTAGCTAAACTAACTATCACATTACTTGATCCATCGCAGAAAAAAGATTGGTATATAAATTAATGTTAATAAATAAAGAACCAGAACAATTTCGAGAATTCGCCTATTTTAACCAATTTTGGCGAGAGCTACGTAAAGATACTTTTGCATTAGCAAGTGTTTATCTATTTATTGGATTGCTTGTTTTAGTGCTCATGGGTAATTTAATTGCGCCATATTCTGCGGATCGCCAATTTGTGGGGGTCGAATTATTGCCTCCGTCGTGGAATGATCATGGTCAAATTAGCCACTTCTTTGGTACTGATGATCTTGGTCGAGATATTTTTAGTAGAGTACTGTATGGTTTTTATTATACAGTAGGTTCTGCATTTGTCATTACGTTTGCGATCGCTATCATCGGTGGAGTGATAAGTATACTTGCTAGTATTAAAAAAAGCAGTTCATTCTTTATTTTAAGCCACTTGTTTGACACTTTCTTATTTATTCCAATTTTATTAATTGCGATTGTGATTGCAACTTTAATGGAGCCTAGCTTAACTAACGCAATGTTAGCAATTTTTCTCGCTATGTTGCCCCATTTTATCCATAAAATTTATCAGACCGCTCAACGAGAATTAAAGCGAGAATATGTTGTTACCTTAAAATTAGATGGAGCAAGGAAGCGTGATTTAATTAGATTGGTTATTTTACCAAATTTAACCGTAGTGGCTGTCAAAGAGCTTTCTCACGTGTTCGTTATTGCGGTACTAGATATTAGTGCTTTAAGTTTTATTAAACTTGGTGCCAAAAGTCCTACTCCTGAGTGGGGAGCCATGATTCGTGATTCTGTCGATTTAATTTATATTGCTCCTTGGTCTGTGGTGTTGCCAGGGATTGCTATTATCTTTGTTATTCTCATTATAACAATGTTGGGTAATGGGGTTGTAAGAGTACTTGAGCGTTATCGTTATTAAGGTGGTTTTAAAAAATGGCATTGTTAGATATTCGACATTTAAGTATTGAGATTGATACGCCAAATGGGCGTATTAAAATGGTCGATAATATCAATTTAACTCTAGATAACGGTGAAATTTGTGGATTAGTTGGAGAATCAGGTTCTGGCAAGAGCTTGATTGCTAAAGTTATCTGTGGATTAGTTAAAGAGGAATGGATAATCACAGCAGATCGATTCCGTTTCAATGATATTGAATTATTAAAACTGACACCTCATCAACGACGTAAGCTGGTAGGTGATGATATTTCAATGATTTTTCAAGATCCACTTTCCAGTTTAGATCCTAGTCAAACCGTAGGTAAACAATTAATGGAAACCATCCGTTTTAAGGGGAAGTGGTGGAATTATTTTGGCTGGAAAAAGAAAAAAGCGATTGAGTTATTACATCGAGTAGGGATTAAAGATCACATTGATATCATGCGAAGCTACCCAACGGACATTACCGAAGGTGAAGCGCAAAAAGTAATGATTGCAATGGCTGTTGCTAATCAGCCACGTCTACTTGTTGCAGACGAACCAACTAATACTATGGAATCCACTACACAGCTACAGATTTATCGTCTGTTATCTAGCATGAACAAAAATCTTGGTACTTCTATTGTTTTAGTCAGTAATGATATGGTGAGTATCCATAAATGGGTTGACTCATTTAATGTATTGTATTGCGGTCAGACAGTAGAGGTTGCAAGTAAAGAAACTATTATGGAAACGCCATTTCATCCTTATACTTCAGTTTTACTTAAGAGTGTGCCCGATTTTTCTAAACCACTGCCATTTAAAAGCCGTTTAAATACATTAAAGGGGTCAGTCCCTATGTTACAATATTTGCCAATAGGTTGTCGTTTAGGCCCTCGTTGCCCTTTTGCTCAAAAGAAATGTGTTACCAAGCCACCACTACGTAAATTTAAACAACATGAATTTGCGTGCCACTATCCAATGAACTTTAGAGAGCAGAATTTCTTAAAGAAAGAGGAATTAATTCCAGTAGTCATTGCTGAGGCAAGTGGTGAATAGAAAAACGGCATATAAGATGAGCTTATATGCCACTATACTTTTAAGTTGGTTAAACGTGCGGTTTACTCTCAGGTAATGTCCCTTCAACTTCGAACACGACATCGCCTTCTTTAAAGAATACATAACCACCGTTTTTCATTTTCTTCCAGTTTTCATTTTTGGTTAATGGCTGAGTTGCAATGATAGTCACTTTGTCTGATTCCTGAGTGTATTCTCGAAAATCAATCATAACGTCATCATCACGTAAGGCTGTGCCAAATGGTGCTTTACGAGTCACGTAATACAGATTTGTAGAACAGCGAGCAATCATCCAATGACCATTTGACATAATAAAGTTAAACACGCCTTGTGTTGCAATTTTACTAGTGATTTCCATGATAGCATCAAACATTTCTTGTTCACTAGGTTGCTCAGGGAATCGATCTTTTAGTTGTCCTACTATACAGCAAAAAGCAGCTTCAGAATCGGTATCACCAATTGGCTGGTAATGAGTTTTAGGGCAAATTGATATACCTTCAACGGTTCCATTATGGGCAAAAACCCAGTTCTCACCCCATAATTCACGGATAAATGGATGGGTGTTTTCTAAATTAACATTACCTCTGGTTGCTTTTCGAATATGAGCAATAACGTTAAAGGATTTTATACGGTATTGTCCCACTAAATCAGCCATAGGTGATGATGCACCTGGGCGATTATCGCGAAAAATACGCACGCCTTTTCCTTCAAAAAATGCTATTCCGAAACCATCTGTATGGTGATCCGTCAACCCTGCACGACGACGAAAACCTTCAAATGAAAAGGTAATATCTGTCGGCGTATTACAATTCATACCTAATAATTGGCACATCTTTCCCACCTAAAAAACTTGAGACTAAATTCATTCTAAAATACGATGAACAATGTTCGCCAATTTACTCTAAGAAGCAGTAAAATATCAATAGGGTAAATAATATTTTCTTGATCTTAATTATATTCTTTTTTATACAGAGACAATAAAAAGAGCATTCCAGCGCAAATAACAACGGATGGTCCAGCTGGTGTGTCTTTAAATGCTGAAAATAATAATCCACCAGTTACTGATATTAAGCTACATAAAATAGCATAACAGACCATAGACTCTGGACTTCTTGCAAAACGCCTTGCAGTCGCAGCTGGAATAATCAGTAGAGAGGTGATAATAAGCGCTCCGACAAATTTCATACTTAATGCAATAGTAATTGCTGTAAGCAACATAAGAATTAGACGTAGGCGAGCAATATTCAGTCCTTCAATTTTTGCTAGTTCAGCACTAATCGTAATGGAAATTAATTTTTTCCAGAATATCGCCAAAATCGTGCCAATAATAGTTACCCCAATCGCAATAAAAATGACATCATCATAGTTAATTGCAAGTAGATCGCCAAATAAGTAAGACATCAAGTCTACTCGAACATTATCTAATAGACTTATCGTAATTACGCCTAGAGACAAGCTACAGTGAGCAATAATACCCAAAATAGTATCGACGGATTGATTTGTACGCTGTTCTAACCAAACTAAGCCAAGTGCAAGAATGACTGTCATCAGAATTACAGATAGATAAGGATCTAGCTCTAAGAAAATACCTAAAGCGACACCAAGTAAAGCAGAATGCGCTAAGGTATCTCCAAAATAGGCCATTTTTCGCCATACAACAAAACTACCAAGTGGTGCAGTCACAAAAGTGAGTAAGACACCAGCAATCCAAGCAGGAAAAAGAATTTCAAACATATTTTTATCAAAAGGTTAATTAATGTTGACAATTGCCTTGACAGACATCGCCATGTAAATCGTGATGATGGTTATGATGGTGTGTATAAAATGCAACATTGCTTGCAAATTTATCACCAAAAAGATGGATAAACTTAGGATCACTTGAAATCATTTCAGGTGTTCCGGCACAACAGATATGTTTATTTACGCAAAGTACTTCATCAGTGTTTGCCATTACAATATTTAAATCATGAGAAACCATCAGAATAGCACAATTTAGCCAATCCCGAGTTTTATTTAATAGTTGATAGAGTTCCGTTTGCCCTGTAATATCCACACCCTGCATTGGCTCATCTAAAACCAGTAATTGAGGTTTACCTAAAATTGCGCGAGCGAGTAGTACTCTCTGTAGCTCTCCGCCAGATAGTTTTTGCATACTTTGAGCTGCTAAATGTGTGATTGAGAATAGCGCAAGCGCTTCATTTATAGAAGATTTTTGCACATTTGGTTTGAGTGATAAAAATTTAGTGACAGAAATTGGAATAGAATGATCTAAGTGCAATTTTTGTGGAACATAGCCAATCGTCAACCCTTTTTTGTAGGTAACTTGACCGCTTGTTGGCGCTAATAATTTTAGTAATACTTTTAGTAGAGTTGATTTTCCTGCACCATTTGGGCCAACGATAGTTGTGATAGAATTAGGAAAAATTTTTAAATTAATATCTTGTAAAGCGAGCTGTTCGTCAAAAACGACATTGATTTTTTCAAGTGTAATTAATGGAACTGTTCGTTTTTTTTCAGGGTAGATTGCGTTAATATGCATAGCATTAAATTTTTTGTGGGTATCAACTTACTAAAAGTAGCGGATTTTTATGAGTTTGACAAGTCAGGGTAGGAATTTTTTCTTACTTAATTTGTCAATGAAACATCCAATCAGATTATTAAAAATAATAAAAAGTAAATTAGGAAAACATTTTGCAACATGTTATTTTTGCGAGAGATCGTAAACGGAAGAAAAATAAAATAAAAGCACTATTGTTTTTAATGGCGCTGCTGTCCATTTTTATGGGAGTAATTTTAGCATTAAAACATCAAAGTAATACTATCCCGACAAATGATGTTCCATTAGCTAAAACAACAGATAAAAGAGTGTCTTCGACAAAAAATGAAGGTGTTTTAGATTTAACGAATTATCTACCAGCTAATAAGGCTCAAGCAGAGTCGGAAATAACAGGAACGGATGAAACAGCAGGTTTGATTCATGGGGAGCCGAATTATATTAATATTGATATAAGCGAAGCGGATGAAGAGCCTGTTGATGGTGAACATGACGAAAATGCAACATCTTATGAAGATGATCTGTCGGATAAAGATGATGCAGATGAAGAGCATGTTGCTAATAGTACAGACAGCGCGCCAATTGATGATTCAGAAGTTACCATTGAAGATGGCACCAGTCTAAATAATGCAACAGATGTGAATAAACCCGAGGATAAAATTCAACTATCTGAGGAAGCTGAAAATGTAATTGGTGATTTTTTGGATATTGCTGATCAGGCAATGCGAATTCAAAATCAATTTAGCTATACAGTTACTCGAGGGGATAAATTAAAAGATGTTCTTGAGCAATCGGGAATTGGGGCTGCAACAGCACGAGCTTTAGAAAGAAATTTTCCGCAGTTATCTAATTTGGCCGCAGGACAACAGTTCTACTGGATTTTAGATCCCGATGGGGAACTAGAATACATGAATTGGCTTGTTTCTGAGAAAGAAGAAAAGATTTTCGAGCGCCGAGCAAAAAATCAATTTGTTGTTCAAACTATCGAGAAAAAAGGTGTTTGGAAACAAGATATTGTTAAGGGAACATTAGATGGTAATTTTGCGTCAAGTTTGCGTTCAGTTGGATTATCTCCACGTCAAATAAATCAATTAACCAGTGGATTACAGTGGCAAATAGCCATGAATAAGCTGAAAAAAGGCGATAAATTTGCGATTCTGGTGAAACGCGAATATATCAATGGCAAAGTTACTGAACTTGGTAATGTTGAAGCAATTCATGTGATAAGCGGTAAAAAAAGCTATTATGCTATTCAAGCTGATAATGGTCGCTATTATAGCCGACATGGTGAAACCTTAGGCCGAGGCTTTGCTCGTTATCCTTTGCAATTTACACCAAGAATTTCATCGCCATTTAACCCAAGACGTTTGCATCCAGTGACGAGACGAGTAGCTCCACATAAAGGTGTTGATTTTGCAGTACCAACGGGGACGCCAATTATTTCGCCTGCTGATGGCGTTGTAGAGCATGTGGCTTACCAAGCGAATGGTGCTGGTCGTTATATAAAAATTAGGCATGCTGGACAATATACTACGGTGTATATGCATTTAAGCCGACAACTTGTTCGACCTGGGCAAAGCGTGAAAAAAGGAGACCGTATAGCGCTATCTGGTAATACAGGGCGTTCAACAGGGGCGCATTTACACTATGAATTTCATATCAACGGTCATCCGGTAAATCCAATTACGGTTAAGTTGCCTGGGGCTGGTTCAGGTATGCCAGATAAAGAACGTAAGGCATTTTTAGTTAAAGCAAAATATGTGGAAGCAAAACTT
The DNA here is from genome assembly GCA_002002485.1 of Pasteurellaceae bacterium 15-036681. Lineage (GTDB taxonomy): Bacteria > Pseudomonadota > Gammaproteobacteria > Enterobacterales > Pasteurellaceae. Next base: position 98,560 of record MQVI01000002.1, read on the forward strand.
AAACTTTAAATTCAGAAAAGGAAATACAATGAAAAAAGCATTAATTGCGTTAAGTGCAGTATTATCAACAACAATTGCTGTGGCTGATAATGCCACTTTGCAAAAGCAATTAGAAAAGATGGGAGCAAGTAATGTTGTAATTAGTGACTCTGCATTACCAAATTTTAAAATGGCTATAACAGATCAAGGCATATTACATATCAGTAATGACAGTCGTTTTGTGATTCAAGGGGTGGTATTTGAACTAAAAGAGGGTAAAGTTGTGGATATTGCTAAGGAGGTCTTATTGACTGAATTAAATAGCCTTAGTAAAGAAATGATTGTGTATCCTGCCAAAAATGAAAAACATGTAGTGACAGTGTTTATGGATATTACGTGTCACTATTGTCATTTATTACACCAAAAAATAAAAGAATATAATGAATTAGGGATCACAATTCGTTACTTAGCTTTTCCTCGTGGTGGCATGAATACTCAAACAGCTAAACAAATGGAAGCAATTTGGAGTGCTGAGGATAAAGTATTTGCTTTAAATGAAGCAGAAGAGGGGAGAGTTCCTCAAAAAGTTAAAACGCCAAATATTGTGAAAAAACATTATGCACTTGGTCTTAAATTTGGAGTAACTGGTACGCCAAATATTATTACCAGAGATGGTGAGATAATTCCGGGATTTGTTGAGCCAAAAGAACTGATAAAAATGTTAGAAGGCTAACCTCTATTTGTATTACTCGTTCATCAAGCGGTAAGATTTGCAAATGATTTTGTTAATCTTACCGCTTGTTTTTATGTTAGAATAAACGCAACAGTCACAAATAGAAATAATAAGCCGTGAATAAAATTATTAAGCGCCGTCCATTATTAAGTTCAGACACCCTTTCAGAGCATCCTCTTCTTAATCGAATCTATCAAAGCCGAGGAGTAAAGTCTAAAACAGAATTAGATCTTACTTTGAAAGGCTTACATCATCCTAAATTATTAGCCAACATTGAACAAGCTGTTGAATTACTTGTGGAAAGTTTTCAAAAGCAGGAGCGAATCGTCATCGTAGGTGATTTTGATGCAGATGGTGCAACGAGTACATCTCTTGCATTACTTGCATTGCGCCAGTTTGGTTTTGAAAAGGTTGATTACCTCATTCCGGACCGTTTTTCCCAAGGATATGGTTTGAGTATAGCCATTGCTGATATGGTCATTGCAAAAGGTGCGGATTTGGTACTCACTGTGGACAATGGTATTTCGTCATTTGACGGAATTGATCTACTAAAAGCGCATGGTATTAAGGTATTGGTTACCGATCACCATTTGCCAGCGGATAGTTTGCCAAATGCGGATGCAATGGTAAATCCGAATTTAGAATATTGTGAATTTCCCTCTAAATCACTTGCTGGGGTTGGCGTAATTTTCTATGTAATGATGGCATTACGAGCTGAATTCCGAGAGCTAAATTTATATAGAGATCAAGAGCCTAATATGGCTGAATTTCTCGACCTCGTTGCATTAGGTACAGTAGCGGATGTTGTGCCTTTGGATTATAACAATAGGATTTTAGTTAATCAGGGTTTAAATCGTATTCGTTCTGGAATGTGTAGACCGGGCATTCAGGCATTACTTGAGATTGCAAAGCGAGATCAAAGTAGTTTACAGGCTAGCGATTTAGGCTTTGCTGTCGCTCCTCGTTTGAATGCTGCAGGCCGTCTGGAAAATATGTCACTTGGAGTAGAATTACTCACGAGTAACAGTATGTCACTTGCTCGTCAATTAGCATTAGAACTGGATAGTCTAAATCAAACTCGTAAGGAATTTGAGCAAGAGATGAAAACAGAGGCTCTAGCAATCTGTGCTAAATTACCTAAATTATCACATCAAGATAAGGCTCATGGAATCGTATTATATCAGCCTGATTGGCATCAAGGGGTGATTGGAATTTTAGCCTCTCGTATTAAGGATCAATTTCATCGTCCAGTGATAGCTTTTGCCCAAGAGAGTGAAGAGAGTGATTATTTAAAAGGGTCTGCTCGTTCTATTTCTGGCATTCATATGCGTGATTTATTAGAGAGAATTGATACTAATTACCCTGATTTAATCGTAAAGTTTGGTGGGCATGCGATGGCTGCTGGTCTTACTATTCACCAAGATCATTTTCAACGTTTTCAAACATTATTTGACGAAACAATCAATGAATTTGCCGAGCCAGAACTGTTACAAAATGTGCTTTACACTGATGGTGAGTTGAATGGTAATGAATTTAACCTCCAAACGGCAGAATTATTGAAGCAAGCGGGGCCTTGGGGGCAGAATTTTGCAGAACCGATGTTTGAAGGCGAATTTAAAGTTTTACAGCAACGACTACTTGCTGGAAAACATCTCAAATTGATGGTAGAAAATCAGCAAGGAATGTTGCTTGATGCTATCTGGTTTAATGTGGATGTAAGAGCTTTTCCAGATCTCTCAATCAAGCAAGCTAAACTAGTGTACAAGCTTGACATTAATGAATTTAGAGGGAATCGGAATTTGCAATTACTAGTTGAATATTTACATGCGTAAATTACCGTCAATTTACTAGAATAATCTAGATTTATATTGTAAAATTGGGTGGTCTCTATGGCATAGGTGGCTAGCTGTATGAGTCGCTTAACTAAAAGTTTAAATAAATTCTCAAAAGGAATAACTAGATGAAAAAAACGACTGTTTTTCGTGGCTTATTGTTATCAGGTGTTGCACTTGCTGTAGCTGCTTGTGGTAATTTAAGCAAAGTATCTAATGAAGGTACTACAGATAACCCGGTATTCCCAAAAATTTCTGAATCAACGTTTAACCACGAAGGTTCACAATTTGGTTCATGGCCAAACTGGGAAAATGTTCGCCAAATTGAACGCGGTATGAATAAAGATCAATTATATTATTTAATCGGTCGTCCACACTTTGCAGAAGGTTTATATGCTGTTCGTGAGTGGGACTATGTATTTAACTACCGTGAAAATGGCGAGCATAAAATTTGCCAATATAAAGTTCTATTTGACAAAAACATGAATGCACAGCAATTCTATTGGTATCCAAATGGTTGTAACGGTAATGCATCATACAACTTAAGCGGTGATTTCTTATTTGATTTTGACAAAGATACTTTAACTACTAAAGGTAAAGAAGTTGTTGATAATGTTGCTGCGCAATTAAAATCTACAAGCGCTGAAAAAGTGAAAGTTGCAGGTTATACAGACCGTTTAGGTTCAGTGAACTACAACTTAGATTTATCTCAGCGTCGTGCTAATGTGGTTAAAGCTCGTTTAGTACAACAAGGCGTAACAGCTCAAATCGAAGCTGTTGGTTATGGTAAAGCAAGCCAAGTTAAAGCGTGTGATAATGAATCAGGTCAAGCATTACGTGACTGTTTACGCCCTAACCGTCGTGTAGAAATTTCTGCTAATGGTGGTATTTTAAAACAAAGCGAAGGCACTGATGAAGCAGGTCCAAATGGTCCAGCTCCGTTGTACCAAACTCCTGCATATAATACAGGTAAATAATTTGCTGATTTAATATATTAAACAGCGTAGAATAGAGAGGGTGGTTATGAGAATAATCGCCCTTTTTATTTTTTACGTATGGAGTACACAATGTCTTATCAAGCAATTGCTTTTGACCTTGATGGAACACTTCTCTCAAGTCAGGCTACAATTCTAGAATCAAGTAAAAAAGTTATTCAACAAGCTCGAGAAAAAGGAATTAAGGTATTTTTTGTCACAGGTCGCCATCATACTGCGGTTCGACCATATTATGCCGAGCTTAATTTAGATACCCCAGTTGTTTGTTGTAATGGTACTTACCTTTACGATTTTCATAAAGATGAGGTGCTTTTCTCTAATCCGCTAACTTCAGCACAAGCAGAATATCTGATCAATGGTGCTAAAGCTCAAGGATTCCATGTCGCAGTATACACACGCGATGCAATGACTTATGAAGTGTTGAATGCAAACTTCACAAAGCTCCTTAAATGGGCTGCATCTACTCCAGAAAGTGTTCGTCCACAAATTCATCAGGTCGATAATTTCCAAACTTTTATTGATAATAACACAACAATTTGGAAAGTATTGATCAGTGATCCTTCACAACAAAAAATGCAAGAATATGTAAATAGCTTACCGCTTGATGAATTTAGTCCGGAATGGTCTTGGGTTGATCGTGCAGATATTACTCGTGTAGGAAATAGTAAAGGTGCTTGTCTTGCTGAATTATTAAAATTAGAAGGTATAGATCCTAAAAACGTGATTGCTTTTGGAGATAACTTTAATGATATTAGCATGCTAGAATTTGTCGGTATGGGGATAGCAATGGGGGAATCTGAGCAAGCAGTTCAGAGTAAAGCAAAACGTACTATTGGTTCGAATAATGAAGATAGTATTGCGAAAACATTAACGGAATTCTTGGAACTATAGGAATACTTAATGCATATTCGTAAAGCAATACCCTCAGATTTTGAAACAATTTTAGCCATTTATAACCAAGCAATTCCGACACATCAAGTAACTGCAGATCTCTTTCTTGCGACTAAGGAAAGCCGTCAGCAATGGTTTGATTTCCATTTGAATAGTGAGAAATATCCTCTTTGGAGTGTTGAGGATGAAAATGGCGTAGTTGGCTGGTTTAGTTTTTCACCTTTTTATGAACGCCCTGCTTTTGTGCATACTTCCGAAATAAGTATCTATCTAGATCACAAAGCAAAAGGTAAAGGATATGGCTCAGTAATAATGGAATACATGAAAGCAGAAATGCTGAATTGTGGCATTCATACCCTTATGGCGTATGTGTTTGAATTAAATCAAGTCAGTATGAATATGATGAAAAAGCATGGCTTTGAATGCTGGGGGCGCTTCCCTCATATTGCTAATATGGGAAAAGATGAGCTTGGGCAAGATAAATGGAGAACGTTAGTCATGATGTCTTATCAGAAAGGAATTGAATAAGCGATTCGTTTTATCAATTTTTTTGCAAAAAGTACTTAAAAAACACTTGCATCTTTTTCGATAATTTTGCAATCTAGCAACGTCTTAAATTACAACAAAATACAGGAGTAAATATGTCAAAACCATTATTTTCGGGTAGTATTGTCGCGCTAATTACCCCAATGACAGACGGTGAAATTAACTTTGAAGAGTTAAAAAAATTAGTTGAATTTCACGTGGCAGCAGGGACAGATGCAATTGTGTCAGTGGGTACAACAGGTGAATGTAGTACATTGAGTATAGATGAGAATGTAAGAGTCATCAAAAAGACGGTCGAGTACGCAGCTGGTCGTATTCCAGTTATTGCTGGCACAGGCTCTAACTCAACTCATGAAGCGATTATGCTAACTAAGTTAGTTGAGAATAGTGGTGTTGTTGGTTGCTTAAGTGTTGTTCCTTACTACAATAAACCATCGCAAGAAGGTTTATATCAACACTATAAAGCGATTGCAGAATGCACTCATTTACCTCAAATCTTGTATAACGTACCAGGTCGTACAGGTTGTGATTTAAAACCTGAAACTATTGGACGTTTAGCTAAAATTCCTAATATTGTTGCAGTGAAAGAAGCTACTGGTGATGTAAGTCGCGTTGCTGAAATTAAAAAATTAGCTGGTGAAGATTTTATTTTCTTAAGTGGTGACGATGCGACTGGTTTAGAATCAATGAAACTAGGTGGACAAGGTGTGATTTCTGTTACCAATAACCTTGCGGCAGCTGATATGGCAAAAATGTGTAAATTAGCTTTAGCAGGCAAATTTGATGAAGCAGAAGAAATTAATCAACGCTTAATGGGATTACATACAAAATTATTTGTAGAAGGTAATCCAGTGCCAGTTAAATGGGCTGCTGCAAAATTAGGGTTAATTGGGCAGCCAACCTTGCGTTTGCCATTAACAGTTCTATCTGAAGAGTTTCATCCAGTTGTGACAGATGCACTAAAACAAGCAGGTTTATTGTAAAGTAATCTGAAAGAAAAACCTCGCAAATGGCGAGGTTTTTGTTAATTATTGCTGAATATGCTGTTGGTATGCTTGCAATGTGTTTTGCATTAACATGGCAACGGTCATTGGACCTACACCACCTGGTACTGGCGTGATAAAAGAGGCTTTTTCTTTCGCAATTTCAAATTCTACATCCCCAACTAATTTTCCATCAATACGGTTGATACCAACATCAATAACTATTGCACCATCTTTAATCCATTCCCCTTTGACAAGATGAGGTTTACCGACAGCAACAACAATAATATCTGCCTGACGAATATGATTTTCCAAATCAACAGTGAATCGATGAGTAACAGTAACGGTACAGCCACCTAACAACAACTCCATTGCCATTGGTCGTCCAACAATATTTGAAGCACCAACGATAACAGCATGCTTACCATACAGATCAATACCAGTAGTCTCTAATAATTTCATTACTCCATAAGGTGTGCAAGAGCGTAAAGTTGGGATTCTTTGAGCTAAACGCCCAACATTGTAGGGGTGGAAGCCATCCACATCTTTGCTTGGATGAATAGCTTCAATAATTTTAGTTGTATCGATATGTTGCGGTAGAGGTAATTGCACCAGAATACCATCGACACTTTCATCCTGATTTAATTGTTGAATGATATCTAATAATTCCTTTTCAGAAGTGTTTTCTGGTAAATCAAAGGCCTTTGATGTGATACCTACTTCGGCACAACTTCTACGTTTACTATTAACATAGACTTCTGAAGCAGGATCTGCTCCAACTAAAATAACAGCTAGACCAGGATTTCTATATCCTTTAGCTGTAATTTCTTGAATTCTCTCACTTATTTCAGATTTTACTTGGGTAGACAGCGCCGTGCCTGATAAAATTTTTGCGGACATAATACCCCCTATGTATGATTGCGAAAACGTTTGCGTTATTTTCGCAGAAAAAAGATGTCTTGATAAGATCTATTATAACTAATGTTTAAGGAACAAGCATTTGATTTTAAATCTAAAAAAAGCTATTGACGAAATTTTTAAAATATTTATAATGCAAACCACTTTCAGACGGCGAGTAGCGCAGCTTGGTAGCGCAACTGGTTTGGGACCAGTGGGTCGTAGGTTCAAATCCTATCTCGCCGACCACCTTCTCTAGATTTCACATCTTATTTTATTTCAATTACTCTGCGCCCTTAGCTCAGCTGGATAGAGCAACGCCCTTCTAAGGCGTGGGTCAAAGGTTCGAATCCTTTAGGGCGTGCCATTATTTTCCTTTATTTATCAATCAGTTACATTCAAATTTAACTCATAATTTTCCTATGTTCAAAATGCTTTGTGACCAATTTGTGACTAGAATTTTACTGAGTTAGCGTGAGAGAGTAAGTGATCGGCGTTAAGGTGAGCATATTTCTTTACCATTTCCAATGTTTCCCAACCGCCTAATTCCTTTAAGGTGAATAGTGGTGTGCCTGCTTGGACGTGCCAACTTGCCCAAGTGTGCCTTAAATCATGAAAATGGAAATCAGCCAAGAAACATTTTTCAGTTGCTTTGTTAAATGTTTTGCGGTTGATATCTTGTAGTGATTGTCCTTTATCGCCAACAAAAACATATTTAGGATTTTTTCCTTTTTGTTTTTGCAGTAGCTCAATCGCATCGTCATTAAGCAAAAGTGATCTTGCTTTTTCCGATTTTGCAATGTCATTGGAAACAATCGCTACTTTACGAATGAAGTCTATTTTATCCCAAGTCATAGAAAGTATTTCTGTTCGCCTTGCACCAGTTAATAATGCAAAAGCACAAATTGTTTTCATCCAATCTGTGCTAATCCTATCAATAAGCTGTTTAGCTTGTTCTTTGGTAATCCAACGAACACGAATCGGAGGCTCTTTCTTCTTGGGAATATATGGCATCTTCTCAATGTACCCAGACTGATACGCCAATTTTAAGATACGCATTATAGACGTTCTATATTTGTTCTTAGTGGCGTTTGTCAGCGGTGTGCCTTTAGTCATGTGCTTTTCTGGAATTGCATCAAGTATTTCATCGCTTGTTAAAGAACTAAGTGTGCGACCTGCAAATATATCTCGGAAATAAATTGCGTGTCGTTTTTTGGTTGCGGTATCTTCTTTGCCTTCCGCATCTTTTAAGAATAGGACTAATGCGTTTTCAAAGAGATATTCAGGTTTTTGGTCTAGCTTATCAATTTGCCACAACTGTGCTTTTAGTTGATCGTGGTATTGTTGAGCTTCTTTTTTTACAGTCGTTTTAATAGTGCGTCTAATTCTTTCACCGCTAGGGGTATAGAGGTCAATGTAATAGACGTCTCCTCTTTTTCTGATCGGCATAATTTTTCCTCTCCGACCGACAGAACAAGCCCACGGTCATTATTAGATCGTTTTTTCAACAAATCAAGATCTGTTTTATCAATTCGCCATAAACGAGAACCTTCCATTTTATAAAAGCCCCATTGATGGCGGTGATTAAAAACAGTTCCATAGGATACATTTAGAATACTTGCTACCTGTTTAATGCTTAATGTTTCCATATTCTCTCCAAATAAAAAAACCGCTCATTACAAGCGGTTTGGTTGGGTTAAAAGTTTGCTAATCTAGCATTTCGAGCCTTAGCGTAGTTAATTTGTGATTTCTCTTTGCGGTATTTTTCAAGAATTCGTTCTCCTTCGTCTAAGAAGTAGTTAAATTCGTGCGCCACGTCGTAGGCGATCGCTGCGATTTCGTTTTTGAAGTAACAGCGGTCTAGCCCCATAATTTCTTGTAAGTGGCGGTGGAATGGCTCAACTTTTTCCGCTAGTCGTCTTGCGTGGCGGGTGTGTTGGATAATTGCGCCTAAGATGTCCACAGGGATTGTGACGGTTTCCACTGGTTTTGGTTTAGCAAGCGGTAGGTTTTGTTGAGAATTTTGCAACACTCGTTTCTCACACTCAATAAAGTATTTGCGAATTTGTTTGCCTTTTTCGTTGCGTTCAACCATTGCCAGTTCTTTACCCATATCAAGTGTGATGTGGTATTCCTTGCGTGGTCTGCCGTTGGTGCGTTCTGCGACGATGATGTAATCTTCGTTTTGAATAAAACCGTAGTCGTTAATGCGGTTCTTGATCCAATCAGCAAATTTACTTTGAACTTCTAAGAATGAATGAAGAGCTTGAGCATTGCAAAGTTGAACTGATTGGTTTGAGATTTGACCGTTGAAAACAGTAATTAGGTTTGAATTTGTCATTTTAGTTTGTCCTTTAGATGGAGTTTTAAACTCACCACGAACAAACGCCAATTTGTTGGTGGTGAACTGTTCAAGGTTGGCGTACTGCTCTAAAGGAAACAGCGGATCTTGCGATCCCCTCAAACAGCCCACCATTGGAGATGAATAAATAAAGTTGGTCTTAGCTTTCAATGCTACAGGTTCACAGACCAAATCTAAATCTGCTATCGACTTACATTGTCTGCTTGCTCATTCGAGCCATTATTTATTCATCATTGGACTTTTTCTAAAATTTTAGAAAAAGGTTGATGTACTGTTTTGCGGATATAAAAAAAGTCGCTTTAGGCGACTATCTTCTTTTCCGCCCTTTAGATGTTCAGGAACGCCAATCCCGACTTTCTGCTGAAAGTGGGGGTAGTTTAGAACAGAGCAAGGGCGGTGTCAAATAAAAAAACCAACCAATAACAGAATGGCAAAAATAACAATTAGATGTTTTAAACCGTCTTTCAGCATTTGATTGTAATTTCTGTTAAATCTTTGGTATCGTTCTTCTCGATCTTCTTTTATTGCATCTTTAAGAAGTTTTTTTATTTTCTCGTCATCCATTGGAGCCTCTTATGAAAATTAGACAAGCAGAAACGCTGTTGAAATATGTGCAATGGTGTGTACCATTTTGGTTTTACTACCTTGTGATTGAAAGTGAACTTGATTTTGCGTGGCAGTGGAAATTGTATGCTTTCACTGTGTTGGCTATCGCAGGTATTTATGTGTGGGTTGAACATCACATAGGTCTTTCAAAAACATTTGGTTATGAAGTGTATTTAATTTTTTCAATCATCACACAATTAACCGCAGGCGCATTAAGTTTTGATGAAATGCGCCATATTGGGTTAAATTTTAGTGATGATTTATCAGTGGCATATCAGCAATATTTCTTAATGAAGATTTTGTTTAATCTGGTAGGAATGTCGCTATTGCCTGTGGCATTTAAGCATTTTGTGGATAAGTATAGTAATAAAGGTGATTAATTTTCCCTAAACATAACAGGGCGGTGTGTCAAATCCAAAAACGCCACCAGTTACAGTGGCGGCTAAAATTATTTATTCGGCAACTGCACAAATGGCATTACTGTACCTTGTGGAATGTAGGTTGGTAACACACCATTCCATTTTTCAGCAGTTTTCAATGCGACTAAATCTTGGTTTTTCGCCAGTGCCTCCGCTAATGCTTTTGCGCTATCGGCTTCTGCTTGACCTTTTACCTTAATCGAATGAGCTTCTGCATCAGCTTTCATCGTTTGCTGTTTGGCTTCTGCTTCGGCTTGAGTGATACGGATTTTTGCTTCCGCTTCCGCACGAACTTGATTTGCCTTCGCCTCTTCCATTGCAATGCGTGTTTCACGTTCTTTGTTACGCACTGCAACATCTTTGTTTACGCTATCTTCAATCATTCGCTCGTATTCTTTGCTAAAGTTAAAGACAGACTGAACGTCATTGATAACCAGCGGATAGCCTTTAAATACTTCCGCAATTTCTTTACGCAATGCTGTTGCAAATTCACCACGTTTTTCAACGGCTGTCATTGCAGTATATTTGCTAAATACAATTTCTAATTGCTGGCGAACTCTAGGTGCAACAAGTGTACTCACCATATTCTCAGCCGTTTTATATTTTTTATAAACTTGTTCAGGGTTAGTGATTTGATATGTAAGTGTAAGGGCAACTGTAGCTGTTTGACGGTCAGCTGTATAAGCTGCTAAACCACTTACTACATCCCCTTTAGTATTAAACTGGCCAAAGCTAATCTTCGCTTCTCGAGTGCTAAAGTAGGTCACATCTTCAACAGGGGATTTCCAGTTAAGCCCGCTTGTCTTGGTATCTATGATTTCACCATAACGGGTAACAATAGCAGTTTCACCTGCATCTACCGAATACACAGACATTGCACCAACTGCTGCAGCAATCAACACAGCTACACTTGTTAAACCTCCAATGATGATTGTTTTGGGTTTTATTTTAATCATTGTTTTGCTCCTTTTTGGTAATTGAGTATTGTTTTAAAAATTGCTGTGCCACGATTGCGGACATAGCCCCTAAGATAAAGCCTAGAAAGAACATTAGTTTTTCTCCTGTTTTTAGTTAATAAAAAACCGCACGTTTTACGGTGCGGTTGGTAGCTTAGCAAGAAGTACTCCTGTACAAGAAAGATTATAAATCGTAAGAAGTTGTGTTTTATTACATTCTCTTTGAAGCATTATTAAAAATTTATTCCACATTTCATTGAATTCAATTTCTTCTTTGTCTTTTTCTTTCATAATTATTCCTCTGAAAAAGAATACAATTCAGTAATAGGAACTCGCTTGTTATAAGATGTAGCTGTTAAATCATCATTGATAAATACATCTCCTAACCTAGATACATTGATAAATTTATGCTTAATACCGTTATACATGCAATATAAAGAATGTGATTTAACATATTCTTCAATATCCATACTCAATGTTGCAGGCACATCATGCATTGACATTATCCAACGAGCATAATGTACCTCTCCTGAGTTTTTCTTCAACGGACAATCATCAGGTATTATCCATAAGCCTTGGTAAATAAAATCTTGTACAGAAATTGGTTTACTCATTATTCACTGCCTTCTCAAACTCTCTTGTCGCCCAAATTAATCCATACACGCACCAGATAAATCTATAATCCAATACTGTAAAATCATCAATGTTATATTCTTCAAAGATTTCAGCTGATTCATCCGTTAATGAATATAGCCATGCAGCCACTTCAATTTCCGAATCAAAATCAATATGTTCTAATGAATCTTCAAGCTCATTCAGATCATCTTGGCAATCATCTTCATCTAATGACTCTCGATACTCTTGAATAATACTTTTAATGGTTTCTTCGGCTTGAGTAGAATCGTATCTTTCAGCTTTATTAAATTTATCTTCGGCAAGTAGTTTTTCTAGAACATATCCAAAGTTAAACGCAGATTCGTTATTTAAAAAGAATCCGTAAGAATTTTGTAATCTGCCGAAAACATAATGCCCCATATCCCCAGTAATAATAGCCTTGTTATCGGCATAAATTACTGTGAAAGATTGGCAGATACTACCGTCTGCTCGCATAGCTTTGAAAATTTTTGAATGTTCCGAGTTTTCGATAACAGTAATTTTGTGATTTTTAATATCATTTAGAAAATTAGTGGAAAATGTATTACTCATTTATTTCCCCTTTCTATTTCTACTTGCACGAATTTCTTTTCTTGAACGTTGTGAGCTTGCAATAATATTTGCCATTGCATCATCAATAGCAATTCGATTATTTTTAACCTGTAATTCTTTTTTTAATTTAGAAATTTCATTTTTTAATAAAATAATTTCTAATGCCTGCTTACTACATAAGTTCGCCCAATATTTAATATCTTTTCTTAGTTTAAAAATATTCCAGCTCATTGTGCTACTCCTGCGCTATCACGATTGCTATTTACCCACATTACAAAATCAGATAATAACGTAACGTCTTTCTTTTCTTTTTGCTCGACAACAATTTGCATCAATGCTTTATCTTTTAATTTATCTCGTAAATCACTGTCTAATAGAACCCAATTTTGTTTAATAAAATGGATACAATGTTTTAATCTTTGTTGTTTATGGAATGAATGTGAAAAATAATGGGATAACATTCGTTTGAACATTGTATTGGGAATTGAAATATTTAATTTAATCTCGTTCATACAGTTTCCTTTGTGATTTTATGGTAATAAATTTGAATAATCTTCCTTGCTATTTTAACTATCCCTAAACGCCTTTAGCGTTTTAATAAATTGCGGTATATATTCATCAAAGGCTTTCATCAACACTGGATCACGTTGTGCGGTGTAGATGTAAAGCGTTTGTTTTTGGTATTCGGGGCAGTAGCTGACAAAATCCCACGTTTCGTAGCCTGTTACCCACAAGGCTACTTGCACTTGTATTAAGTATTCAGCAGGTACGCCCCCTTCCAAAATATATTTGATGTGAGTTTTCATCTTCGGGCATTTAATTTCTAAGCCTTTGCGCTTTTCGGGGATTAATCCGTCTGGGCTTATCATTAAATCTTTATCGCTGTTGAGATACACGCCCCCCACTTGCACCACGTTACAATCGGTTTCAAATTCGTAAGCCATTCGAGCTTGCGGTTCTAGCTGATTACCACGTTGCATATCGCCAGACTTAAAGCCGTTTTCGCCTAAGCCTTCAATGCTTTCGGCTACCAATTCGGCTAAATAGCTTGTCCACGAGCTTGATTTTTTACCGCTAGGGGTAACGATGTTGCTAATGCCTGTGGCGGTTGGAATGCCCAACCTTGCAGTCAGCCATTCCTCCGTGCCTTGCTCACAATCAAGAGTGATTAGGTCATCTATCATAGTGGGACTTCCTCACCGATTTCAGTTTGTTGAGCCTGTTGTGATTGTTTATCAAGGCGTTCACTTAGGGTTTTGATAAAGTGATCGGCTTTGGTTTTCGGTAACTGTTCAAGATTTTGTACACCGTAAAACGCAAAGGCTTTAGCGGTGTCTGTGTTGGTCAGTTCAATTAACTTATTGAGTTTTTCAAGCTGTTCAGCCGTTGCCAGTTCTACCGCTTGGGTTTCAATTACTGGGGCTTTCGGGGTAACGTCTGTGCGTTGATTTTCCACAATGCGATCTGCTTCGTCTTGGTCATAAATGCCAGTAAAGCCAAAAGCCAAACGTGCGCACTGGATCATTGCTTTATGGCGTAGCATACGTTTAGGGTGAGATTTCCACGCAGGCGAGTTATCTCTAAAACATTCCGTCATATATTCCGTTACTTGAATAGCTCGTGAGCGGTCTTTACGGTAGATTTTGCAAGTACATTTTTCATCATCAAGATCAAACTCAATGCCGTCAAATTGCGGATTTTCGTTTAAGATACGAGACCAACCGTCCACACCGACAATAGGTACAATGCCATTATTGCGGTCAGGGAATGCGTAAATCTCTTTTGTCCACGGATTAAGTGAATACTGATTTGCGACAATCAGCAGGGCAGTCATTTGGCTATCGGACACGTTACCTTTGAAAGCGGTCTGCTTTAAGGTATCGATAAGGTTTGAACCGTCGCTAATTTCAAAACGGTTGGCAAGTTTTTGGGTTAGGGTTTGAAGTGCGGTACTCATTTTGGGTTTCCTTTTTAAGTAGTGCGGATTATTTAACCACGCCCGCCAACGTGCTATCCTACGGTTTCTTTCAACCAACACATAGGAGTACATTATGAAAAAATCAAATGCCGATAAATTAGCGTATGAATTTGCAAAATCTCGTTTCGAACATTCGGATTATTTACTGAATAGTAGGGCAGCAAAAGAAGTTGCTGAATTTATCCGTGTTCTTTCGTCTGAACTTCAGCAACATTGCCACGATTTTCCAGGTTCTCATCAAGAGAATATGGGGTACTAACTCTTTTTGCATAGGTGAAAGGAAAAATTTGGCGGGAAAAAATTGGCGGTGAGGGCTTGTGGGGTGGGCTTTCACCGCTTTTTTATTGGGGTGAGCTATGCAAAAAACAAAATGGGCAAAAATAGAAAAAAATAGGCAGTTTTTGCATTGTTTTTTGCATAGGTTTGAGCTGTTTTTAAATATGTTTTAAAAGGTATTTAAACAGCGGTTAAGTGTTGGTTTCGTTTTTCTCTTCAAGTGAGCGAATAAGGGCGTTTACTTGGTCTTTGTCGGCTTGAGTGAGCTTCTTGTTGTGATCTACGCAATTCCCTATGTGGGTGGTTATGTTGCCATAATTGACGACGATATGACCGTGGTTTATAACCTGTAAGCCTTTGTCATCGTCACTTCCTGCGTTATTGTCAAAGAATTTTAAAATTGAGTGTCTATCCATTAAATCTCCTCTAAGCAACTAATCTTATCATCTCTACTATTTTGCTGTCATTCGCGCTTTCTTCGCTGAGTAACTCGTAAATCATTAGAACCATTTGGGCTTTTGCGTCTGGTTTCATTGTTTTGCGTGTTATCACGAGTATTTCTTCAAGTGTGGCAATGGCGGTTTGTAGTCTTGCCTTGCTTACAACAAAGGTATCGCCGTCAAGGGGCGGTGTGTTGTTTGTATGCTTTCTTGTGTCTAGTCCAACACTTTCGTCTTCTATTCTAGCTATGGTATCGAGTGGCGGTGTTGTTGGGCGTACAATGCTGAAGCCTAAGGCTTGTTGTACGCTTTCGGGTAGTGAGCTGTAATGGTATTCAAAAGCAACCCCTTTCTTCCCCTCTACCTGTCTTTTAATCCAATTATTTTTAGTTGCTCTTCTCGTTACATTTGTCGGTTGAGTTGGTAAATCTGCTATCCCTGCTATTTCAGAAGCAGTAAACCATTCTTTCTGTTTTAATGAATTCATAAAGCCACCTGTGAATTCCTTTTGAATTCAAAAAGAATTAAAAATAAATTCATTTCAAAATCAAATAGTTAAGTTAAATTTAACATATTTTTGTGAATTCTTTTGAATTCATCTATTGATTTCACAAGGAATTCACTATATTATCCATTCCGTAGTTAGATGATTTACATCTACAACGTAGTTAAAAGCTAGTTTTAAGGATCTCACAAAATGGCAAGAAATAAAAGAGTTAGAGATATGACTAATCTCGAAATTCGAGGTGAGTTAATGAAAATAGGAAAATCATTATCTCAACTAGGTATTGATAATGGGTTAGCTAAAACAACCGTACGTAATGCTTTAGATAAACCATATCCAAAGGGTGAACAAATTATTGCGAATGCGATTGGCAAAACACCGCAGGAGATTTGGCCATCTCGTTACGAATAAGGAGTTTCTTATGAATGAATGGTTTTTAGCGGAAGATATTGCGGGACTCCCTGATATTCCGACACTTCCAAATAATGTAACAAGAAGAGCAACTAAGGAGCTTTGGAAAAAACGACAAGTAAAAGGAGCTAAAGGCGTTACATACGAATACCACATCACCAGCCTTCCCCCTGAAACTCAAAAAGCATTGCGCACCAAGCTTCTCCAGCTTGCGCCCCCTGAGCTGGCGAAAGGTGAATTGAGTTTAAGACGGCAGGAGATTGCGTTAGATCGGGTTTCGGATAAGCAGTTGAGTGTGGCGGATAATCGGATTTTGGTGGTGCGGTGGTATTTGCAGAAGGAGTTGGAGCTGGGGTTGAGTCGTACGAAGACGTTAGACCGTGTGATTGGGGCGATTGGTGAGCGTGTGGTGCCTGATGTGGTGCTTTCTGCGATAGCGGTGGCAAATGGTAAGAGTGGGGGGAAGATTAAGTTAAGTAAGCGGACGTTGCATAGTTGGGTGTTGGCTTACGAAGCAGGGGAAAATTCGGCGGAACAGTTGAAGCAGATGATTCCGTTGAAGATGGAGAAGCGCACTTCGCCCGAGAAGTTGGGGTGGTTGCAGGCATTTTTAGGGTTTTATCAGACCTTTTCAAATGTTGCTCTTACGCAGGCTTATGCGCAATTTGCGATGCAGTATGTCGGTGAAGATTTGCCCACAGAGCGTCAGGTGCGGTATGCGTTGAGTCAGTTGCCTGATTATGTTTTACAACAAGGGCGAAAAACAGGGGCTGAGATGCGAAATTTAACGCCATTTGTGCGAAGAGATTCGCAGGTGATGGAAATTAATGAGTGTTGGGTGGGCGATGGGCATAGCTTTAAGGGTTATGTGAAACGCCGAGAGAATGGAATGCCTTATGTGCCTGAGGTAACTGCAATTATTGATGTACGGACACACTTGGTGGTGGGTTGGTCGATAGCGGATAGTGAGTCGGTGATTGCGGTGGGTGATGCGTTGCGTCACGGGATTTTAACTCACGGTTGCCCGAATATTTATTATTCGGATAACGGTCGAGGACAGAGTAACAAGATGTTTGATACGGATATTACGGGGATTTTGCCTCGGTTAGGTATCCATCACGAAACAGGGATTGCAGGGAATCCGCAGGGGCGTGGGATTATCGAACGGTTATGGAAATCAACGTTGATTCCGCTTGCGAAAACCTATCAGAGTTATAACGGTAAAGATGGGGATAGTGCAACGAAGCACTGGAATTATCGCAAGATTCAGTCGGCAATTAAGGCGAAAGCGAAGGATAAGTTGCTGACTGATGAGCAGAAGAAGGCAATGGCGTGGTGTCCTGAATTTGCAGATTTTGTGGCAGATGTTACCGCTTGTTTTGAAGAGTATAACAATCGTCCGCACCGTAGTTTGCCACGTAATCCGCAGACGGGGTTGCGATTTAGCCCTGCAGAGTTTAAGGCTCACTTGATGAGCTTGCA
The DNA here is from genome assembly GCA_002002485.1 of Pasteurellaceae bacterium 15-036681. GTDB lineage: Bacteria > Pseudomonadota > Gammaproteobacteria > Enterobacterales > Pasteurellaceae. Next base: position 116,057 of record MQVI01000002.1, read on the forward strand.
AAATTGGCAACCGAATGTGGTTACTGCGGAAGAGGCTCAACTGTTATTTCGCCCTGAAGTTGAGCGTGTGGCACAGCGTGGCGAAGTGTTCTTTGACAATAAGATTTATTTCCACATTGAGTTGGCAGATTTTAACGGTGAGAAGGTGCGTGTGTGTTATGACCTGCACGACCCTAGCACGGTGATTGTTAAGCAAATGAGCGGTGAGGTGATTTGTGAGGCGATTTTAGATGGCAATAAGACGGATTATATGCCTGAGTCAGCAAGGGAAAGTGGTAGACGTAAGAGTCTTGAAGCGAAGATTCGCCGTAAGCGTGAGCAGGCGGATATTTTGGAAGCTCAACACCGTGATGCGATTGAATTGAAAGCGGATATGAGTGAGGTGTTTGGTGGACGCTTGATGCGAACCAAACAGAAGAAGAAAACCTACGCTTTATTTGAAGCGGAGTATGAAGAGTTAGAAGAGAAAGTGGGTTAAGCCCTAGGGAGAATCAAAATGGCAGTATTAATTCGTAGAACATATCGTGGTGAAGTAAGCGTTGATGGTTGCACCTACTTTGCTTGTGAGTTAGCAGACTTTCATCAGCAAGAGGTTTTTGTAGAGCCTTTTAATGATGACAACGTGAAGGTTTTTGATATGAGCGGTGCATTGATCTGCACCGCAACGCGAGAAAAGTGTTGGGTGGATCCGAGTCCGATGGGGAATTGGGCGATGTTTAAAGCGTTTTCTCGTCAGAAAGTTGCTTCTTCTGCTGTTCAAGACGCTGAAGAACTTGTGGGAAATGTTCAACAAACAGTGGATCTTGATGATTTGGACAAGCCAGCACAGCGAAATCACGCACCTCAAGCAACCATTGCTGCACAAGCTCGTAGCCGTTCATTTCAGGCGAAAGTGGCTCGGAAAGCAGCAATGATTGATCAGATGCTTGTTGGTTAATCAAATTGAGTATGGTTGCAAGCGGTAACGTTTGAGTTTTGACTAGCTCGGCTAACAACGAGATTAAGAAATCAGATTGTACTGTATTCAATATTTCAAGTTGTTCTAGGCGAGTATTGAGTGATTTTAGCGTGAGTTGTGACATAGCGACTCCTTAAGTTAAACAGATTAAAACAGCATTATATACGCTTTATTTGAAGCGGAGTATGAAGAGTTAGAAGAGAAAGTGGGGTGATTTATGAAAATCAGATCAGTAAAAAACAGTTGTGTATGTCTTTTTTGGCGTAATTATTTTGCTCAACAACTTGCTGGATATGACGGTTTGAATGTGATCGTTGAGCAGTTAAGTGAGTATGAGGTGAATGTGTTTAATGCAGACGGTGCATTCGTTTGCACCGCATACAGAGTTACTCCGAGTCCAGTGGATTTAGCTCGTAAACCGCAGGATAGTGTTCGCCAGGTTGAGGGGGAAAGTCTGGCAAAGATGAAACAGCGTTATTTAAATCATCAAAGATATAAGCAAGGTATGCCAAAGAAGCATCTGAACGACTTACTTGGCAAGTAAAAGGGTTTGAAATCCACTCACGAATTAACTCTCCTTTGCAAAGGATTTGCCAACGCGCATAAGCAAAGAGACAACGTTCAGCTTGCCACTTTTTTCGGCTGTCGCGTTGCTTTGGGGTTGATTCAATGTATTTGTCTACATCAGCTTGATTTTGTTCTAACCAGTATTGAAAGGAATGTTTACCTTTTCCATGGACTTTTTTATGAAGTAACGTTCGCTCTTCATCAGTGAGATTGTCGAGGTAATCTTCCCAAAACTGGCTAAATTTAAAGGTTCTGATGTTTTGAAAATATTGTGTGGTGTACATAACGTCTCCTTCAATTTAAAACAAATTAAAACAGCATTATAACGAGGTAAAAAATGAATAACCAACTACTTAAATCTTTTATGGAAGAAAAAGAGCTAGACCAAAAAGCCGTGGCGAGATTGCTGGGCGTATCGGTGGCGACGGTGAGCTTGTATTTAAAAGGTGAATATAAAGGTGTGGTTGCGAATATCGACAAGAAAGTCGAGGAAGTGATTGGGCGAGCCAAAATTAAAGAGTTGATTGATGGCTATAACGATGGCTTTGTTCGCACCAAACAAGCAAAACGTGGGCTAGCAATGATTGATTCAGTCCACGCAGAAGGTGAAATGGGCGTGTTATATGGACAGGCTGGTATGGGTAAAACGCAGATTTTGAAGCAGTACGTCAAAGAAAATAGTTCTGCAGTGTTAATTGAAACAGACCCGAGCTGTACGCCTAAAGTGCTATTACGCCGTATTGCGAAAGCGATTGGAAGCACTGAAACAGGCACAAATGACAACTTGTTTGAAGGCATTGTGAATAAGCTCACTGGGGCGGATATGGTGCTGTTAGTTGATGAAGCCGAGCTCTTATCGACACGTTCACTAGAGTTTATCCGCCGTATTCAAGACCTTTCAAAATGTGGTGTGGTGCTTGCAGGTATGCCTCGTTTATTGGTGAATTTAAAAGGGCGTAAAGAGGATTTAAAACAGCTTTATAGCCGAGCAAGTGTGGCGTGCAACTTGGGTAATGAGATGAGCAATGAGGATTTGGCGTTATTGATTGAGTCGGGGGTGGGAACAAGCGAATTTAACGCAACCTTTATTAAGCACGCCAAAGGTAATGCCCGACGCTTGAGTATGTTGATGAAAGGTGCGATTCGTATGGCTCGAGTAAACCGTGAGCCGATGAATGAAGAGATGATTGAGCAGTATGCGGAGTTTTTAATTCATTAAGGGGGCTAAATATGGCAAGCAAGGCATTAGTTAAATTAGAAAAATTACGCTATCGCAAGTGGAGTAAACGAGCTGATGGAGGGGAAATTGCTACATTGACTCACCAGCTTTTTGCAGTAAAGGCTCAAAGATGGGTGCTATTTTCCCTAATACCTGAATCAGACTGGAGTTTAGAAATTGGTGAATTTTCTAATAAGGAACAATGGCAGAAAGTTTACCGCTTAGCAAGATTAGGGGGCTAAATATGACAAAAACCGAACCGATTTACGCTGTATATAAAGGGGATAAATACTTTTTTGATGGTACAGCACAAGAAATTGCAGACTTCTTAGGGATTAAGAAAAGCTCGGTGAAGAAACTGGCAACGCCGAGTTATCAAGACAGAGGCAAGAATGCAACAACGATTGTGAGATTAGGATTTGATGAGGTAATTGAAAATGGCTAAACAAGTAAAGGTTAAACATACGGTAAACCGAGCGAATCAGATGGCGGTGCGTTGGTGCAGACAGACACAGAGAGCGATTTATCACTTAAATGCGCTTGGGTTTACGGTGTTGAGTATTGATTTTACACGCTCAAAACCTCGTATCAAAGTGGATGTGGGCAATAACAAGGGGGTAGCAAGAGCGTTAATAGAGAGTAAAAAAGCGGTGTGGTATGCACAAGGGCATTCGGAAGAGCTAGGAAACTGGCGAGGTTATTACACGATGATGGAAGGCATCAGAGTGTGTTGGGAATCAAAATTTGAGGGTTAGAAGATGGCTAAGAAAACAGAAATTAACGGTAAAACTTACTGGGAAGATGCAAAAGGGGCTTTAGTGGCTGAAGAGCTGATTAAAGAGATGGACAAAGAGCGTGATGAGCTTGTGTGTGGGTTTACGGCTCGTGCGCTTGAGTTAAAAGACAAGATGCGAGCGTTTAAAAATCAGGTGTTTGATGATGTGGCTGCTTTTGTTCAGCTTTCTGCTGAAAAATACGGTGTGCAGGTGGGCGGTCGTAAAGGGAATTTAACCCTGTTTAGCTTTGACGGTAAATACAAGTTGCAGGTAGCAGTGGCCGAAAGTGTGCGATTTGATGAGCGTATTCACGCAGGCAAGGCGTTGATTGATGAATGCCTACACGAATGGTCGTCAAATGCTCGCCCCGAGTTGCGTTCTTTGATTGATAGTGCGTTTCAGGTGGATAAAGAAGGTAATTTGAATACAGCTCGCATTTTGTCGCTACGCCGAGTCGATATTCAAGACGAACGCTGGACACGTGCAATGCAGGCAATTTCAGACAGTGTGCAGGTTGTGGGAAGTAAAGATTATATCCGCTTTTATGAGCGTGATAGCAAAGGGAAATATCAGCCTATTTCGTTAGATATGGCGGGGGTTTAAAGCCCATTTAAACGCTCTTTAAAATCTCCCCCTAGCCCCCTCTTTGTTAAAGAGGGGGAATAGGACGAGGGGCGTTAATAATGTGTTTTAACCATAAAAAAGGAGCTAATTATGCCAAAGTTTACCGTCAGAATGTATTGCTTAGTTGAGTGCGATGTTGAAGCGGAAAGTATTGATGAAGTTATTGAAAGCGTTTTAGAGATGAATGGGGATGAGATTGACTCTTTACCCCGTCAGATTATTGACGTTAGGGATATTCTTGAAGTGGAGGAAGTGTAATGAAACAAAAACTCAAAGACCAAGTTAAGTTTGACCGCTTTAAGCATTTTAGCGAAGAAGCCGCAAGTTTAGAACGCAAAGGCGACTACAAAAACGCAAGCAATGCGTGGAGTGATGCAAGCCGAAATGCAACAAACGAAATCAATAAAAAATGGTGCAATAACCGTGCTGATTTTTGTGACCGAGTCGCGAAAAAGCCGTTTTGAGGTGTGAGTATGAGTAAAAAGACAGAAATAAAAGACCGCTTGTTGAATGTGATTGATCGATTGGATTTTGCTTTACAGTTAATTGATGAGGATGATTTTAACTTGGCTGAGATGTATATCCGAGATGCGCTTGGAAGCGGGCAACGTGTAAAGATGAGTTTATTGGCTATGAGAAATAAGGAGACAACTATGTAACCGCTAAAACACTCACCCGCCCCACTCTCAAACTTAACACTGGCAGAGCCTAATTTGATTTTGCGTAAATTGCACTCGGGGCGGGGTGAGAGAATATTGAAAAGCACAGTTTTTCAATGTTTTCTTTAAAAATGGAGGTGCTATGAAGGTGAAGTGTCCCGCTTGTGGGGCGTTAAATTCGCTTGATGCGTTGATTGCACACGAAGATGCAAGTCAAGCATTGCTATCCGCTCTCGCCATTAGCGGTGAGTTGGGGCAGAAATTGGTGGGTTATTTGGGGCTGTTTCGCCCACAAAAATCTAGTTTGAGCTTTGGGCGTGTGGCGACCTTGCTCAATGAGTTGCAACCGATGATTACGGCGCAACGAATTAGTCGTGATGGGATTGAATATCCTGCGCCTGTTGAGGCTTGGATTGCAGGAATTAACGGTGTCTTGGCACAACGCCACAATTTGCGCCTGCCACTTAATTCGCACGGTTATTTGCTAGAGATTATTAGCCGTTATCAACCGAAAACGGTAAGCGGTGCGTTAGCGGTTGCACAAAATTATCAGCAAGAATATCAACAACAGTCTGCGCCAACATCTAAAACAGTAGGCGCAGTATCGGAGGCGATGAAATGGGCGAGCAATGGTTAAAGAAAACTTTAGCATCTGGGGTGTCAATGTTGATTCTGTTACGACTACGCAATGCACCGCCCGAAGATGCCGTGGCAGGTACATTGCAGGCGTGGCTGAAAGTACTGACTTATAAGCGTAGTTGGGAGCAAGAGTTAGATCAAGTGAGATTTGAAAAAGCCTTTATGAGATTAGCTGAAACCTGCGATCACTTTCCAACACCAAAGCAGTTGTTAGATGTGATGCCCAAAAGAGTGCAGAAAGAGTTACCTGAGAGGGTTTTAACCCCTGAGCAGATAGAACGAAATGCAAAGAAATGGGCTGAAATTAAAGCGCAATTAGGAGGATTTAGATGCAACCACAAACACGCCAGCAGATGATTCAAAAAATCCATATCGGCAAAAATGAGTTAAAGCTAGATGATAACGCTTATAAAACCTTGCTGTTGGAGCTAGTTGATAAGCCGAGCTGTTCGATGATGACGGATACAGAATTGATGACCGTACTTCAAGGGATGAAAGCTAAGGGTTTTAGAGTGAAGTCGAAAAAGTTCGGTAAAAAGCCTAGTACGAGCCTTTATGATAACAAGCAGACGTATATCAATAAAATTGAAGCAATGATTGCGGATAATGGGTTGAGTTGGGGCTATGTGTTGGGGATTTGTCGCAGATCCTTTAAAAAAGAGAGATTACAATGGTGTTCGGAGGAAGAATTACATAAGATTGTGCAGATGTTAGCGGTTTATTTGCATAAGCAAGGTAAGAGAGTGAAATAAATTTACATTATTATTTGCATAGCCCACTTGAGGAAGTGGGCTTTTTTGTGGTACTTATACCTAGATTTATATAAAAAGGAGAATCTAGTAAATGAAAAAACTAATAGCTGTATTAGCTTGTGCATTATCTGTTTCGGCTTTTGGGGCAACAGAGAAAGCTCAACGAGAGATTGAAGAAGCAATGAGCGGTGATTATCAAAAATTGAGAAATGTTGCTTTTGCAATGAGAGATGGCACTTTTGGACACGATAAAAATCCTATTTCAGCTTGTGCATTACGTAAAGTTATTTTACTGATACACCCAGATAAAGCAGATGTTGGTGATTATGCTAATGAATATCACGATTGCGGAAAATTATCTATGCAAGACTCAATGGAGGCTTGGAATGTTGCTTTGCAGTCTATCCCAATTATCTTGAAGTATAAAAAATAAATATATGACCGCTTATTCAAGCGGTCTTTTTTTATCAAAATTTTGCAAAAAGCTGGCTAAACGTTCACAGTTTTGAAAATCTTAGTGGAAAATATCTCCGAATTGTTTATTGAGAGGTGTTTTTATGTGTGAGTTAGAAAGCGTTGCAGATTATTTACCGCCGATAGTGTTGGAGATTGTAGATATTATTGGCTTTAGAGAGACAGAGAAACTGATCCGAAAATTGGGAGGTGCTCCTATTCGGTTTAGCTGTGGTGCGTTTTATTTCCCTAAAGTTGCTGATGCGGTTGGTGTGGATAATGCTAAAGAGCTGCGTTATTACTTTGGTGGCAAGGAGTCGGTTTATATTCCACGCTGTGAAACGGCTTTGAGAATGTTGCGTAATCAACGTTTTAAATCGGAGTTTGATAGTTTACGTGAGAAAGGCATGAGTGGACGTATGATTATGGTTGAACTTTGTCCTAAATTCGGTATTTCTGATCGTCAGGGCTGGGATGTTATCCATAGTTTTAATCAGCAGAAAGTCACACAAGATAGCCTGTTTTAATGTTGAACTCTTTCGCCTCCCTGAGTCAATCTAAAATCTTTGAAAATAGCCCCTAGGTTTAATTACTTAGGGGCTTTTTTTATGTCAGTAAAACTTACTTTCCTACAAATCTTTGATCGTGTTATTGGGCATGAGGGCGGTTATGTTAATGACCCTCGTGATACAGGCGGTGAAACTATTTGGGGTATCACTAAACGCACTGCAATCGAAAATGGATACACAGGTGCGATGAAAACAATGAGTCGTGATACCGCTTTTAATATCTATCACAAAGCGTTTTGGAAACGTTACAACTGTGACCAATTACCGTCTGCTATTGCTTATCAATTCTTTGATGCTTGTGTGAATCATGGATTCGGTAATGCTGCACGAATGTTACAGCGTTCTGTTGGAGCATTGGATGACGGCATTATTGGCAAACTCACTTTGGAAGCACTGAATAAACAAGATCTCAATGATACGTTATTACGCTTTGTCGGTGAGCGTTTGAAATTCTATACCCGCTTAAAAAACTTTGATGCTTTCGGCAAAGGTTGGGTTAATCGTATGGCAGGTAATCTTGTTTATGCGGCACAAGATAATGGGGTTTAACAATGAGACAGTTCTTACTTGATTTACTTACAAACTCAGACGGTCGTGCAAGCACCACTGGCTTTATTCAGTTTATGAGTTGGTTGGTACTAACGGGCATTTTAATTCATGCTTATATGATGGATAAGGCGTTTATTTCAGATTGGTGGTTTGCGTATGCAGGGATTTGTGTGTTGGGTAGCCCCGCAACTAAAGGTGTAGTAAGCGCATTTCGTAAAGGTGGTGCTGAATGATTACACAAAAAATTGTGGTGATGTCGGGGCTAATCGGTACGGTTGCCTCTTATATCGCTTATCAGGCTTGGCAGGTACGTTCTGCTCGGAAGAAAAATGCGGAATTAGCAGAGCAGAATGCAAAACAGCAAACAACGATTCAAACGCAAAAAGAGGTGATTAAAAATGGGCAAATTAAGCAAAAACATGCTGACAACGTGCGTCGCAGTAGCACTAGCAATGTCGATGAGCAGTTGCACTCAAAAGGTTACTTCCGTGACTAACACAGGCTGTGGGGCGTTTGGGTTGATTTATCCGAGCCGTCAGGATACGGAAGAAACAAAACGTCAAGTGCTGGTGCATAACTTAATTTATGAGGATGTGTGTAATGAAAAAACTATTCCGAAAAATCCGTAATTGGTGGCGTGTTCGCATATTTCGCAAGCGTAATCCTGTGGTGGCTGAACGTCGTGATTATCTCAAAATGGCAGTAAAGCAAGGCAATCAAGCTCCTGTAAGTCGTGCTAAACGGGGGCGTTATGATTGATGAAAAACTGTTTCAGATGTTGATCTCATTTGTGATTGCGCCGTTGGTCGGGTTTTGTATCAAAGTGGTATTTGACCGAATTAGCCGCAATGAGCAAGGGATTAAAGAATTAAAGCAAGATATGGAAGATAAATATCAGTCAAGGGAGCTGGCTAAGGTGCAGCATGAGCATAGCAATGACTTGATGACTGAAATTCGTAATGAATTAAAACGGATTAACGAAAAGTTAGATAAAAAGGCAGATAAATGAGTAAACGAAACGGAAAGCGACAAGATGTAAATAATAAGCTTGAGCAGATTTTAGCGTTAGCGGAAAGCATTAACGAAAAGGTGGATTTGCAAAATACTGAAATCGAAGAGTTACGCCGTCAGGTTGCTGCTACAAATAAATTAGTAGATGAAATGGCACGTAAGCACCGCAAACAGGCTTTTACAGCAGGTTTGGCTGGCGGTGGCTTGGGCGGTGCATTGATTGCGACAGGCTTTGAATTGATGCGTATGCGATTTGGGGGCTAGATGGCTCACGATGTATCAGTACAAAAAGCCGTGCGGACTTACTATGTGTTTGACCGTTTAAGCCTTGAAATGTCGGCGGATAAAGCGGGCGTTTCATTCGGTACAGCTCGCCGCTGGAAAGCGAAAGCGGAAAAAGATGGCGATAACTGGGATAAAGCTCGTGATGTGCAAGTGATTGCAGGTGGGGGGATTGAGAATATTGCACAAGGTTTGCTTGCAGGATTCTTGATTAAATACCGCGCATTGATGACGGAGCTTGAAGAAAACACAGAGATGTCCACTGAAGATAAGGTGAAATCTATGGGGGCTTTAGCAGATTCTTTTGCGAAAGTGACCGCTTCCAGCAAGAAGATTTTACCGAGTGTAAGCGAGCAAGCGACCGCAATTAGAACGGTGCAGATTATTGTTGAGAAATTGAAACAGCGTAACCCTGCGCTATTAGCGGATTTTATGGCGATTACTGGGGAATTAGAAACCGAGTTCGAGCGTGAATTTAAGAAATAGCAAAGGTTGATATGGCTTTTATTTGTTTAATGTTGGCAGGGCTAATCGCACTTTCAGGTAATGATGGCTGGGGTTGGTTCTTATTTGCGGCGGTATTGTTGGATTAGCGATGAGTTCAAAAGATTTAAGAAAAAGCCTTGAGGCAATTCGAGCGGATTTGCAGAAGTTTATTGAAGCAAGTAACGAAGGCTGGAGTGATAAAGCGGAAGATGTGGTAAGCCGTCGTGAGCAAGTGTTAGATGCACAGACTGGCTTTGAGTATTTTGTGGCGAATTACTTTCCGCATTATGTGCGTAGTCCACATAAATCGCAGTTACATCATTACTTATTTAAGCGTTTGCCAGAGATTATTCAAAGTCCGAAAAAGTGCTTAGATGCGATTGCTGCTCCACGTGGCGAGGCAAAATCGACGATTGTTTCTCAATTATTTGTGCTGTGGTGCTTAGTAACCAACCGCAAAAAGTACGCATTGATTGTGATGGACTCTATTGATCAGGCTTATCCGATGTTAGAAGCCATTAAAGCCGAATTAGAATTTAACAGCCGTTTGAGCATTGATTTTCCTGAAATTGCAGGTGTGGGGCGTGTATGGCAGGTCGGCACTATTATTACTAAGTTTGACCAAAAGGTGCAGGTAGCAGGTTCGGGCAAGAAATTGCGTGGTTTGCGCCACGGTGCTTATCGTCCTGACTTAGTTGTGCTGGACGATATTGAGAATGATGAACAAGTTCGCAGCCCTGAACAACGTGATAAGTTGCATAACTGGCTGAAGAAAACGGTGCTACCGCTAGGCTCGGCTGATGGCAAGTTAGATATTGTTTATATTGGCACAATCTTACATTACGACAGCGTGTTGAATCGTACTCTTGCTAGTAAAGCGTGGAATACAGCCCATTTTAAAGCGATTTTAAAAATGCCTGACAATATGGTGCTGTGGGATAAGTGGGAGAATTTTTACTTAACCGAGGGCGAAATTGTTGCTGATGCGTTCTATCAGGCAAATAAAGCGGAGATGGATAAAGGCGCAGAAGTCTCTTGGGCAGCACGTCCGATTTTAGATTTAATGAAAATTCGGGCTCGTGATGGACACGCTACTTTTGACTCCGAGTATCAAAATGACCCAGTAAGTGGTGATGATGCTATTTTTGCAAACAGCTTGCAGTATTGGACGGAATTACCTGATGACTTGATTTATTTCGGTGCGCTTGACCCCTCTATGGGTAAAGCTGGCGCAAGCCGTGACCCATCAGCGATTTTGGTTGGGGGTTATCACCGTGCAAGCGGTAAGTTATACGTCGTTGAAGCTCAAATTAAAAAGCGTTTACCTGATTTGATTATTGAAGATGTGATTCGACTGCATTCGCAATATAACTGTCAGCGTTGGTTTGTCGAAACGGTGCAGTTTCAGGAGTTTTTACAGACGGAGCTGGTTAAGCGTTCCGCACAACGTGGCAAGCCAGTACCAGCCACTGCAATTAAACCGAATACCGACAAAATGTTACGTATTGAGAGTTTGCAACCGCATATTGCTAACGGTTTGATTTTGTTACACCGCTCACAGTCCACACTTGAAAGTCAGCTTAGACACTTTCCAAAAGCCGATCACGATGACGGTCCTGATGCATTGGAGATGCTATGGAAAAATGCAGTGGGTGCATCAGCACCGATTGAGTGGACATCCTTGTCGGGTGCTGATTTTGATGATGAAGACGGTTTTGGGGGCGGTAGTCGCTGGAGACACTAAATGAATATTTTAAATAGAATTACTGAGTTATTACGCCGTAATAAAAGTGAACCGTTGCAGAGTGATGAAGCTCGTGTAATGGAGAATGGGCGTGTGCTGGATGATCATCCGTCTAATAAGATTAGTCCTGCAAAGTTAAAAAGCATTTTAGAAGATGCCGAAAACGGTGATATTACCGCTCAGCATCAGCTGTTTATGGATATTGAAGAACAGGACACAGCGATTGGGTCAAATATTGCTACTCGTAAGCGTGCAGTTTTAACCCTAGGTTGGAAAATCTATGCGCCCCGTAATGCCACACCAGCAGAAGAAAAGCTGAAAGAAGAAGTGGATGAGCTTTTTCATCAGATCGGTTATTTAGATGATTTAGTGATTGATTGTATGGATGCGGTGGGACACGGCTTTTCTGCGCTTGAAATTATGTGGGAGCTACGCAACGGGCATTACTTTCCTGCAAAATTTATTCACCGTCCTCCGTCTTGGTTTAAGTTAGATAAGCAAGATAATCTATTGCTTTTAACACCTGATAACCCACAAGGTGTTGAACTTACGCCAATGAAGTGGGTGGTGCACACTCACAAAAATCGTTCGGTGCAATTGGCTCGTAATGGTTTATATCGCACGCTGGCGTGGCTGTATATGTTTAAACATTACAGTGTGTTTGATTTTGCAGAATTTTTAGAGCTTTATGGCTTACCGATTCGTATCGGTAAATATGGCGCAGGTGCAACGGATAAAGAGAAAAAATCATTACTGCGTGCGTTGGCTGATATTGGACACAATGCTGCAGGGATTATGCCTGAGTCTATGCAGATTGAGTTGCACGATGTTGCCGACCAATCTGGCGGTGGTGAACCGTTCTTAAAAATGATTAACTGGTGTGAAAAGTCGATTGCTCGTTTGATTTTAGGGCAGACTCTCACTTCAGATGCAGACAGTAAAACAGCAACAAATGCACTGGGGCAAATTCATAATGAAGTGCGCAGAGATTTGTTGGTATCTGATGCCAAACAGCTTTCTCAAACGTTTACTCAGCAAATTATTTTGCCGTATTTGTTGATTAATTTCCCGAATGTTGATCCGATGCGTATTCCGTATTTTGAGTTTGATACTAAGGAAACCGCTGATATTAAAACCTTTGCTGAGGCGTTACCGCCGTTGGTACAGGTTGGTTTACCTATTCCGCAACAGTGGGCATTAGATAAGCTAGGTATTCCAGTGGCTGATGAAGATGAGCCAGTTTTAAAAGCGGTTCAAAATGAGGTTAAAACGGATTTAAATGCAGAGAAATTATCCGCTAATTTGCACACTGAAGGCTGTTCTTGTAGTGGGTGTCGTGGGGTGGCGTTGAAGGGGAATTTAAATAGCTCTGATGAACAGACGTTACTTGATGGAATGTTAAATCAAGCTTTGAATATCCCTGACTTTAATCAGCAGCTTGATCCGATTGTACAAAAAGCGGTTGCTGTGCTGAATAGCTGTAATTCTTATGAAGAGGCAAGTGAAAAACTTGCTGAAATCTACCCTGATTTAAATAGTGAACAGCATCACAGTTATTTGAGTAATGCGTTATTCTTGGCTGATTTATTAGGGGTATCAAGTGGGCAACGTTAGTTTTGCATTTGACCTAGAACCCACTAAAGCAATTGAGTTTTTAAAACAAAAAGGTGCTTTAGTGGATAAGGTTGATAAGAAAGGTTTATATGATAGTGCGTTGGCAAGAGCAACTGCAATTGCCAATATGTCTAGCCTTGAGATGACAAAGGATATTTATCATTCGCTTGAAAAGGCGCAGAAAGACGGAATTGCATTTGAGCAATGGCGTAAGGACTTGATGAGTGAGTTTAAGCGTAAAGGTTGGATTGCTGGCATTAATGAGAAAACGCAACAGCCGATTATTGCTGATCCTAAAACAGGCGAAATCTTTGGCTCACCACGGCGTTTAGAAACGATTTATCGCACCAATATGCAAGCAGCTTATTCGGCTCAACGCTATCAGCAGATGATGGATAATGTCGATAATCGCCCGTACTGGCAATATAGTGCCGTTAATGATAGTCGTACTCGTCCTGCTCACTCGGCAATGAATGGTTTGGTTTATCGTTATGATGATCCTTTTTGGGCTACGTTTTATCCGCCTAACGGATTTAATTGCCGTTGCTCGGTGATTGCGTTAGCGGAAAGAGATATTAAGCGTCGTGGTATTGATGTGGGGGATAGCGGTTCTCGCTTGGTTGAGGTTGAGCGAGAAAGTCGCAAGGGTGATAAAGAAAAAACAATTGCATTTAAAACGTTTGATGAGCGAGTAACGCTGACTGATAAAGGGTTTGATTATAATGTGGGGCGTATTAGTTATCGTCCTAATTTGGATTTATATCCTGAGCAGTTGGCACACGAGTTTGCAAAAGTGGAAATGAGCGGTGGACAATTTGCATGGACGTTTAATCACTTAAGTAAAGCTATTGCTGAAATTAAACAAGCACAAGGTTTAGACGGAAAAATTGATAATGAGTTGATGTTTGCTATCCGAGATAAATTGCGGTTGGAATATAAATTTGCAAGCGGTGTAATTAATTCTGCAGATGCAAAGCTGTTAGGCGTTAATCAGCGTACCGCATGGTTATCCGATGATACATTGGTTAAGCAATTTAATAGTCGAGATGGTCAGAATTTTGGAATTGATGAGTATGCAAGAATCCCTGATGTTGTTTTTGATGCAGATCGTATTTTACGCGCAACTCAAAATGATAATGTAAGTAAATTATATTTTTATAAAGAAATCAATGAGCGTTGGTATATGGTTGTTATTAAACAATTAAAAAATACACAAGAGCTATTTGTAGAGTCTTTCCGGTTTTCTAGCTTAAAGCAGATAGAAAAAGAAGTGAAAAAATATGAGGTTGTTAGAGTTAGCCACTAGGCGGGGCTCGAAATCACCCGCACACAGTCCCGAGTCTATTTCACCTCTTTGCTTGCGATCGTCGAGATTCATCGCTTTTCTAGTGGCTATTTTTGGTGATGTTACTCTTAATTAATACAGAATTCAATAACAGGAGAAAAAATGAAAGCATTATTAGGTGAAAAATGGCAGGAACATTATCCTGAAGCCTTAACATTAGATGAGAAAAAGACTTTAGAATTAGCTATGCTTAAACAATTAGAACACGGCACTGGTGGGTACCGTGATCTGTGTAGTTATTTGCAATCTATCAAAGTGCTTAGAGCTTATCCTGTAAAATTAGATTCAGATCAATGTCACATTTCGATTGATAAAGCTTACTTGATATTGCGTTGATTAATTCTGAAATATGTTCAGCGTTTTTATCTACATTTGAAGACGCATAAGGGAGTTGGTAGTTAGGATGGCTAATTATCCTCTGTACCAATAGATATGCGAGAGTATCTGTTGTTTTACTCATGATATTTCCTCTATTACATACCGTCGATATTAACGGCGAAACTAGTTTACAAAATTATGATTGAAATAAATATTGATAATCTAGATCAATCTCTGCAAACGCTTAAACTCTTATCACGACGCACTAAAAACCGCTCTGCATTAATGCGTCAGGGCAAGATCGCACTTTTTTCAAAAATATGATCTAATAGCATCATTATTTATTAACAGAGCAACAAACAATGACCCTATTTGAAATTTTTGATGAATTAGAAGACCCACGCCGAAACATTAACCG
>MQVI01000030.1 GCA_002002485.1 Pasteurellaceae bacterium 15-036681
GCTGCAATGCGTCGTTTAGTACATATCTGCTTTGGGGTGTTAAAAAACAAATCTGTTTATCAACCGCAAACTATTTTAGCTTAGTGCAAAAAACAATTTGACTTTAGGGTTGAGAGACAGTATCTACCAATATCCTATTATTCCAACCTCATATCCAAATGTGGTATGCCGTCTTCAAGATAAACTGCTGAAATTGGTTTAAAGCCGAGTGAACTGTAGAAATCTTGTAGATGTGCTTGGGCTTGCACATAAATATCTTGTGTTTTGTCGCAGTGTGACAAAGCAGTTTTCATCAATTTTCGTGCTAAACCTTGTCCACGAGCTTGTTCATCAATTAATACTCTTCCGATGTGGATACCGTCTTGTTCGGGGATAATTCGGCAGTAAGCGGTAAGTTTTTCACCTTGTTTTGCAAAAAGATGTGTGGCAATCAGATCTTTATCATCCACTTCGGGATAAGCACAGTTTTGTTCCACTACAAATATCGCTACTCTTGCCTTGTAGATTTCAAATAGTTCGTAAGTTGTAAGTTGGTCAAAGGTTTTTAATTGCCACATTGGGTTATGTCCTAGTATTAATATATCAACAATCGAAAGATACTACTTATTCTGACTACTTGAGTGGATAAAGTAAAGACTGATTAAAATCTGCAACCGGTCTGATTTGAGAAAAATTTTGCAAAAACCGCTTGCCTTAGAGTTTACTCTAACCTTTATACTCCCTCTCGCTTTGTTTATAACGACAGAAAGGAAAATAATATGGCAAAACTTCGTTTTTTAACTCAACCTTATACTCTTAAAAATCTTGAATTACGCAACCGTGTGGTAATGCCACCGATGTGTCAATATTCAGCGACTGATGGTATGCCTAATGAATGGCACCATATTCACTATACTTCTCGTGCTATCGGCGGTGTCGGAGCAATTATCGTAGAAATGACTAACGTTGCGCCGAACGGCCGTATCTCGCCAAACTGCTTAGGCTTATGGAATGATGAGCAACGTGATGCATTTAAACCGATTGTGGAGAGCGTACATAAATATGGTGCGAAAATCGGTATTCAAATTGCCCACGCAGGTCGTAAAGCGGAAAAATGTGAAAGTGTGGCGCCGTCAGCAATTCACTATGGCGATTTAGATCATCCAGAACAAGATTTAACAACACCGAAAGAATTAACCGTCGCAGAAATTGAAGAATTAGTGGAAAAATTCCGTCAATCTGTAAAACGTGC
Organism: Pasteurellaceae bacterium 15-036681; assembly: GCA_002002485.1. Taxonomy (GTDB): domain Bacteria; phylum Pseudomonadota; class Gammaproteobacteria; order Enterobacterales; family Pasteurellaceae. The sequence continues at coordinate 1,232 of MQVI01000030.1, forward strand.
GGTAGATGCGGGCTTTGATTTTATCGAAATCCACGCTGCTCACGGTTACTTAATTCATCAGTTTGCCTCACCAAAAGCGAACAAACGTACCGACCAATACGGTCAAGACAAATTACTCTTCGGTGAGCAAGTCATTAAAGCGGCTAAATCAGCAATGCCAGCGGACATGCCATTAGTGGTGCGTATTTCTGCGCAAGAGTTCTCTGAGAACGGTTACGACAGCGATTACGGTGTGGAAATTGCAAAACGTTTCGCAAATGCGGGTGCAGATGCGTTACACGTGAGCGCAGGCGGTGATGGTAAACTTCACCCAGACTTCCACCCACAATTTAACGCAGGCTATCAAGTATATCTAGCTCGCAAAGTGAAACAAGCAACAGGTTTACCAGTGATTGCGGTTGGTATGCTAGAAGATGCGGATGTAGCAGACCACGTTTTAGCAACAGGTGATGCGGATTTAATCGCCGTTGGTCGTGGATTATTACGTGCTCCAAACTGGGTGCTAAACGTGCAATATAACCGTGTAGCAAGTGATAGCACACCGGTGCAATTTGCACCTGCGGCTTATTCAAGAGCATACTAATAAACCTTTAAGTATATCAATTTTATTTTTTCATAATTGTACCTTTGAATTTTGGACAGCCCTATGGCTGTCCCTTTTTTATAATTCCCTCAATTTATTCATAAAGACAACAAATCACTTGCCTTAGAGCTTACTCTAACCGTTATACTATGCCTATCTTTTACTATTCGGAATAATTTATGAAACTCTCTATTCTTAATCTTGTCCCTGTGCGTGAAGGGCAAAACTATCAGCAAGCGATGAATTCGATGATTGAATTAGCGCAATTTGCCGAGAAAATTGGAATTGAACGCTATTGGATTGCGGAACATCACAATACCAAAAATCTGGCAAGTTCAGCGACAGCATTGCTTATTCAGCATACTCTTGCGAATACGAAGACCTTGCGTGTAGGATCAGGCGGGGTGATGTTACCAAACCACAGTCCTTATATTGTCGCTGAACAGTATGGTACCCTAGAAACTCTCTATCCTAATCGTGTTGAGTTGGGTTTAGGACGTGCCCCAGGTACCGATATGCGTACTGCTTATGCGTTGCGTAAAGGACGTGAACATTCTGATTTCCCAACGGAAATTGCGGAACTTCGTGGCTATTTTGATAATGCTAATCCTGTTTCAGCCTACCCTGCTGCCAACCTAGATATTCCTTTTTATATTCTTGGTTCAAGCACAGAAAGCGCATTTTTAGCGGCGGAATTAGGTTTACCTTATGCTTTTGCCTCGCACTTTGCACCGAGAATGATGGAAATGGCGGTTGAGATCTACCGTAAACAATTTAAACCGTCAAAATATCTGGCTAAACCTTATGTAATTATCGGGGTTAATGCGATTGTAGCGGAAACCGATGAATTAGCTGAACAGCTTGCTACCACGCAAACGCAATTCTTCTTGAATGTAGTTACCAACGCACAGCAAAATTTACAACCGCCAATGGCGTCAAAAGATGATGTGTGGAAACAGCATTTAAAAGCACAATCTGAACTGCATTTTGGCCCTGTCGATCTGCAAGAGATCCCTATCTATAATCAAGAACGTGCGGTAGTTGAACAGATGACTGCTTGCTCATTAATCGGTAGTCCTGAAAATGTAGCGTTACAGCTGAAACATCTACGTGAAGAAGTGGAATTCGATGAAATTATGGCAGTAAGCTATATTTTTGATGAGAAATTACAACAGCAGTCTTACCAGATGTTGAAAGAGATTGTGGATAAAGCATAAAACAAGCGGTGAGTTACAGACTAAAGTTTGCAATTCACCGTTTTTTGTCAAGCGCCTCTTGCATAATTTAAAATAAAAAACCGCCCGAACATCCCTGTCCAGACGGCTTATTCTTACCAATCAGCTAATACTATTTTACCTATCGTATCGCCTTGCTCAATTAACGAGTGGGCTTTACGTAAGTTTTCTGCATTAATGCCTTGGATAATATGGTTTGTGGTGGTTTTTAATTTGCCTGTGTCCACTAACTCTGCTACTTTCGCTAAGATTTCACCTTGGCGAGCGATATCTACAGTGTTGCTCATTGAACGAGTAAACATAAATTCCCAATGGATACTTACACTTTTCCATTTTAACGGCATGATATTGAGATTTTCAGGATCATCAATTAACGCTAAGCGACCTTGCGGTGCAATTAATTCCGCAATCTGCTCCACATAAGTTTCAGTGTAGTTAGTTGAAAATACAAATGATGGTTCACCAATCCCTAGTTTTGCAACTTGTTCGGCTAAATCTTGGCGGTGATCAATCACAAAATCTGCACCTAATTGTTTAACCCATGCTTGGCTTTCAGGACGTGAAGCTGTGGCAATAACCGTTAAATCCGTTAATTGTTTAAGTAACTGGATCGCTAAAGATCCTACACCGCCTGCACCACCAATTAATAATAAGCTATTAGCGCCGCCTACAATTGATTTCTCAACATCTAAACGGTCAAATAGAGTTTCCCATGCGGTTAAGGTCGTTAATGGTAATGCTGCCGCTTCTGCAAAACTTAATGATTTTGGCTTTAATGCCACAATGCGTTCATCAACAGCTTGTAATTCTGCATTTGAACCTTGGCGAGTTAATGCGCCCGCATAATAAACTTCATCACCAATTTTAAAGTTTTGTACTTCACTACCAACAGCTTGCACAATGCCAGCTGCGTCATAGCCTAATACACGGTACTCGCCCTCTGCGGGTTGGAAAGAACCACGTACTTTCATATCTACAGGGTTTACAGATACCGCTTTTACAGCCACTAAAATATCTCGAGCACCTAATTCTGGCGTAGGTAACTCAATATCGATTAATGCGTCTTTATTTTCAATAGGTAAAGGTTGATTAAAACCAATGGCTTTCATGTTGTTTCTCTCTTGTTTATTTATAACGAGAGCTATTATAATGGTTATATTCAAAAGCAAAAGAACGCACTTATTTTGCCTATAGTTACATTTTGGATACTATTATTGATTTTATTAGATTTTTTGAGATTTTATTATGACTAGAATTGCACATCATCACTACGATTGTGCCGAAGGTTGCTCAGTAGAAGCGGCTTTATTGGCAATCGGCGGAAAATGGAAAGGCACGGTGTTATACCGCTTAATGACAGATGAAGTATTACGTTTTAACCAAATTCGTCGTATTTTACCCGATGTTTCCCAGCGTACTTTAACCGCACAATTACGCCAATTAGAAGCAGATGGTTTAATTATCCGTACTGTTTATGCGGAAGTACCGCCACGAGTGGAATATAGTTTGAGTGAATATGGCAAAACTCTAGCGCCGATCTTGTTAGCCTTAAAAGATTGGGGTGATGGGTTTAAAGCGCATATTGAGGCTTTAAAAAGCGAATAACAAGCGGCAAGATTACCAAATAATTTGCAAATGCTGATGACCGTGTATTTAATAACGGGCATTGGCATTTTGATGAGGTTGCTGATGAGTTAAAAACACTACACTATGTCGCAGGCGGACAATTTTACCTAACAGGAAAAGGGCTTAAAGTTGAAGGCGGGCCTTGATTTGATTAAAAACAAGCGGTGAGTTTTAGCAAAAATTTTGCAACTCACCCTTTATTACTTCACCAATCTCAATTCCTCTACCAATGCCTTAAACAGAGGTGAGTTATGACGGCGGTTTGGGTAGTAGAGATGATAACCGTCGTAGTCCATTGCCCATTCTTGTAAAATCGGCACCAGTTTTCCTTGCTGAATATCTTTAGCAACAACATCAAAAGGTGTCCACACAATCCCAAAGCCATTGCAAGCATAGTTTTCTAAGATATGCCCTGTATTTGCGCTAATTGTCCCCTGCGGTTGAACCTTAACTACTCTACCCTTAGCTTTCGGATCTTTAAATTCCCAATTCAACACACCGCCACTGGATAGGCGCAACATCAAACATTGATGTTCGGTTAAATCATACGGGGTTTTGGGTGTGCTGTTTTTGGCAAGGTATTCAGGGCTTGCCACACAGCACATTTGCAATTTTTCAGTTAATCGCACCGCTATCATATCTTTTGCCACATCACTGCCTAGACGAATACCTGCGTCAAAGCGTTCTGCGACAATATCAATAAAGCGGTTTTCAGCCACGAGATCCAGCTCAACTTCGGGATATTTTTGCGAAAACTGGATAAATTTATCTCGCAATGCGTGATAAAAAGCGTGTTCATTGCCGTTAATGCGTAGCGTGCCTGTTACCGCATTGCGAAATTCGCTTAACTCATTGAGTTCATTATCAATATCATCAAACAACGGCGATAAACGTTGATAGAGTTGTTCACCTGCCTCAGTAGTTGAAATACTGCGAGTAGTACGGTGAAACAGCTTGATATTCAAACGTTCCTCAATACCTCGAATACTATGACTAAGTGCCGATTGCGACACGCCCATTTGTGCCCCCGCTTTAGTAAAGCTACCTGTGCGAGCAACCACTAAAAAAGCACGCAGATCATTAAGGTTTTCTTTCATATTATTACCTACAAATCTAATCTCTTTCGTAGGGACAGACTTTATGTCTGTCCTTAATTATCTTTGGACAGGCATAAAGCCTATTCCTACAAAAATCACCTATAAATTTTAGCTATACGTTATTTTATATGCAAGTTGATTAATGAAAAAATCTCATAACTACTAGAAACAATACCTCATTTATCAAAATTAATTAAAGCCTATAATGCACACCATAGACAGCAACGCTGTAGTACTTAACCAAATTACAAAAGGAGCACCAATGAACAATTTAGAACAACTTATTGAACGCCAAGCATTAAAAGATTTAGTGGATACTTTCTCAAATCTTGCTGATGAAAAGAATGTCGCAGATCAAATGCCATTATTTACGGAAAATGCAATCGTAAATACCTATATCGGCGGTGAGCTAGTATTTGAAATGGCAGGGCGTGCACAAATCGAACAAGTCTTTAGCGACTACCTCATTCGGTTTATCACTTAAATGGTCAGCATACGGTAACTTTTCAAGATGAAACCAATGCAACGGCAATCAATTACTGTCAGGTTGCGTTAGTGAGTAACCAAAACGGTAAGGAAATGTTATTAAGCCACTATGTACGCTATAACGATACTTATACCAAAATTGACGGCAAATGGCTGATTGCCAAACGTATTGCGAATTTTATGATTAGTGAAAATCGTGAGTTGGGCGTTACGGCGTAATTAAAGAAACAATCTATGAAAAACATCTTAATCTTAGGCGCAACGGGTAGCCTTGCAACACAAATTATCCCGATTTTATTGACAGAAACCGATAGCAATTTAACGTTATTCGCCCATAATCCTAGCCGATTAGCACAGTTTAACAGTGAACGAGTGCAAATTGTGCAAGGGGATATGATGAACATTGAACAACTTAGCGAAGTGCTAGAAGGCAAAGATATTGTCTATGCTGGGCTAGCAGGCAATCTTGAACCAATGGCAAAAAACTTGGTACACGCAATGGAAACCGCACAAGTCAAACGTTTAATTTGGGTCAGTTCAATGGGAATTTATGGGGAAACAGGCGAAGATCAAGGAGCGATTTTAGAGCCTTACCGCCGTTCAGCGCAAGTTGTTGAGCAATCTCATCTTGATTACACCATTTTACGTCCTGCTTGGTTTACCAATGGTCAAGAGATTGATTATCAGCTCACTTACAAAGGCGAAGATTTCAACGGTCATTCTGTTTCACGCAGAAGTATTGCGGATTTTGTACTGAAATTAGTGCAAAATCCAGAGCTAGAAATTAAGCAAAGTGTGGGCATTGCAAAGGGTTAGTTTATAAGTATCACGAGAATAAAATCATCAAATTGGAAGTTCATTTCCAATTTCTTGGATTTTTAACAATTTTGGAAATCCACTTCCAACTTTAATAAAAAATGCCATTTGGCTCTTAACCCAAATGGCATTTTACTTAGCACACCGAAATCTGTTGCTAGATTTACTCAGCTGCTACGGTGAAATGTTGATGTAAATGCGCTTTTTGCTCTAAATCGTCCGCAAGTGTAATCGCAAAATCTGCCACGCTGATACCTGCCAGCACATCGCCATTCATTAATAATGTATTGTTACCTAAGCGATATTTGCCAGTACGTTCTTCACTATAACCGCCTGTTACACCTAATAACGCCGGCGGTGAAATAAATGACCAATTTACATCAGTACGAGTTTTTAGCTCAGCCAGTAGATTACGCACTGAATTTGCGCCGTCAAAAATCTCTTTCGGGAAATCTAGGGTATCAATTAACTGAAGATTTTCTGCCACATATAAACGCCCTGCGCCACCTACCACTAATAAATAAGGCACATTCGCTGTTTTTGCCGCCTCAACGATATTTGCTAAGCCTTTTTTATTCTCTTCAGCGATATTTGGATTTGTCCAGCCTGCGTTTTATTAGCAGTAGCAAAAACTTTCCCCAAAAGCTATATCTACTATCCGCCAATGGTGCATAAGCCTAAGAAAATTCAGGTGTTGTTGGATTTTTTGAAACAAGCAGAACACAATTTCCTTTGGAAAAATGTTGTATAGTTACACTTTTTCAATGGAAAAAATGTAGTGATATAGCATTTTTTCCATTGAAAAAATGTTTTTCGGATATAAAATAGCAATAAATTTCTTTTGAGAAACGGCTATGCAACGAAAAATCATTCAATCATTAGAACAATGGAAAAGCAAAATCAACCGAAAACCCTTGATTATTCAAGGGGCAAGGCAGGTTGGTAAAACGTGGGCGATGAAACATTTTGGCAAACAATCCTTTGCTAAAGTTGCCTATATCAACTTTGATAATAACTCGAGAATGAAAACACTCTTCTCGGGGGATTATGATATTAATCGCCTTATTCTAGGTTTGAAAATTGAAAGTGGCGTGGATATTCAGGCAGAAGATACGCTACTGATTTTCGATGAAATTCAAGAAGTGCCACAAGCATTATCTTCACTCAAATATTTTTATGAAAATGCTCCACAATTCTATATTGTTGCGGCAGGTTCGTTGCTAGGTGTTTCGTTACATCATCAAGTTTCATTTCCTGTCGGTAAAGTAGATTTTATGCCTCTCTACCCGATGGATTTTAATGAATTTTTGACCGCACTTGGTAAGCAGGATCTGGTTCAGCTACTTGAAATGCAAGATTGGACACTGATTTCAGCGATGAAAACAAGCTATATTGATTTGCTACGTCAATACTACTTTATCGGCGGTATGCCAGAAGCGGTTCAAACCTTTATTGATACTCAAGATTTTAATGAAGTTCGTCAGGTACAACGCAATTTGTTAATGGCGTATGAGCAAGATTTCTCAAAACATATTGCTGACGGCTACACGGTGCAACGAGTGCGAGCCTTGTGGAACGCCATTCCCGAACAGTTGGCGAAAGAGAATAAGAAATTTGTCTATTCGCAACTACAAAAAGGCGCACGCAGTAAAGATTATGAAATCGCATTGCAATGGCTGAAAGATAGCGGTTTGGTGCATATCGTGCCACGAGTGAAAAAGCCACATCTGCCCCTTTCAGCATATCAAGAGAATGCCTTTAAGCTATTTGGGTTAGATGTGGGACTGCTTTCCGCACAAAGCCATTTAGATGTTGCAACCTTGTTAGAAGGTAATCGCATTTTTACCGAATTTAAAGGCGCATTAACCGAGCAATATGTGTTACAGCAATTAACCGCCACGCAAGGCAACCCTGTTTTTTATTGGGCAACGGAAAAAGGCACTGCGGAAGTTGATTTTGTGTTACAACATAAACAAACAGTTATCCCGATTGAAGTAAAAGCCGAAGAAAATCTTAAAGCGAAAAGTTTGAAAGTCTATGTAGATCAATTCCAACCTGAACAAGCGTTTCGATTTTCAATGGCGGATTATCGGGAACAGAATTGGATGAAGAATGTGCCGTTGTATGTGGTTGGGGTGGTTTTTAATATAAATAGTTGAACAAATTTGCATTTTTTGCAAATTCCTTTTTTTAATTTTAGAGAAATAAGCAAAAGATTTGGATAAATGGTATCTCTTATAACCTAAAATTAATATACTAAATATCTCTTAAACAATAACCCACAAAGGAACTACTATGACAGCTTACGTTGTATTTATTCGAGATGAAATGAAAGATCAAGCGGCTTATGATCGCTATTTGCAATTAGGTGTACCAACACTTGCGCCATTCGGCGGTGAGATTTTGGTGGCAAATGGGGCGAATGAAGCCTTTGAAGGCGCAGATATTAACGGTTCGGTAATCTTGCGTTTTCCAGATATGGCGTCTGCTCGTGCATGGTACACAAGCCCTGAATATGAAGCAATTAAATCAATGCGTTTAGATGCAACGCTTGGACGTGCGGTGTTATTAGAAGGTATTGCGTAGTTTTTTTATAGAAGCCATTTGGGTATTCGCTCAAATGGCTTTATTTTTAGCTATGGAAAGGTATTAATCTAACTTCACCACTTCTCCGTCGTTTGGTACAAATACACGTTCATTTTCTTTGATATTTTCACCTTTTAAGAATGCACGCATATCAGCACGGCTTACTGCGGTGTGGTTTACGGTGTCCATATGTACCGTAATGATTTTCGCTTGTGGTGCAACTTGGTAGGCTTTTAATACATCATAAACACCCATAATAATACCCTCTGGGATACCATTAATACGAGCATAGCCAGTATTCATTACTAACACTTCGGGTTTGTAGCTGTTTAACGCTTTGTTTACGTCCGCCGTCCAAAGTGTATCACCCATAATATAGGTGGTTTTATGACCGTCTTTTTGGAACACTACGCCCATTGCGTCGCCTAATAAAGCAGCTAGTTGCGGATTTGCATACATTTCTGTTGTACCGTGCGCACCGCCTGTTTTATGTAATTTAACACCGTTAAATTCTGCTGTTCCATTGATCACTTGTACATTTTTAAAGCCTTGTGAACGAATTAACTTCTCATCAGCCTCGTGTTGAACAAAGATTGGTAGCTCTTTTGAAATCGCTTTTTGCGCTGCCTCGTCCCAGTGATCTAAGTGTGTATGGGTAACAATAACCGCATTTACATCTTTTAAGATTTCATCCGTTGATTGCGGTAAATCCACTAATGGCATACGGTTATGGCTGTTAAATGAGCCCTCAAAACCGGGTAAGCTCTCTTTTGGGGCAAAGAATGGATCGATTAAGAAGGTTTGTCCTGCGTATTCCATTTTTGCGGTGGCATTACGGATATGTTGATATTGATCCGCTGCGAATGCTTGCATAGCAAGCGCCATTGTGCCAGTTAAAATTGCTAATTTTTTTAAGTTCATAAATTGTTCCTATTTAGTATGATTGAAAACGGGGCTATTTTAAAATGGTTGCTCATTGGCTAAAATAGGCAATATTGCCAACTATCGCAAGGATTAGGACAAATGTTAAAAAATCCCCCTAAAGTTGCCCTCTATGCTCATCAAGGTTGTAATGATTTTGTGTTTAATATCCCTTTTGCCCTATTACAATCTGATTATCAAGGGCAGAAATTGTTTGAGCTCTCGCTCTGTTCGCTCAATGGACAAAAGGTAAAAAGCCATTTAGGTATGGAAATTCCTGTTCAATATGATTTGGATTTATTTACGCAAGTTGATGTAATTGTGATTGCTGGTTGGCAGACCGATGAAATGCCCGATAAAGCCTTGCTGAATGCCCTTAAACAAGCAAATGAACGTGGCACAAAAATTATTGCTCTCTGCTATGGCACCTATGTGCTTGCCTATGCGGGTATTTTGCAAGGTAAAACCGCTACAACCCATTGGCTTGCGGAAGATGATTTTCGACAACGTTTCCCGAGTATCCATTTAGATAATAATCGGCTTTATGTTGATGACGGCAATATCTTAACGTCTGCCGGTGCGTCAGGGGGATTGGATTGCCTATTGCATTGGATACGTCAGCTGTATGGTGCCAATGTCGCAAATGATTTAGCTCGAATACTCGTTGCCCCGCCACATGGGAAGGCGGACAAGCGCAGTTTATTCGTAAACCTGTCGCAAAGCATACTCAAGATAGTAAAATTAATACCCTGTTGGATTTTTTGCGTGAAAATCTTGCCGAAACACACCGCTTGGACGATTTAGCCGAAAAGTTAGCGATTTCTCGCCGCACTTTTTCCCGCCATTTTAAACAAGCAACGGGACTTACCCTTGGGGATTGGCTGTTGCAAGAGCGTTTACGCCAGGTGCAAGATCTGTTGCAAGATAGTGATGAAAGCATTGAGCGTATTGCCGAAAAGACCGGCTTTGGCACCGCAAGCAATTTACGAGAACAATTTAAAGCCCAGTTTCAAACTAGCCCGAATGCGTGGCGAAAAACTTTTAGGAATTATTTATAACAAATGAACATCAGCAAAGTTGCCAAATTAACCGGTTTATCCACAAAACAGATCCGAGATTATGAGAAAATTGGCTTGCTTAAAGTAAACCGAGATAGCCAATCAGGTTACCGTGATTACAACCCACAAGAGATCGAACGGTTGCAATTTATTGCACGCTCTCGTGCGGTTGGTTTTTCTTTAGCGCAGATACAAGCATTACTAGCGTTACAGGACGATCCTAATCGTAAAAGCTGTGAAGTCAAAGCCTTAACCTCACACCATATCGAAGAGTTAAATCAGAAAATTGCTGAGTTACAAGCAATGAAAGACACCTTGCAAGTATGGCATAATGAATGCAAAGGCGATACAGGTTCAGACTGCCCTATTTTACGATCGCTAACTCAAGGAAACTAAATGACCCAACGCCAACAAATTTTAGATTATGTCGCTACGCAATATGGTGTATCTGCCGAATACCTTTGGGCACAACACCCGAGTTATGCCGTTTTGCGCCATCGGAATGCCAAAGGCAAATGGTTTGCGTTGATTGGCAATATTGCCAACGCAAAATTAGGGCTAAATGAAGAAGGGAACACCGATTTTGTTAATCTTAAATGTGTGCCTGATATGGTCAGCATTTTACAACAAGATAAAGATGTTGTGCCTGCTTATCATATGAATAAAAAACATTGGCTAACGATCGTACTGGATCGTCAATTTAGCTTTGATGAAATGAAAAAGCTGATTGATTGGAGTTATGATTTGACCCAGAAATAACAGCGATCTAATATGCACTACCAATCTTACAATCATTAAAGGAACTTATATGCAATTACTTGAAGCTATCCAATCTCGCCATTCTGTGAAAGAATTTGACCCTAATGTAAAAATCCCCCGTGAGCAAATGGAAGAAATGATCCGCCTCGCTATGCTTGCTCCCTCTAGTATCAATCTTCAACCTTGGCGATTGGTGGTAGTTGAAAGTGAGCAGGCAAAACAGAAACTATCAGGCAAGCTGATGTTTAATGAAACGCAACTTGCAACGTCTGCGGCGATGATTTTAGTATTAGCAGATATGCAACACCCTGCTTATGCGGATACGATTTTCAGCCAAAGCGTTGAGCAAGGTGTGATGACACAGGAAGTTAAAGACTACTATTTAGATTTTGTTAAAACCGTGCGTGCTACAGCAGGTGATCAAAAATTGCGTGAACAAGGCATTATGGACGCTAATTTAATGGCAATGCAATTAATGCTGATTGCCAAGCAATTTGGCTATGATACCAATGCGATTGGCGGTTTTGAGCGTGACAACGTATTGAAAGCGTTAGATATTGATCCAACGCGTTATGTACCAGTGATGTTTATCGCAATCGGTAAAGGCGCAAAAGAACCCCGTTTAAGCTCTCGTTTACCGTTAGACTATACAGTTTCGTGGAATGACGGTTTAGGGTTTAAACAGCCGTAGTTTTATATCCTGCTGGCGCGAGCGTCCCGCTCGTGCCAACTAATCACTACAGCACGAGCGAGACGCTCGCGCTAGCTTTATACTCTATTCAATATTGTGAGACGTTATTTCACAGTTTGAGCTAACTATTCTAATTTAAATCCCCACTCGGACTTACCCCAAAATAGCGTTTATACTCTCGACTAAATTGGCTTGGGCTTTCGTAGCCGACTTGGAATGCGACGGTTGCGATTGGCATTTTTTCTTGGCTAATTAACCGCTTGCTTTCCATTAGGCGTAGCGATTTTTGATATTGCAACGGCGACATTGTGGTGATTTTCTTAAAATGGCTATGAAAACCCGACAGCGACATTCCACATAAATCCGCTAAGGTTTCAACCGTTACCGTTTCAGCAAAATGTTCTCGCAGATAATCCGTTGCTTTAGCGATTTTTTGAGTATGAGAACCAAAGCTGACCATTTGTTTTAGCTTTTCCCCCTGCTCGCCTGTTAATAAACGATAATAGATCTCTTGCTGAATTAAAGGTGCTAAAAATGGAATATCTTTTGGATTTTCGTGCAAGAGCAATAGGCGTTCAAAGGCATTTTCTAATTCGGTATCTAAATGCCACTGTCCGAAAGCGGTCTGATTTTCACTATTTTTTGCAAAAAGGGCGGTCTGTTCTAGCAGAATTTTATGCACCGCTTGTAAATCAATCTTCATTGACATCACCACAAAGGGTTCTTCTGCGCTTGCTTGATGAACCTTACCACACATTGGTACATTCACAGGGCAGAACATAAAATGTTGGTTATCAAATAGATAACATTGGTTCCCTAGTTGTACTTCACGTTCACCACGAATAACAATACAGATACTCGGTTCTTGGATCATATTTTCGTAAGTAAAAGGGTGATCAGAATGGGCTATGATTAAGCCATCAATTGATGAATGATAGGTCTGATTATGGGGAATGATATTTAATAATCTATTAAATGATTGTTCAGTAAACATAATTATTTAGAGAATTAGGCAAGAGATTTAGAGAAATGATATACCGCTTAGGTTTGGAAATCAATATACTGACCACATTCCAAAACGGAACAATCTAACTACTTTTTTAACTCAATAGGAGCAAATTATGAAAATTTTTTACCATACATCAGCAACAGCAACTGGCGGCCGTGACGGACATACTCGTGTTGATGACGGTTCAATCGGTTTCGATTTAGTTGGCTTTCAAAATGAAAGTGGCAAAGTAGGTACAAACCCTGAACAGCTTTTCGCAATGGGTTATGCGGCGTGTTTTGATAGCGCAATGAACCACGTTGCACCAGCGTTAAATTTAAAACCAACTAAATCAAGCACTACTGTTGCTGTGGGTATTGGTCAAAAAGCTGACGGCGCATTTGCGTTAGATTTAGATATTACAATCACAGTGGAAGGTTTAAGCCTTGAAGAAGCGAAAACCTTAATCAACAAAGCACACGAAGTTTGCCCATATTCAAACGCAACCCGTGGCAACGTTGATGTGCGTTTGCACGTGAATGTTGTTCAGTCGTTTGATCTGTAATTAGCAAGCGGTAGAAAAATCACCATATTTTGCAAAAGCCATTTGGGTATTACTGCTCAAATGGCTTTTTCTTAATTTATCTAAAACATTGATAATTGCTGATTTACATCAGTTTTCTGCTTATACACTTTAGAAACTTCTTTTTTCTCTCTTGTCCTAGTTAATTCTTGCTTGATTGCAATCGCAATTTCATAAGCTAAATTAACTGGCACAGCATTTCCAATCATTTTATAAGCATCATTTGTATTCTGATAAATAAATTTAAAATCATCAGGAAAACCTTGAACTCTTGCAACTTCTCGAATTGTCATTCGGCGATAAAGCTCTTCTTTGCCCACTACAAATCTATAATCATTAGTACCAAATTTTTCCATTTTAGGAGCTTGGGGGTGTAACTGGCATTGTCGCCCTGATGCTTGAACTGTAAATCCTTGCTCGTGCCACGCTTTTACTCGATTTCGGCTCATAAACATAGGAGAAAAACTACCAGTAAAATATTCGTTGTTATTTACCGCTTGTGGATTTGCTTTATTTTGAGCTAAAGCAGGAACCGCACTATCTTGTAAATCCCAAATAATATCTTTCAATGAAATTTTATCCTCATCATTAACCGTTGAGCCAACTGGAAACTTAAAATCAATATTAAGATCTTTGCGAAAACCGATATAAAACACTCGTTTACGTTCTTGTGCAACACCATAATCTTTGGCATTAACCATTGTTAATGTTACATCATAACCGCATTCTTCAAACATATCTAAAATGTTTTGTACCGCCTCGCTATGACGATTAGCGAGCATACCACTTACATTTTCAGCTAAGAAAAACTTTGGTTGTTTACTTTTTAAAATACGAATATAGTCAAAAAATAACTGTCCACGTTCGTCATTAATACCTCGTAAACTACCTGCCTCAGACCACGATTGGCAAGGAGGTCCACCGATAATGCCATCAATTTCATCAGGGAAATCTTCTTCTTTAATGTTACGAATATCCCCCTCAATTAAACGTGTCTTCGGGTGATTGGCTTTAAAAGTTGCCCAAATCGTTTTATCGTATTCATTTGCCACAGGTACTTCAAAGCCTGCTTTCTCAAAACCTAAATCTAAGCCACCACAGCCACAAAATAAACTAATAACTTTCATTTTTATATCTATATACTATAAGTAATTAACTTTGCTTTCTTTAAATTAGCAGGGTTATTGGGATCTTTAATTTCAATATTTGATATTTTAAGTTGCTCGTTTTGCAAACATAGCAATTCAGCAGTGTTAGTGAAACTATGCCATTTTTCTTCGTTTATAATTGCCATAAAATTAAAAGAACGACTGAAATCACGTTGATATACATAATCAAAAACTGTCCACGGATTTTCTATCCCCCACATACCCCTAACTCGTAAGTAGGTAATTCCTAAGGGATCAACGCTATTAACTCTACCTAGTTCTTTTGTTTCAGAAAATTCAACACCATCAATACTTTCTACACCAGCCTTAATAGTTGATTTAATGCGTAGATAGCATTCCTCTGTAGCGCAATAATCTTCACCATACACCATTGCTAAATGGCTTAAATGTGAATTATTTACCACCCCAGTTACATAAATCAGATCCTTTTCGGTCCAATTTTCCGCATTTCGACAAGCGGTTGAAAGCATCGAATTATTTACAAATAATTTTGACTTAGGATAGCTACTATTAAGAGCTAGCGCAGAAGAATTACTTTCTATTTTCTTAACCTCAATGGCATCACCATTTCTCAGCATAGCATCTGGGGGATTATTGTTATTACCTAAGTAAGAAAAAGCCTCAGACCATTTTTTTATGCGTTTTGTTTCAGATAAGTGAAAACTATTAGTAAACAGGTCTTTTACATATTCTTCCAATGCCCCACCAGCACTATTGGCTCGATTACGCCCTTGATAATCCGTTACTAACTCATTAACTGGATTATTCACTAAATTAATAATGGCATTGATAATATTCATTTTTCTCCCACTATTCATTATGATAAAACTAGATTATACCTTTTCTAGTAAAAAAAATCTGCCCAATCTTTGCAAAACAAAAGCCATTTGGGTATCAACTCAAATGGCTTTTTGATTACCTTTCTTTCTAAAGATTATTATATGTTGCCGTAGATACAAGGGACTGGGTTTATCCCTGTCCTTGCTTTTCTTTCAAAAAACCAATAAACGCTTTAACCACTGCCGATTGATGTCGGTGGGAAAGGTAAACCGCATTGACGGTGTAGCTAACAGCTAAGGGATAATCAACTAATATTGGCACTAATTCGCCTTGTGCAATCAAGGGTTTTGCGGTATACGCCGACATAAAGCAAACCGCTTTTCCGGCTTTGGCTAAATAGGCAATTGCCGAGTTATCATTTGATAAAAATGAACAAGGGATCTCGAGCGATCTCACTTCGCCATTTGCATTTTTCCACTGAAAAAGCACCGCTTTCTGCCCCGCTCTGCCAAAGGTGGCACAGGGGAAATTCAATAAATCCTGTGGGGTTTGTGGTGTGCCTAAACGTTCTAACAGCTTAGGGCTGGCAACCCAAATACCTTGCATATCAATAATCGGGGTGGCAATCACATTATCGGTGTGTAACTCACCAGTGCGAATTGCCACATCAATACCGTCCGCCACAAGATCCACTACCCTGTCTGTCGCTTGGCAATAGACTTGCACGTCGGGATACCGTTGCTGAAATTCAATCAGCAGATCCCAAATATGATCAGAACCGATGATCGTCGAAATACGCAGTGTGCCAGTTAAACTCTGCTTGTCTTGCTGTAGATTGCGTTCAGTATTGAGCAGATTATCAATATTCAGGTAAACCTGTTCATAAAATAGCTGACCTTGAGTAGTCGGCTTAATCCCTGTTTTTAGGCGATCTAGCAGTTGCATATTCAGTGATTGCTCAAGCATTTTGATTTGTCGGCTGATGGTCGCAATCGGCACATCAAGCTGTTCACTCGCCTTAGATAAACTTCCCGATTGCACAACTGCCACAAATAAACGTACCGCATTCAGATCCATAATATCACCTTTCCAAAAATGAAAAATACCTTTCCATTTTACGCTATTCATTTTGAATTTCAAAAGGCTAAAATACATCTATCAACTATTTCAACCGATTTTATAAGGAAACAAGATGAATAACCGTATTACTGAAATTTTAGGGATTAAATTCCCTATCGTGCAAGGCCCTATGAGCTGGATGACCGACGCTAAATTTGTGGCGGCGGTATCAAATGCAGGTGGTTTAGGGATTTTAGGCCCTAACGCAGGCTTGATGAAAGCCCCGAAAACCAATGAAGAGTTACTTAGCACAATGCGTGCCGAAGTCCGCAAAACAAAGGCTCTTACGGACAAGCCTTTTGGTATGCCGATTATTCTTTCTTATGATTTATCCACTATGGGCAGCCTAGTGGATTTAATTATTGAAGAAGGTGTGCCCGTTGCATTAATCAACCAATTAGACGGTATCGACTATTCGCCATTTATGGCTAAGTTCAAACAAGCAGGGGTTAAAACTATTTTCCGTGCCTTAAATCCAACCCCTGAAAATGCGCAACAGGCTGAAAAATTAGGGGCTGATATTATTGTGGCAACAGGTTTTGATGAAGGCGGTACAGTGCCTGCGCAAGTGATCGGTACTTTCTCAATCGTGCCACAAATTGCCGATGCGGTGAGTGTGCCTGTAATGGCGGCAGGGGGTATCGCTGATGTGCGTGGTGTGCGTGCAAGTTTTGCATTAGGTGCGGAAGGTGTGTTTGTGGGAACGGTATTATTGCCAACCCTTGAAAACCGTATGGCAGAAAGTGTGAAACAGCAAATTGTGGATAGCAATGCGCAAGATCTTCTACTGTTCCGCACAATGCCTGCTTACTACCGCTCTCTACCTACTAAACTGGCTTATGAATTAGTG
This sequence comes from Pasteurellaceae bacterium 15-036681, assembly GCA_002002485.1. GTDB lineage: Bacteria > Pseudomonadota > Gammaproteobacteria > Enterobacterales > Pasteurellaceae. The sequence goes on from MQVI01000030.1 coordinate 18,579, forward strand.
GAAATGGACAACAACGGCGCAACTCGTGAACAGCTTGCCGAAGCGCAAAAAGGCGGTTACGGTATGCGTTTAGGTATGTTGGAAGAAGGCCGTGCTGACGAAGGTTATATTTCAGTAGGTAATGGTATTACTTACATCAAAGCGATCCGCTCAGTGAAAGATGTTGTGGAAGATTTAATGCAGGATTTTGTGTAACAAGCGGTCTGATTTTAGGAAAGTTTTGCAAAAACTAAAAGTGGGCATTTCTGCCCACTTTATACTATTTATATAGCTCTATCCTCTGCTGTTACCGACGTCAATTTCGCTAACTTTGGTGCAAGCCAGTTGCGGAAATCGTCCATTAGGGAATAGATCACAGGGACAAAAATTAAGCTCAATAAGGTTGAGCTAATTAAGCCGCCAATTACCGCTATCGCCATAGGTGCTCGGAAAGCTGCCCCTGCGCCACTTGCAAATACGGCAGGGATCATTCCCGCAATCATTGCAATAGTGGTCATAATAATCGGGCGGACACGCTCTGAACCCGATTGAATTAAGGCATTCAAGCGTTCCACACCTTGTGCACGCTTTTCAATAACAACGTCCACTAATAAAATCGAGTTTTTAGTCACAATCCCCATTAACATTAAAATCCCGATAACTGACGACATATCCAGTGCCGCACCATAGAGCCATAACGCTGTTGCTGCGCCCCCAATCGAAAGGGGTAATGCGGTTAAAATGGTGAACGGTTGTAAGAAGTCCTTAAACAACAGAACTAACACCATTAGTACCATTAATACCCCATAGCCCATTGCTAAACCAAACTGGCTAAACATTTCGTCCATATATTCTGCGTCGCCAGTTTGTGGCATACGCACACCCTCTGGTAAGTCTTGCAATATCGGTAACGCATTAATTTGCGAAAGTGCTGTACCTACTGTTTGTCCAACGGCTAAATCTGCCTCTACCGCAATTCGACGTTCTCGATCAAAACGTTCTAAGCTCGCAGAGCCCATACCAAAAGACACATCAGCAACAGTATGTAATGGTACTGTTCCGCCATTACTTGACGGCACTCGTAACTGCTTTAAGGTTTCAAGCTGATTACGATCTGCGCTTGCTAAGGTTACTCGAATAGGCACTTGGCGATCTGGCAAATTAAAACGAGCCGCATTACCGTCTGTATCGCCCACAGTTGCAATTCTTAATAAGTTTCCAACCGCTTGTGCTGTTACACCTGCTTTTGCCGCCTCATCTTCACGCAATTTGATTTGCAATTCCGACTTAGTCAATGGCGCATTGATTTGCACATTTTCCACTGTACTCAGCCCTTGCATTTGGCTTTTAAGCTGACTAGCCACTTGATTAAGCTGTTCTGGATTATTGCCCGTAAGTAACACAGAAATATCTCGTGCTGCCATTTCATTACGGAATGCAAAACGCACATCACTCAATTTCGCCAGTTCATCTCGCAAATTATCTTCAAACTCTTTTTGAGTGATACTGCGTTGGTTGTGCGGTTTTAAACGAATAAGTACTTCACCTTTGTTAATTTCGCCATTACCTGCGGTGATAAAAACTAAATCCACTACGTCAAATTGACGAATAGTGCGGTCAATTTCTTGCAAGGTTTTATCGGTATCCACTAAGCGACTACTCGGCGGTAGCGTGATATTAATTTGGCTCATTCCCGTATCACCTTTTGGCACAAATCCTGTTGGTAGGGTGGGAATAATCAGCGCAGACACCGCTAAAATAATTCCCCCAACCACTAAGGTTGTTTTACGGAAATGTAATGCTTTATTCAGTAACGCAAGATAAGCTCGTTTTAAGCTACTCTCTTTTTGCATTTGCGCTTTGGGCTGATGTGGGAGCAATAAATAAGCTGCTAACAATGGCGTTGCAAGACGAGCAACCAATAACGACGAGAGCACCGCTGCCGCAACGGTAATACCAAACTGGCTAAAATATTGCCCCGTCATACCGCTGATAAAACTCACTGGCAGGAATACCGCCACAATACTTGCGGTGATCGCCATAACCGCTAAACCAATCGCATCCGACGCATCTAATGCCGCTTGATATGGGCGTTTACCTTGATGTAAATGCTGTTCGATATTTTCGATTTCCACAATCGCATCATCGACTAAAATCCCAATCACAAGAGTAATTGCCAGTAGTGAAATACTGTTTAAGGTATAACCCAACAAGTTCATTACTAGGAAAGTGGGCAAAATAGACAAAGGCAAAGCAATAGCAGCAACTAAGGTTGCACGCCAGTTACGCAAAAACAGCCAAACCACTAATATGGTTAATCCTGCCCCTTCCAATAAGGTACTGATTGCAACGTTATAGTTTTCTTTCGTAGTATCAACGGAATTATGCACTTCCGTAATTCGCACTTCGGGATACTGTTCAGCAAGCTGTTTTAACGCCGTTTCTACCCCTTCGGCGACAACGGTATCACTTGTACCTTTTGCTCGATAAACTTGAAAACCTAAAACTTCTCGCCCATTTAAACGTGCACGACTACGCACTTCTGCGTGGCTATCTCGTACCGTAGCAAGTTGAGAGAGTTTCACTTTGCGGCTATCTGGCAATGCAATCATTAGATCCGCAAGATCTTCCACTCGCTTTTGTGCACCCAGTACCCGAATAGAGAGTTCTTGCTCAAATAATTCTGTACGTCCTGCTGGCACATTGGCATTGGTTTGTGCCAATTGGTTACTCACCTGTTCTGCGCTAATCCCAAAAGCATTGAGTTGATCGGCTTTAAGTGAAACTAATACTTCACGCTTTTCGCCCCCTAAACGCTTAACTTGCTGAACACCATTGACTGCCAATAATTGACGGCTCACGCTATCATCAATAAGCCACGCTAATTCTGTTTGGTTCATATTAGGCGATTGCACCGCATAATAGCCCAATGCACTGCCTTCAGTGTCCATTCGCTCAACCACTGGATTGCTGATATTGGTGGGTAAATCGCCACGAATTTGGGTAATCGCATTGCGCACATCATTAACCGCTCGATCCGTATCGGTTTCAAGCTGAAATTCAACGGTTGTAACCGATGAACCTTCGGTAATTGTTGATGTGATATGGCGCACACCTGCCATACCGGCGAGCGTATCTTCAACCCGACGAGTTACTGAATTTTCCAATTCATCAGGCGACGCCCCTGATTGAGAAACCGTTACATTCACTACAGGAAATGCCATATTCGGATCGGCGTTGATCGGCAACTTTTGAAATGAAAATATCCCCAATACCGTCAAAACAATAAATAGCACAATGGTTGGGATAGGTTTGCGAATTGCCCACGCTGAAACTTGAAACGCCATTACTTATTCCCTTTGTTTGCGGTATTAACGGGTTCAACTATATCGCCTTCATCAACAAATGCCCCTGCTTGTTGAACCGCTAATTCGCCAATTTCCACACCCGATAGCACTTCTATCATACCTTGATAAATCGCCCCGATTTCAAGCGGTCTGTTTTGTACTTTTCCTTGCAAATCAACCAATTTGGCAAATGCTTTACCATTGTTATCAAAACTGATTGCGGTAAATGGCAAACTTGTTTTCACCTGACGAACAGGCAACTGAATATTTGCCTGAACATAACGCCCAATAGCCGTTTTTAACGGCTCATTTAAACGAATACGGATTTTGCTTAAACGGCTTGTGCTATCCATTTCGGGTGAAATTAGGCGGATCTGACCGCTTGCAAGGGGGGCATTATCGGCAATAATCGTGCTATTTAACCCCACACTCAGTAGCTTTAATTCATCTGCCCCCACTTCCGCTTGGATTTCCAATTCGCCATTTTGCGCAATATTAAACAACGCTGAACTGCCTGTTAAAGCCCCTGCCTCAACCGTACGCTTAGTTACAACGCCACTTACCGTAGCCACAACCTGTGCTTTTTTGCGCTGATGTTTGTTATCGGTTAATTGCGCTTGAATTTGCGCAATTTCAGCTTGCACCGCTTGTACACTGGCTTTTGCCGTTTGTGTTTTCGCTTTTTGTTGATCAACTTCCATTCGGCTAATCGCCTCACTTTTAGCTAACTGCTGATAACGCTTTAACGTTGCCTCAGCCTCATTTAACGTCGCTTGTTGTGCGGTTAAATTTGCTTTGGCACGATTTAAATTTGCCTCATTTTGCATTACTTGCGATTGCACATTACTCTGTTCAAGCACCGCTAAAACTTGCCCTTTCTCAACCCAATCCCCCACATCTACTTTAACTTCAAGCACTTGCAAGCCTTGTAGAGCCGTACTAATCGCTACATCTTCTTTGGCAACCACATTGCCTGATAATGACACCGTTCTCGCCCAATCTATCGTTTGCACAGGCACCACATTGACTTTCATCAATGAGTGAGTAGTTTGTTCATTATTGTTCTGTTGATCTTGGCAAGCTGTTAAAAATAGCGCACATAAGAGCAGTCTAAAAATCTGTTTGAAATACATAAAAGTCCTAAAAATTACTAATCTATTTTTATAATAGTCTTATTAAGGACTAAAAACAAGTAAAATTTAAGACTATTTCTTTATGTTTTGAAAATGAAATGCTAAGATAGCCCCAATAACCTTGCATAATCATAGGAAAATAGATGAATAACTTTGACCTTTTGGGTAAACAGGTTGGTGAGATTGATAACCTTGTTGAGAGCTGGATTGAACAAATCGGCTTAACCCACAATCACTTTGCGGTGCTTTATACCCTTGCCAACAGCGAAAATGGGCAATGCACTCAAAAGCAGATTTGCGAAGAATGGTATCTACCAAAGCAGACGGTGTTTAATATTTGTAAGGAATACCGTGAAAAAGGTTGGATTGAGTTTTTTGAAAGCCCAACGGATAAACGTGAAAAAATTATGCGTTTAACGGATCTCGGCAAAATACAAGCCGAACCTGTACTGGCTCAAACCAATGTGATGTGTGATAACGCTTTCAAGGCATTTGGTCAGGAAAAAACGCAACAGCTTTTTGCCCTGATGAGCGAGTTTTGTCAGGTGTGCCGTGGGGAAATGGATAAGTTAAAATAAGCCTCAACCTAGGGCTTACGCCCTAGGTTACGCATAATTCAGCCCCTTTGGGGCTGTACCAATTAAAACCGTTCATTACTATCAAACACTACTGTTCGTTAGTAATGAACGGTTTTGCATTTGGTGTGTTTTAGGTATAGAATAGTGTTCATTACTATCGAACACTATCGTTCATTAGTATTGAACAGATTTTCAAGGGAGAGAACCAATGCTCTTAAAAACAGAAATCAAACAAGCTATTGAAATTCAACAACAGCAGTTACTTACCCAGAAAACCTATCCACGTCAGATGTTAGAAAAGATCAAAATTCTACCGAATTTTGCATTAGTGGTTTCAGGTATTCGTCGTAGTGGTAAAAGCACATTACTTACTCAACTTATTGAAAAACAAGCTGAAAAAAGTTATCTCTTTCTCAATTTTGATACGCCAAAACTGTTTAATTTTGAATTTAGTGATTTCGCATTGCTTGATGAGATCATTGCTGAAAATCCACAAGTCCAAACGCTCTACTTTGATGAAATTCAGGTGATAGACGGCTGGGAAGTCTATGTGCGTGGTAAGCTGGATCAAGGTTTTCAAGTTGTGGTTACGGGATCAAATGCCTCATTATTAAGCCGAGAATTAGGCAGCAAACTCACAGGACGACATATCAGTAAAGAGCTTTTTCCATTCTCTTTTGTGGAATTTTGTGAGTCTTTGAGCAAAGAGAAGAGTGCTAAAGCGGTGGAAAATTACCTACACTTAGGCGGTTTTCCGCAATATCTACAATTTAACGAAGATGAGATTTTAAATGCACTCATTAACGATATTTTGTATCGGGATATTATCGTGCGTTTTGGCATTCGTGATGAGCGATCGATGAAACGTCTGCTACTCTTTTTGGCCGGTAATGTGGGCAATTTAATTACTGCGGGCAAACTCAAACAGAGCATTGAAGTCAAAAGCACAGCGACTGTTCAGGTGTATCTTTCGCATTTAGAGCAAGCCTATGTTATTCAAATGCTACCGAAATTTGCCTATTCCTACAAAACGCAACTGGCTAATCCTCGTAAAGTTTATTTTATTGATAACGGCTTACAACGAGTAATTAGCCCCTCTTTCACTCAAGATCTCGGCAGAAAGCTGGAAAATGCGGTATTTTGGGAGCTTAGACGACAATTTTCGGAGATTTATTACTACAACGAAAATAACAAAGAGTGCGACTTCGTTGTGTGTCAAAATAGTACACCAGTGCAATTAGTTCAAGTTTGTTGGCAACTCACTGCCGAAAATCTCACTCGAGAGCGTGATGGCTTACTTGACGCAATGAATTTCTTTGATTTTGAACAAGGGTTAATTATCACTCTAGATCAAGAAGATAAAATGATTGTAGATGGCAAAGTGATCGAAGTTGTGCCGTTTTGGAAGATGTTTGGGGGAAAATAATGGTTACGCACACAGTAATTGTTAGCGATCGAGCTAAAGATAATATAACGGTTTATACCAAAGAACCTGTATTTTTAGCGATTGCCGATCGTGAAGATTTGAAAGCATTAAAATATTTGGAAGAAGCAAATAAAGCAGGGATTTATATCTTATTAGGCGAAAATCAGCGTTATGTTGGGCAAGCCAGTGGCAGAATTTATGATCGTCTTATTACCCATAATGAAAATAAAGATTGGTGGAGCAAAATTATTTTCTTTGGGCGAGAAGATGGGCATTTAGACAAATCTCAGACTGATTATCTTGAAAAGACATTGATTGACGCTTTTAGAAAAACAGATTTAATCCTAGATAATGGCACGTCTGGCAACCGTTCTTTTATTGATAAAACGAATAAGATTAAAGCGGATAATGTGTGGAATATTGTTCAAGAAATTATGGACGAAGTCGCACATATCAATATCTTTGAAAGCTATTTTAATGACGAAAAAGAAAATCAAACTAGCCAAATTTATATTGAGTTAGATGGGCATAAAATCACAGGGAAAAGTTATCAAGATAATCAGAAACAATTTTTCCTGTTTTTATTAAAACAGCCGAAATACCGCCCGTTGGTAGAAGATTTTTGTTTAAATGGAAAGCCAACTGTCGGGCATTGCATAGGGAATACCCCTAGCTTTCAGCCGAATGGAATGAAATATACATTTGAATTGGAAAAAGATCTCTATTTACACATTCACGCCTCAACGACAGCTCGTCGTAAAGCCATTCAGAAATTTGCTGATGTGGCAGGGTTAAAGGTTGTGTTGCATTGGGGGGGAATAAAACAAATTGCCGTCTGAGAAAGTCATTCAGATGGCAATTTAATTCGTCCAATCCTGCCAATTTAATCCTTTAACTCGCTCAAATTCTTTTACATTATGTGTAACCAATACCGCATTTACCGCTAAAGCGTGGCAGGCAATCCATAAATCATTACTGCCAATCGGTGTGCCTTGTTGTTTTAGGGTATTTGACCACACACCATAATGCTCACAAATTTTCTCGGTTGGATAAAGTACCGAAATGCGCTGGGTAATCTGTTTGATTTTCTCTAATGCTTTCGGGGGATTTGTACTGCCATTTGCCCCTTTGAGCAATTCGGCATAGGTGATAAAACTCATCACCAACTGATCTTGTGGCAGAAGTTGCCCTACTCGCTCTGCGACAGCAAGCGGTTTGTTTTTCATTAAATAAATCAATATGTTGGTGTCGAGCATATAGATCATAGTTCTTCTCGCTCTTGCGGTGGCTCAACATCTCGATTTTCTAATGCCTCGATAAAACTTTCATCAATGTCTGAAAATAGAGCGAGAAAGTCCAAATCTGCTTTAGGCTTAAACGGGCGTAAAATAATATCGCCATTTTCACCGTGTAGGATTTCTACCGTTTCCACATCTAAGCGAAAGTCAGCAGGGATCCTCACCGCTTGGCTGTTTCCGCTTTTGAACACTTTTGTCATCATATTACACCTCTGTATATACAGCTTTTTTGAAGTAGATACAAAGTAGCATATTTGCTGAAAAAAGCAACTGTATAAAGCAGTTTAGTATTATTGGGGGCATATTAGGAAGTTAAAATAGCTTTGATATAAAGAAAATGCCGTCTTTCAGACGGCATTTGGACTACTGGATTAACTCAATATTTTTAAAAAAGACTCTTGCAGTTCATCACCACGTTCTCGAATATACTCAATATTCCAATCATCTTTATCACGCAAATAATCATTAATTTTTACATTACCACTTTTCAAGCCAATATCGTTGTTATTATCATCTTTTACTTCAGCTTTTTTATCAAATGAGCGGTTAGACAAATTACTGTTATAAGCTGATAAAGTTAGATTTCCCAAAGAATGTAAACCATCCTTGCAATCATCAGACCATTCATTTTCTTTAGGATTTTGTGGATAGATATGTTCCACTGACCAAATTGGTTTTCCTTTTTTATGCTCCGCCCAAAAATCTACTCGATTTTCAGTTGTACGAAGTTGTTGTTCTAAATAGATTAAAATATAGCGAATTAATGCAGGATTATCTTCATATAAAGTAATACTTTGTAATGATTCCTTAATACGTTCTTGTGTAGGCATTTCTTTTTTCAGATCTGCTATCAATGTATTTTCATTATATTCGCTGTGTTGTGTTTGCGTTACTCTAATAAAAATCTCATCTAATTTATTAGTCGCAGGGCTATCAGTCAAATGACGAATCATAAACCACTTTTCAATATAATTTAGTAGTGCGGTAAATTCTTGATCTGGGTATTGTTCAAATAAAAATAGTAATAAGGTGTAAGCGGGTGCTATTCCTAATTTTTTCAAATCAAGTAATTTATCTTTATAATTAAATAAGGCATTATCATTCAAAATATTTTCAGGATATGATAATGAGTGATAAATTCTTGATTTTTTGATTAATTCTTCCAATACTTGTTCTGCATTATTCTTAATTACATCTGTATAAGTTTGAATTAAGTCATTTTTGGTAATTTTTTCTTTACCTTTATCAGCAGGAAAAATTAAGCCTATTGGTCTAAAAGCCTGATAAAAATGGCGTAAATAACGAACTTGTACGTCGTAATCAGCAAGATTATTCACAATTTTTTGCCACTCTACATTTGTTTCTGCTGCGCCTTTAGTTGTTATATGATTAATCATACTATTTTTAATTAAATCCATTGGTGTAAGTGGTACACCACGATTATTAATACTTTCAAATAAAATAAAAGCTGAAGATTCATCTTTTGTATCAATACGCACCACACAAGCTGTCTCTTATACACATTCT
>MQVI01000031.1 GCA_002002485.1 Pasteurellaceae bacterium 15-036681
TCTTAATCTGTCACGCCTCCATCCGAGCAAAACCAGTATGCGCGGTAAATTGAAATCGGCAGGTTGGTCAGATAGTTTTAGAGAAGAATTATTGTTTGGGGCTAAGTAAAAGTATGCGGTTGCCCTGTGAAAATTTGAACTAAATCAATATTTATCGGATAGTTTTTATACTTTATAAGCAATGTAAGCGGTCTCTTTATGAGATTCTTTTGTAGAATCAAAATTTGATGCTAGTCAAAAAATAGAGATAAGGCTACAATAGTGTCAGTTTTACTTTTAATCAGGATTTATTATGAACATAACTATCTCACAACCAGCTCAAGAACATTTCCGTCGCCTACTTGATCAACAAGATGAAGGCACTAACATCCGTATTTTCGTGGTAAACCCAGGTACACCAAGTGCTGAATGTGGAGTTTCCTACTGCCCACCGAATGCGGTAGAAGCAACGGACACCGAAGTGAAATTCGATTTATTCTCTGCATTCGTTGATGAAATTAGCTTACCTTTCTTAGAAGAAGCTGAAATTGATTACGTAACAGATCCAATGGGTTCACAGTTAACCTTAAAGGCTCCAAACGCAAAAATGCGTAAAGTTGCTGATGATGCGCCATTTATCGAGCGTTTAGACTACGTAATTCAAACTCAAGTAAATCCACAATTAGCAAGCCACGGTGGTCGTGTTACTTTAATTGAAGTCACCGAAGATAAATATGCAATTCTGCAATTCGGTGGTGGCTGCAACGGTTGTTCAATGGTGGATGTAACATTAAAAGAAGGTATCGAGAAACAACTTCTAGCAATGTTCCCAGAGGAATTAGCTGGTGTTAAAGATGCAACAGAGCATCAGCCTGGTGAACATTCTTATTATTAAGTGAACAGTTGATAGTGGACAGTGGAAAGTGATTTCACTGTCTATTTTCACTGTCCGTTTTCCACTTTTCACTATCCACTATTTTTTATGCAAAATACTTTCTACCGCGGTCGTTTTTCTGTTGCGCCAATGCTTGACTGGACAACACGTCACTGCCGTTACTTTCATCGTCAATTTAGCCAACATTCGTTACTTTATACGGAAATGATCACGGCTCCGGCAATCATTCATGCCAAATATGATCTACTTGCTTACGATCCTACTGAAAATCCAGTTGCATTGCAGTTAGGGGGGAGTGATCCAGAACAACTTGCTCATTGTGCGAAATTAGTGGCTGAACGTGGCTATTCAGAAATTAACTTAAATGTAGGTTGCCCATCAGATCGTGTCCAAAATGGGATGTTTGGAGCTTGTTTAATGGGAAATGCCGATCTTGTGGCACGTTGTGTTGAAGCAATGAAAAATGAGGTATCTATTCCTGTTACAGTAAAACACCGTATTGGGATCGATGATCTAGATAGTTATGAGTTCTTATGTGACTTTATCGAAAAAGTTCAGCCTTACTGTGATGATTTTATTGTGCATGCACGTAAAGCGTGGTTATCTGGTTTAAGCCCGAAAGAAAATAGAGAAATCCCACCGCTTGATTATGAGCGTGTTTATCAATTAAAGCATGATTTTCCACATCTCAAAATTAGCATTAATGGCGGAATTAAAACCATTGATGAAATCAAGCAACATCTGCAATTTGTTGATGGTGTAATGGTTGGTCGTGAAGCTTATCAAAATCCATCGCTATTAGGTGACATTGATCGAGAATTATTCGATCCAAATGCAAGTGTTGTGACGGCTCGTGAAGCAGTAGAAAAAATGTTGCCATATATTGAGCAACAACTTTCTCAAGGTGTTTATCTCAATCATATCGTTCGCCATATGCTCGGTGCATTTCAAAATTGCAAAGGCGCACGTCAATGGCGTAGACACTTGAGCGAAAATGCGTGTAAACAAGGTGCAGGTGTTGAAGTTGTTGAACAGGCATTAAGCTTTGTACAAGCCTAATTTAAAATAGCGAGTAAATTACAAAACTCGCTATTTTTATCAAAAATTTGATCTAGTTAATAATTTTAGCAGAACTATTTTTACAAATGAGAATCTTTCTCATATAATGCATATCCTCCCTCATATTTTATGAGGATTTTATTTATAAATAAAAGGAGCATTATATGAAAACGAAGTTTTCTCTTCTCTCTGTCACATTAGTGGCCACAATCTTTTCTTTACCAACCTCTGCTCAATCAAAAGAAAAAGAGCCCTATACTCAAGCCGGTACAAATATGCGCTTAATTGAACAGCAACAAGTGCCTATTCATTGGGTTTCAATTGAAGGAATCAAAGAAAGTATCAAAGACTTACCGCCAATGAATGTAAGTTTTGACATTGATGATACCGTTGCTGCGACAAGTGGCTGTTTCCACTACGGCAAACAAAAATATTCTCCTGAAGATTATAGCTATTTAAAAAAACAAGAATTTTGGGATGAAATCAACGCAGGTTGTGATAAATACTCTTTACCAAAAGAATCAGCTAAAGCGTTAATCCAAATGCACCAAGAACGTGGTGACCAAGTGTTCCTAATTACAGGTCGTACGGCAGGTAAAGATGATCAAGTTACTGGCATTATGGAAAAAAATCTTGGTATCAAAAATATGCAACCAGTAAACTTTATGGGCGGTAAAGAACATTCAACCAAATACAATAAAACGCCTGCGATCATTAAGCACAAAATCAGTATTCACTATGGAGATAGTGATGATGATGTGTTAGCCGCAAAAGAAGCGGGAATTCGGGGTATTCGAGTATTACGTGCGGCAAACTCTAATTATGTACCTTTCCCACAAGCCGGTGGATATGGTGAAGAAGTATTGATTAATTCAAGTTATTAGGCAACCTTGTCGCCCTATATAAAATGGTGAGATAATAAATATCTCACCATTCTTTTTATTTTAAATCATATTTCTTTTTAGCTTCGCGTTTTAATTTCTGCTCTGTTGCAAGCAAGCTATCTGCTGATTGTAATTTAGCACTCATCGCTTTCATATTCGCTTCTGTTGGATTTTGCTTCACACGAAAAGCTTCAATACTTGCATTCGTAAATGCTTTCATACGCTCGACAACATTATCTTTGATCGCTTTAATTTCAGGTGTTTGGATATCAAGTGCGTCAGTTTCTTGTTGTAATTGAGCAACTTTAGTTTTAATTAAACCTTGTAGCTCCCCTTCACTCTTAGCTTTTTGTACTAAGGCATCTAGATTCATATAGTTTGCAGCGTTGCTGTTAATCCATTTATTTAAACGGCTATATTCATCACTTGGGCTATCCGCGAAGGCATACCCAATAACGCCCAAACCAAGCGCTGAGATTAAGCCGATTTTATGAAGTTTTTTCATTGTATTTTATCCTCACAAGAGATAAATTTTCTGATAATGTAGGAAAGGTATTTCTACCCACTATTTTACATCTCATTTATTTTTTGATGGGCAAGAATGCCCATCCTACATTATTGTTCTAACGTTTCTTCTAACTCATCAGCCATTGCACTTAATGCATCGCGAGTTAGCTGTGCTAATGCTTTATAGAACCCTGTATCAAAAGCTTCTACTTTTCCTAAGAATTTACCTAAACATGGTAATAAAAACTGTTCAAAAAGATCTTTTTGTGCAGTGACGGAATCTAAATTGTCCTCAATCCAAGATGCTGTTAATAGCAATAACGCCACATTATCCGCATTATCTAATACAGGCATTGCACGTTGTTCACGAAATTGGACAAATTCTTCAACAGATAATTCATAGGCAGAAATTGTTGTAGCAATAGAGCCATCTTCACCAAAAAGCGCTTGATAACTTGCGTCTAATTGCGTAGGGTTAGCACTCTTTTGAATTGTCGCTAAAGCTTGTTCACTTTGGCTATCAGTACTTAGCGCCCATTGTTGGGTTAGATTACCTTGCTGTAGCCAAGCAAAAGTCCCTGCTAAAATCGGGTCGCTTGGCGCTCGGTAGAATAAATTACCAAATAAACGGCAGAGTAATGAAAAATCGTTAATGGTTGTTTCGCTCATAATTTTAAAAATCGTGTGTTAATAAATAGTTTCGCTATGTTACACGAATTAGGATAAAAATAGGAATAAATATGAAATATATTGGTGCGCATGTCAGCGCTTCGGGTGGGGTTGAAAATGCGGTATTGCGATCTGTTGAAATTGGTGCAAACGCCTTTGCTCTCTTTACTAAAAATCAACGTCAATGGAAAGCGCCCACATTAAAAACAGAGACCATTGAGAAATTTAAGCGTTTCTGCCAAGCGCATAAATTTTCAGCGGATCATATTCTACCTCATGATAGCTATTTAATTAATTTGGGTAATCCAGAGGAAGAAAATCTACAAAAATCTCGCGAGGCTTTTATTGATGAAATGTATCGTGCAAATCAACTTGGATTAAAATTACTTAATTTCCATCCTGGAGCACACCTCAATAAAATCTCAGAAAAAGAGTGTTTAGCGCGTATCGCTGAATCTTTAAATTTGGCAATTGAAGCGGTTCCAAGTGTTGTGGCTGTTATAGAGAATACGGCAGGACAAGGTTCAAATCTTGGCTGGCGTTTTGAGCATTTAGCAGAAATTATTGAACAAGTAGAAGATAAAAGTCGTGTAGGTGTTTGTTTAGATACTTGCCATCTCTTTTCTGCAGGCTATGATATTAGCTCTTACGAATCAAGTGAGCGAGTTTTTAACGAGTTCAATCAAATTGTTGGTTACGATTATCTATGTGGGATGCATTTAAATGGCTCAAAAACACCGCTTGCAAGTCGAGTTGATCGTCATCATACCTTGCGCCAAGGCACTATTGGTACAGAAGTATTTAGTTTTATTATGAAAAATACAAATTTTGACAATATTCCGCTCATTTTAGAAACGATCGAACCAGAAAATTGGGCAGATGAAATAAAATTCTTGCGTTCATTGGAACAAAATTAGAATATACTGGTCCTATCAGTCGGCTCTATTGTAATAATAGGGCTTTTATATGCAATTTAATATTTAGAGGTCAAATCCGCTTTTGTAGTTCTGGCGAGACAAAACATTATTATGAAGAAATTACTTTCACGCTTATCAAAACCGTTATTCGTTGTTTTTGCAGCTGCTTTTTTAAGTGCTTGTTCTTCTAGCGCAGATGCTAGTTTGAGTACTAAAGCTGCAACACCAAATCAAATCAACCAACATTCAGCATTGAAGACATCATCTCTTGGCGGTAATGCAACAGATAAAATCTTATCTGTTTACCGAAATTGGGCTGGAACTCGTTATCGTTTAGGCGGATCAACAAGAGCAGGGATTGATTGTTCAGCGTTTGTTCAAAAAGTAATGGGTTCATTTAATGTGAGTATGCCACGTTCAACAACTGAACAGAAAAGTGTAGGACGAAAAATTTCAAAATCTGATTTACGTCCTGGCGATTTAGTTTTCTTCCGAGGAAATAAACACGTGGGTGTTTATGTGGGTAATGGTCAATTTGTCCATTCAGGTTCAAGCACTGGTGTAACAAAAGCTTCACTTTCAGATAGCTACTGGTCAAGAACTTACACACAATCTCGTCGTGTACTTTAAGTTAATCATTTTCTATCAAGCCGCATATTTCTTTGAGAATGTGCGGCTTTTTACTTGATGTACTACGTTAGTAATGATTCCAGCTAATTCAATCTCTTCCCAATTGTTAATGCGTAAATTAGCCTCGCGCACGTCCAATGCAAATAAAATCTTCTCTCCGTTAATTTCATTAAAGAATTGGTAAAACTTATATTCACCAGACTTTTCAATGACCAATAGATCATTAATTGCAAGCGGTGCGTTTTGCTCAACAATTAGCAAATCGTCTAGCTCAATACCCCAAGCAATAAGGTTAGGATTTTTAACCTGAATGAAAAAGGTGTCTGTAGGACGACGAATGCAAAGAGAATTAAGATCTAGCTTGATTGATTTTTCACTATTCATATCACGATAAAGAGGGAGTGGTTGATATGAAGTTGTACGTTCTAATGTTCTCAAACTTGCCATAGTGATTTCCTCAAAAGAAAACTGTTTTTGTATACAGATTATTATACTGTTTACACAAACAGGATCAAGAGGGAAAAACAAATTTTTTTGTAAATTTAAACAGTGGTTATTTAACTAGTTGATTTGTAAAATAATCAAAGAATCTGATCGCTTGTAGGAACTTTTGCACATGGTGGGCAACAATACCCACCACGATAAAAGCAAGATAAATCTTATTTATAAAGTAATAAATTCGCTAATGTTTTAACACCAACTCCCGTTGCCCCTGCGGCCCAAAGATCACTTGCTGATTTACGGAAAGTAGCTGAACAATCAATGTGTAGCCAATTCTTTTGATACTCTTTTACAAAGTAAGATAAGAATGCACAAGCCGTGCTTGCACCCGCACCAACAGGAACGGAACCTGTATTTGAAATATCTGCGAATGGTGATGAAATTTGTGAACGATGAAATTCCTCAAAAGGTAAACGCCAGAAAGCTTCATTTTCTGCTTGTGCAGATTGGAAAAGAGATGCGATCAAATCATCATCCATTGAAAGAGCAGCATGGTAATCATTACCTAACGCAACTTTCGCAGCGCCTGTCAATGTTGCACAATCAATAATAAATTGTGCATTTTGCTTATCTGCTTCAATTAAACCATCTGCTAAAACTAAACGACCTTCCGCATCGGTATTATTAACTTCGGCAGTAACACCATTACGATAGCTAATTACATCACCAAGTTTAAATGCACGGCTACTGATCATATTTTCCGCACAACAGAGATAAAGTTTTACACGCTGTTTTAAACCACGAGCAATCGCAAAGCCAAGAGCACCAGTAACAAGAGCAGCTCCGCCCATATCAGTACGCATGGTAGACATTGAATCGCTTGGTTTTAAACTATAACCACCAGTATCAAAAGTAATTCCTTTACCTACTAAACATGCCAATACTGGCGCATCAGGGTTTCCTGTTGGATTATAGTCTAATTGCAACATAGCTGGTTGATGAGCTGAACCTTTCCCAACCGTCCAAATACCTTGATAGCCTCGCTCATTAAGTGCTTCACGCGCAATAATTTCAAAAGATACATGGCCTTTCCCAACATAAGTATCTGCTTGATGCAAAATAAACTCTGCTGCTTTATGTGCTAGCACTTCTGGAGTTAAAGTATCCGATGGCTCATTAATTAAATCACGGGTAAATGAGGAACAAGCAATACGAGCATCAAATTCAGCTTGTTGCTCAGCTAAATTTGGATATTGTACTGTACCTTGGTTACGAACCGACACAAAGCCTTGATGAAAAGCCCAACATTCTTCTATTCCCCAATCTTCACCAGATAAAGAAACATTCAAGATCCCCTGACCTTTAATTTTACGAGCAGCTTTTTGAATAGTTGTTAACTTATCTTTTTGAAGATGAATTGTAATGCCATCATTATTTGCAGATGTAATTGCATTTTTTCCCCAAATTTCAGAAGCTGGCTGACTTGAAAGAGTAATATGCATTGTTGTCATGATAATTTCCTTCTTTGATGATATAAAAATAGGTAGTAAGTGTGAACACTATACTACCTAGTAACTTGAATTAAAACCTTGGCATTCTCATATTATTTCCACCGACTTGTTCATTAACAGAACGTTGTGCAGTAATGATTTTATCGCCTTGAGCTATACCCGAAATAATTTCTGTATGAGAACTATCCGCTAAACCAGTTT
Source organism: Pasteurellaceae bacterium 15-036681 (assembly GCA_002002485.1). GTDB lineage: Bacteria > Pseudomonadota > Gammaproteobacteria > Enterobacterales > Pasteurellaceae. The sequence continues at coordinate 7,694 of MQVI01000031.1, forward strand.
CAACGATCTTATCAATAGCTTGCCCATTTTCTAGCACTTGAACAAACACTTCGTTTCCACGTTTTTTCAGCGCGGTTGTTGGAACTAACAGCACATCATTTTTTTCAGCAATAACAACTCGTCCTTGTGCAGTCATCCCGATCCTTAAACTGCGATCGGTATTATCAACTATAACATTTGCATAGAAATAAACCGCTGTAGACGTACCATTAGTATTCGATGTTTCAGAATAATTATTGTCCGCCAATGTTGTTAAAGCAGGATCAACACTTGCAATCATACCGTTATAAATACGATGAGCATCCGCAATTGTTGTAAAAGTAACAGGCTGATTTATTTTAACTTGCGTAATATCACCTTCAGCAATTTCAAATTTAATCAGTGCTTTTGATAAATCCGCAACTTGAACAATCGTAGGCGAAGTTTGGTTAGAGTTAACTGTTTGCCCTTCTGAAACTGGCACAGAAACAATCACTCCACTAATTGGAGAAATAATTTTTGTATAGCCCAGATTAGTTTGAGCTGTACGAACGGAAATCTCCGCTACCTTGATATTTGCTTTCACATCTTCAAGATTGGCTTTTGCTAAAGCAAGCTCATTTTTTGATGTTTCGAGATCATTTAAAGAAGCACTTTTTTGAGCATAAAGCTTTGAAATTCGGCTATAATTTGACTCTGCAACATTCAAAGCAACTTTCCGTGCTTCAAGCTGAGTTTTATAAGAGCTTAATTGTGCTTGTGCGGTATTTAAGTCATTCTGTTGTTTCTCAGAATCAATCTCCGCAATTAAGTCTCCTTTATTCACCTCTTGACCTAAGGCAACATAAAGTTTTGTAATTTTTCCAGAGACTTGAGCTCCCACTTCAGTACGTTGATTTGCTCTAACAGAACCTGTCGCAAGCACACTTTTATCTAAATTACCAATTTTTACCTCATCAGTAATATAATGAATTTGTGATTCTTTATTCCCATCAATAAAGTAATTATAGGCCCAATAGCCACCACCAGCAAAAATAGCCAGAATAAGTAAGGATTTAAAATGTTTCATTGTCTTTCCGATCTAAAGTTAAACTAAACATAACAAGCGCCTAGTTCCGACCTATTTTTTACAAATTAGTTCTAAATCAAATTAAACACAGTACGAATATAATTTGCAACAGCTTCATCTTTATGATGACCAATCACTTCATTATTTGGCAATTTAGCTTTTAAGCGTGGATCCGCATTTTCCATCACACATCCTTTGCCTACTTGAGATAGCATTTCTAAATCATTCATACCATCACCAAAAGCAATACATTCTGATAACGAATAACCTCGTAATTTTACCAATTCTGACAACGTATTTGCCTTACACACATTTTTTGCCATCACCTCTAGACAAAAAGGTGTTGAATAAGTCATCTGAATGTCATTGCCATAATGTTGTTGAATATATTGTTCAATACCGACTAAATCTTCTGAAGCTTTACCTATATAAAATACTTTTTCAGTATTTTTGCCATGATGTTGCGAAAAATCAACGACTTGATAACAAAAACCAGAATCTTGATGATATTTCTTAAATTGCTCAATCTCTTTATTGATAAACCATTCTTCGCCTTGATAACTATTAAGTACTACACGATTTGGATCGAAAGATACATTCATTAGCTCTCGAGCTAACTCATTGGGGATATGATAGTTGGCCAATAATTCACCTGCTAAATTGTTGCCACGAGCTCCATTGGAGGTCACTAACATAGCATTCTTTACATTCACTTTACTGATGATATGTTTTACATCTGGATAATTGCGCCCCGTTGCAAAAAAAATGTCTACGCCTTTTTCAGCTAGCGCCTCAAGCGTTGAGATAGTAAAATCACCAATTCGGTGATGGATATTAAGCAAAGTGCCGTCTAAATCGGAAATAATAGCGCGAAATGGAATCGTCATAAGGAACTCCTCAAGATAAGAATTAAGAGAAAGGCTAACAAATTTGGGGAAATAGTTCAAAGAAAATAGCTAATTCCTATTTATTTAATTGTAAATTGTTTAAAAAATAGTAAAACAGTTTTTTTCAATAAAACGTTATATTTTTGTTAAAAAACCTTATATTTACCCATAAAAAAATATAATCCGTAAACACTTACCCTTTAAATTATACTTTTAACAGATTTAAATCCTGTTGGTTAAGTTTTTTTTATACAAGAAAACGTTTGCGTACAGTATAATATTCGCTTGACTCTGTTTCGAATAAAGTTAATATAGACCTCGCTTAACAAATAATAATGCAAACATAAACACACAACACAATGGTAAAACTAACATCTCTCAGCCTCCTCCTAACTCTCGTGCATGATGTGCGTGGCTAAGGCTCGGCTGGAGAAATAAGTTCACTATCCACACTTTGCCCGCACTCACACTGCGGGCCTTTTTTGTTTATGGGCAAAAAAGATAAAAAAATCCAAACTGACAAGGAGAAATTCTATGAGTAACAATATCATTATTTTTGACACGACCTTACGTGATGGCGAACAATCGTTAAAAGCAAGCTTAACAGTTAAAGAAAAATTACAAATTGCATTTGCCCTAGAGCGTTTAGGCGTTGATGTGATGGAGGTAGGTTTCCCTGTTTCATCATCAGGCGATTTTGAGTCTGTGCAGACCATTGCACGAAACATTAAAAACAGCCGTGTTTGTGCATTATCGCGTGCGGTTGATAAAGATATTGATGCGGCTTATGAAGCATTAAAAGTGGCGGAAGCATACCGTATTCATACATTTATCGCGAGTTCTGCACTACACGTTGAAGCAAAATTAAAGCGTTCTTTTGACGATGTAGTGGGAATGGCTGTAGCTGCAGTGAAACGTGCACGTAACTATACGGACGATGTTGAATTTTCTTGTGAAGACGCAGGCCGTACGGGGATCGATAATATCTGCCGTATCGTAGAAGCAGCAATTGACGCAGGGGCAACAACGGTAAATATTCCAGATACCGTAGGTTTCTGCTTACCAACAGAATATGGCAATATTATTCATCAAGTGATGAATCGCGTGCCGAATATTGATAAAGCAGTAATTTCTGTTCACTGCCACAATGACTTAGGTATGGCAACAGCAAACTCATTAACTGCGATCCAAAATGGTGCGCGTCAGATCGAGTGTACGATTAATGGTATCGGAGAACGAGCTGGTAATACTGCATTAGAAGAAGTAGTAATGGCGATCAAAACACGTCAAGAATTATTCGGTGCAGATACGCGTATCAACACTCAAGAAATTCACCGCGTAAGCCAAATGGTGAGCCAACTTTGTAATATGCCAATTCAGCCGAATAAAGCGATTGTGGGTTCAAATGCCTTTGCTCACTCATCAGGTATTCACCAAGATGGTATGTTAAAAAATAAAAATACCTATGAAATTATGTCGCCAGAAACTATCGGCTTGAAGAAAGAGAAGTTAAATTTAACGGCGCGTTCTGGCCGTGCGGCGGTACGTGGTCATATGTTAGATATGGGTTATCAAGACAGCGACTACGATTTAGATAAACTTTATGAAGCATTCTTAAAACTTGCTGATAAGAAAGGCCAAGTATTTGATTATGACTTAGAGGCTCTTGCGTTTATTGATATGCAAGCGGGTGATGAAGATCGCTTAAAACTAGATGTATTCACAACTCAATTAATCAGTGGTTTACCAGCTTCAGCATTCGTTCAGGTTGATTTAGACGGTAAGTTTATTAGCCAAACTTCACAAGGTGGTAACGGCCCGGTAGATGCGGTTTATAATGCAATTATGCAAATTGTGGGAATGGAATTAAAAATGTCTCACTATAACTTAACAGCGAAAGGCGAAGGCGCAGAAGCATTAGGTCAAGTGGATATTGTGGTTGAATACGAAGGCCGTAAATTCCATGGTGTTGGTTTAGCAACGGATATTGTTGAATCATCTGCTCGAGCGTTAATCCACGCTATCAATGCGATTTACCGCTCACAAAAAGTGGCAGATTTAAAAAGCAAAAAATAACACTTTATAGTCAAACAGGCTTATGTGATACATAAGCCTGTTTTGTTTCGTTACTCGTCCTCTTTTTCACCCTCATAAACATCCCCTAGCAACCCTGCATAACGGATTGTAGTAGGACTAGATTCTAGAGCAATTTTTAACGCCATTGTGAGAGGAACAGAAAGTAGCATACCTACCGTCCCCAATAACCAGCCCCAAAAGAGCAAGGACAAAAATACAACTAATGTCGATAATCCTAAAGTTCTTCCCATTAAACGCGGCTCAATAACATTTCCAATGATCATATTGATTGCCATAACACCAATTGCGACACCAAAACCTTCTGAAAAGCCATTTAATAGGAAAGCCTGAATAACGATGGGAATTGCAGCAATAATTGAGCCTATATTAGGAATATAATTTAATAGAAAGCTGAGCGTTGCCCATAATACCGCATATTGTACACCAACCATATCGAGTAATAGCCATACAAAAAAGCCAGTTAGTAAACTAACAAATGTTTTAACACCAAGATAACTGATTATGCCTTGTAGCACTCGGTTAATATAATTTTCTTTGGTTACAATATCGACTCGACCATGCTTACTTAGTGCAATTGCAAGACGGTGCTTTGCAGTTGGCGCTTCAAATAGCATAAAAACAACCACCAAGAGCAATACAAAAATATTTGTTAAAACATTAGAAAAGCTCAAAAGAATTCGGCTAACAAAATTCATCAACACACTTGGATCGAACAATTCTAAAATAGCATCTTGCGAAATTTCAAAAGGAAGATCAAAACGCTTTGCAAGTAGCTGAATGGTAATAACTCTTTCTAACAGCAGTACTTTATACTGTGGAATTGAGGCTGTAAATTCACGGATAGTATTGCTTATCAGCCCCGCTAAAAAAAAGAAAATCACCATAATCATTAAAAACAGCAAAATGACTGCTAGCCACAGCGGCACTTTACGTTTGGTCATTGCATTAATAATGGGGGAACAGATTACAGCAATAAAAAGCGATAATAAAAAAGGGATGACAATCTCTGCTGAAGCCTTTATCCCTGCAAGAATAATCACAATCGCCGCCATAGTGATCAAAATTCGAGTCATAGAATCACTTGATGTTTGCATAGTCACTCCTTATTTGGTTAATAACGAAAATATATTGTCGTATTAAACAAGCGGGCAGATTGATAAAAAAATTTACCAATCCGCCCGATGAATATTTAATCTACTCGATTAAGCTGGGTGTCTTTCCGCAACTTCTTTTAAAAGCGCTTGTAATTCACCTTTTTGAGCCATTTCTAACACGATATCACAACCACCGATTAACTCGCCTTCAACCCATAATTGTGGGAATGTAGGCCAGTTTGCGAATTTTGGTAATTCAGCACGGATATCAGGGTTTGTTAAAATATCAACATAACCAAATGGTACTTGGCAGTTAATTACCGCTTCTACTGCACGTGCAGAGAAACCGCAAGAAGGGAATTTTGGCGAACCTTTCATGTATAGAAGAATTGGGTTTTCGCTGATTTGTTTTTGGATTCTTTCGATAGTTTCCATTGTTTTTCCTTATCTAAATAATTCTCCCCCTTTGAAAAGGGGGGATTAAGGGGGATTTCTATTTCGCAATACGTTTGTATTTAATACGATGTGGTTGAGTTGCTTCAGCACCGAAGGTTTTCTTCTTCCACTCTTCGTAATCCGTAAAGTTACCTTCGTAGAACGTCACTTTACCTTCATCACCGTAGTCTAAAATATGCGTTGCGACACGGTCTAAGAACCAACGGTCGTGCGAGATAACCATTGCACAGCCAGGGAATTCTAAGATCGCATTTTCTAACGCACGTAAAGTTTCAACGTCTAAGTCATTGGTTGGTTCGTCTAATAAGAGAACGTTACCACCTGCTTGTAGAAGTTTAGCAAGGTGTAAACGACCACGTTCACCGCCTGATAACTCACCTACACGTTTTTGTTGATCTACACCTTTAAAGTTGAAACGACCGACATAAGCACGGCTTGGAATTTCAAAGTTACCGATAGTTAAGATATCTTGACCATTTGATACTTCTTCCCAAACGGTTTTCTTATCGTCCATTGCATCACGGAACTGATCAACCGACGCTAAAGTGACCGTTTCACCTAAAGTGATGGTACCTGAATCTGGTTGCTCTTTACCTGAAAGCATACGGAATAGTGTTGATTTACCCGCACCGTTGGCACCGATAATTCCCACGATAGCACCTTTAGGAATTGAGAATGAAAGATCATCAATTAAAGTACGATCGCCATAAGACTTAGTTAAGTTTTGTACTTCGATAACTTTATCCCCTAAGCGTGCACCAGGTGGAATAAAGAGTTCGTTAGTTTCATTACGTTTTTGATATTCGCCACTAGTAAGCTCATCAAAACGTGCCATACGCGCTTTACTTTTCGCTTGGCGACCTTTTGGATTTTGACGAACCCATTCAAGCTCTTTCTCAATCGATTTTTGGCGAGCAGATTCTGTTGCTTGTTCTTGAGCTAAACGTTTCTCTTTTTGCTCTAACCAAGATGAGTAGTTACCTTCCCAAGGAATACCTTCACCACGGTCAAGCTCTAGGATCCAACCTGCTACGTTATCTAAGAAGTAACGGTCGTGGGTAATTGCCACAACAGTACCTTCGTAGTCGTGTAAGAAACGCTCTAACCACGCCACAGATTCCGCATCTAAGTGGTTGGTTGGTTCGTCTAATAACAACATATCAGGTTTTTCTAATAATAGACGACAAAGAGCCACACGGCGACGCTCACCACCCGATAAATGTTCGATCTTAGCGTCCCAATCTGGTAAACGTAGTGCATCAGCAGCACGTTCTAATTGGTTATCTAAGTTGTGACCATCGTGTGCTTGGATAATCGCTTCAAGATTTGCTTGTTCAGCGGCTAATTTATCGAAATCTGCATCTGGATCTGCATATAACGCATAAACTTCATCTAAACGGTTTAATGCTGTTTTCACTTCAGATACCGCTTCTTCGATCGCTTCACGTACAGTTTGTTGTGGTTCTAATTTCGGCTCCTGTGGAAGATAACCGATTTTGATCCCTGGTTGTGGACGAGCTTCACCTTCAATATCTTTATCGATCCCCGCCATAATGCGTAATAAAGTCGATTTACCCGCACCATTTAAGCCGAGTACCCCGATTTTTGCACCTGGGAAGAAACTTAAAGAGATATCTTTAAGAATATGGCGTTTAGGCGGCACAACCTTCCCAACGCGGTGCATTGTATAAACGAATTGAGTTGACATTCGATTCATTCCTTAATGATTAAAAAATTCGGACCATTCTACTTGAAATTGGGGGGGAAATATAGGGTTAAATTGAAATGGTGATTTAACAAAATACCCCATACGAGCCGTATGGGGTTACATATCAGAGCGACTTTGTCGCTCCTAAGAACGAAGTCGCAAAGCGACTTAGATAAGTAGCCGAGTACGGCTCGTACTCGGTAGAATTATACCTCTCTCTTCACCGCTCGCCAGCCGATATCTCGACGGTAAAATCTACCCCTCCAGTGAATTTGCTCGGCAAGTTTTAATGCCTGCTGTTGAGCTTCAAAGACACTATTCCCCAATGCTGTTGCACAAAGCACACGTCCGCCATTGGTTAATAATTTGCCCTCTTTTAGATCAACACCTGCAAGGAACACTTTTTGATCTTTCGTTACTTGAGTAGGAATGCCAGTGATCTCATCACCCTTACGATAATCAGCTGGATAGCCTTCTGCGGCTAATACAATACCAAGAGCAACTTGTTCACACCATTTAGATTGAACTTCATCTAGTTTGCCATCACAGGCTTTTAAGCAAAGCTCAACTAAATCTGACTCTAAACGCATCATAATTGGCTGTGTTTCAGGATCGCCAAAACGGCAGTTAAATTCAATGACCTTAGGCTGACCATTTGGCATAATCATCAAACCTGCATATAAAAAGCCGGTATACACATTGTTTTCTGCCGCCATACCACGTACTGTTGGATAGATAATTTCATCCATTACACGTTGATGAATTTCCGATGTTACTACTGGCGCAGGAGAATACGCTCCCATACCGCCAGTATTTAAGCCTTTATCGCCTTCGCCAACACGTTTATGATCTTGACTAGTTGCCATTGGCTCCACATTCTTACCATCAACCATTACGATAAAGCTCGCCTCTTCGCCATCTAAAAACTCTTCGATAACCACGCGACTCCCCGCTTCACCAAAGGCATTACCTGAAAGCATATCTTTCACTGCATCTTCAGCTTCGGTTAAAGTCATTGCCACAATCACGCCTTTACCCGCAGCTAAACCGTCGGCTTTAATCACAATAGGCGCACCTTTTTCACGCAAATAAGCCAAAGCAGGCTCGACTTCGGTAAAGTTTTGATACTCAGCCGTTGGAATTTTATGACGAGCTAAGAAATCTTTGGTAAAGGCTTTTGAACCTTCTAATTGAGCAGCGGCTTGAGTTGGGCCAAAAATTTTCAAACCTGCTGCACGGAACACATCAACTACTCCCACAACAAGCGGTGCTTCAGGGCCAACAATAGTAAGCCCAATCTCATTTGCTTTGGCAAATTCAACTAAAGCGGTCAGATCTGTTGCCGAAATTGCAACATTTTCAATCCCTTGCTCTGTTGCTGTTCCCGCATTACCTGGGGCGACAAAAACGCGATCCGCTAATGGTGATTGGCGAACTTTCCAAGCTAAGGCGTGTTCACGACCGCCATTTCCGATAATTAATACATTCATCAAAGATTCCTCAAAAGATTACGCAAACGTTTGCGCATTTTAACGGCTATTCTAAAAATAGCCAAAAGAAAAAAGCGAAAATTTGCAAATTATTTTATAATTCCCCCAAATTCACTCTTTGGAAATATTATGAAAAATGAAAATGCCTATTGGATTTTAGTCCGAGATTTTGAGATCTGCTTAGCTGATGAAGCTATTCCATTTGGTACAGCGGAACAATTTCATTTAAGCGAACGCTCAAAATTAAAGATCGGTAACTATCAAGAATATCCTGTTTATCTGGTTCAAAGTAACGAACAAGATCAAAATAAAACCTTTGTAAGCCTACGCTCTCAACTTTTCCGTGAAGAAGAGCTTCGCTTACTATTACATAAAGCGGTCAGTTTAAATCACTTTTTTGCAACACATACATTCTGTGGCAAATGTGCCCATCTATTCGAACTTGCGAATGATGAGCTTGCACTACATTGCTCTAATTGTAATAACAGAATTTACCCAACTATCAGCCCATCTATTATTGTGGCAGTTCGTCATGGTAAGAAGATTCTGTTGGCCAATCATTTACGTCATAAGGGTACAATCTACACAACCCTTGCAGGCTTCGTGGAAGTAGGTGAAACGATTGAGCAGACTGTAGAACGTGAAGTATTTGAAGAAAGTGGAATTAAAATTAAGAATATTCGCTATTTTGGAAGCCAACCTTGGGCATTCCCTAATTCATTAATGTTAGGCTTTCTAGCAGACTATGAAAGTGGAGAAATTAACCTACAGGAAGAAGAGATTTTTGATGCTAAATGGTTTGATTGCAATGAACCGTTACCCGAATTACCGCCCAAAGGCACTATTGCGTTAAGATTGATCGAAGAAACTATACGAATTTGTAGAGAGAAACCATAAACGTTTTCTCTAAAGTGCTATATAATCTAACTCTTTCAATTTCAATCAAAAAATATAAATATGAAACCGATCTTCCTTGAACTCCGTCATCTAAGAACTCTTCTCGCTTTAAAAGAAAGTGGTAGTGTTTCTTTGGCTGCAAAACGAGTCCATTTAACTCAATCAGCTCTTTCTCATCAGATTAAGTTACTGGAAGATCAGTATGATTTAACGCTTTTTGAACGAAAAACTCAGCCAATCCACTTCACGCCAGCTGGTGAGCGATTAATTAAACTTGCTCAAGAAATTTTACCCAAAGTTATCGATGCAGAATTAGATCTAGTGCGAGTTAAACAAGGCGAAGTTGGAGAGCTACGTATTGCAGTAGAGTGCCATACTTGTTTTGACTGGCTAATGCCTGCAATGGATCAATTCCGTCAGAATTGGGGATTAGTGGAACTAGATATTGTCTCTGGCTTCCATACGGATCCAGTCGGTTTACTACTTTCACATCGTGCCGATTGGGCTGTCGTTTCAGAAGCGGAGGAGACAACAGGTATTATTTATAAGCCTCTATTTTCTTATGAGATGGTAGGCATCTGCTCTAAAGATCATCTTTTAGCAACTAAAGAAATTTGGAATGCTGAAGACTTCATTAATGAGACTTTAATTACTTATCCAGTGCCTGATGATATGTTAGATCTGTTGCGTAAAATATTGCACCCAGCAGGCATTAATCCACAACGCCGTACCAGTGAGCTCACCATTGCGATTATTCAACTTGTCGCAAGCAAACGAGGAGTTGCAGCCTTACCTTATTGGGCAGTCAAACCTTATCTGGAACGAGGCTATGTTGTGGCTCGAAAAATTACTCAGGCAGGTCTTTACAGCAATTTATATGGAGCTATTCGTGAATCTGATGCAAATATGGCATATATAGAGGATTTTCATGACACCGTAAAAGCAGAAAGCTTCGCCACATTACCGGATTTACTTGCACTGAAATAATCTCATCCAAACATTCAAAACTAAATAATTTTGTAAATTTACATAAATAAAGTATTGTAAATTTACATTTTAGCCCATATATTATGCACCCATTAAATATTGTAAGTTTAATTCTTAAGCTGTTCTATAGGAATCAAATATGCAAAAGCGAATCAGCAATTTCATAGCGAAGAAATATCTTTGCTCAGTCTGTTGTACGGAGAATGATAAGCCTTGGGCAAATGCATTTTATTATGTATTTGATCAGGAAAATCTCCGCTTAATTTATGTAACAAGTGACCAAACCCATCATGGCCAAGTTACCTTACGCAACCCCAATGTAGCTGGCACTATTTTTACCCCCACTCGATTTAATCCTTCCCTACAAGGTGTTCAATTTACTGGTATAGCCAGAAGACTAGAAGGCGATGATGCTGAAATAGCTAGGGCACTCTACAAAAAAGAATACCATCATGAAATCATTGACCAACTTCCCGTTTGGGCGATCGCTCTCGAATATGTGCGTATGATTGATCATTCATTAGGCTTTTTTGGCACTGTTGAATGGAAGCTAGGAGAACCAGAAGAAGAGACATTTAAAGAATTGGTATAAACAATTTTTTCTACTATATCCGAAATTATGTAGCACTTGCCGCACAAATTAAATATTTGAATTAACCACTCTCTCCCCTTGGGAGAGAGACCGCGAAAATTGCGTTCAGCAATTTTTGCAGAGAGAGGGTAACAAGCTTGATACCTAAGAAATATTTAACAATTTCCCTCTCCCTGACCTCGGTGCTGAACGCACCTTCAGTCTGTCCCTCTCCCAGAGGGAGAGGGTGTAAATAAAGTTTGTGCAACTACTACATAATACCGGAATTAACCACTCTCTCCCCTTGGGAGAGAGACCGCGAAAATTGCGTTCAGCAATTTTTGCAGAGAGAGGGTAACAAGCTTGATATTTAAGGAATATTTAACAATTTCCCTCTCCCTGACCTCGGTGCTTAACGCACTTTCAGTCTGTCCCTCTCCCAGAAGGAGAGGGTGTAAATAGAGTTTGTTCAACTGCTACATAACTAGATAAAACTTATAGTGAACTGAAGAAAATCACTAAGATAATAACCGGAATTACAAAGCGTACATAGTTAAACCAAAGAGAGGTAAAACCTTTACTTGCTCCCAGCTCTTCTTTCGCTTCATCTTTTAAAACAAAACCGACAAAAAGCGCGCTGCCTAAGGCTGTTAAAATAAATAGAATGTTACCACTGATGTAATCAAAAGCATCAAAGATACTTTTACCCATAATAGTCACATCTTTCCAAATACTATCACCAAGTATAGAAGGAATATTACCGATCACAAATATTGTCATTAGTGTTACGAATATCGCACTTTTACGACTCATTTTTGTTTTTTCTTGTAATGCTGTAATAATTACTTCATAAATAGTTAATGAGGTTGTTAAAGCAGCTACCACTAATAAACTAAAGAAAATCACCGCAAAAACTGGTCCCCCCCACATATTGGAGAAAACAATAGGCAAACTTTGGAATACCAATGTTGGTCCAGCATTTGGCGCAACCCCAAAGCTGAATAGTGATGGGAAAATCATAAAACCAGCAAGCACCGCAATAAGCGTATTCATAATACCTGTAATTGTCGCAGTACGAACTAAATTTTCTTTTTTATCTAAATAACTAGACAACGTAATTAATACACCAAAGCCAAGGCTTAATGCAAAAAACACTTGCCCAAGAACGAAGACGAATAATTTAGGCGTGATTTTTGAGAAATCAGGCATCAAATAGAATTTAATCCCTTCTACTGCTCCTGGTAACGTCACATTACGAATAACCATAACAATTAAGAAAATAAATAATAATGGCATTAAATATTTTACTGAACGCTCAATGCCATCCACGATACCACGTACTAGAATGAAATAGTTCACAGCCACAAAAAGTGCGGTATAACCGATAATCGTTGTTGGGCTATTGAAAATACTTTCTTTGAAAAAAGTAGCGGTAGTCTCAACATTTACCGGAGAAGATAGATCCAAAGAGCCATTTAAAAGGTTACCAATATAATTTAATACCCAGCCACCAAGAACCATATAGTAAGCAAGAATACCAAATGAACCCAGTAATCCCATATAGCCTAAAACTTTCCAGCCTGAATGGATTTTTTTACCATTTGCAGTCCCAGTAAAAGCATCCACTGCATTCACTCGCATACGGCGACCTATCACGTTTTCAACTAGAATCATCGGAATACCGATTACGATCATTGCGATACAAAATAGGAATACATAAGCACCGCCACCATTTTCCCCTACAAGATAAGGGAAACGCCAAGTTGCACCAAAACCAACAGTTGCCCCAGCAACAGTCATAATATAAGTCAATCGACTAGACCACGATTGACGCTCTTCAATTTGTTGAGTTGTCATTATTTCTCCAAGAAGATTTTATCAAGAAAATAGCGCAAATAACTCACCTACTTTAGTACGAGAATTAGCTGTCTGCCCAATATTACGCTGTACTTTAAATTTTTTGATTTTTGCTCCACGATAAATTTCCTGTGTAAAAGGTGTATCGTGATTTGAAATTAATACGGGAATACCTTTTTGTTTAAACAACGTCGCATATTCAGCCAATTCTGCTTGTTGAGCAAGGCTAAATCCCCCCCCTGCATAATTAGTAAAATTGCTATCTTGTTGAATAGGTGCATAAGGTGGATCACAGTAAACAACATAATCATCAGGGTTATCTTGCATATACTGAAATGTCTGATGAAAATCAGCACAAATAAACGTTGCTTTTTGCGCTTTTTCTGCAAAGAAACGTAATTCTACTTCAGGAAAATAAGGTTTCTTATAATCGCCGAAGGGGACATTAAATTCGCGTTTACGATTATAGCGACATAATCCATTATAACCAAAACGGTTCAAATAGAGAAAAAGTACTGAGCGCTCCACAAGATCTTGAGAAGCATTAAAGGCTTTACGCTGCTGATAATAAAAAAGCTTAGTATTTGCTTGCGGATGAGAAAATAGTTGCTTCGCTTTCTGAATATAACCATCAACATCCTGTTTAACAATATTAAATAAATTGATTAAATCAGGATTTACATCTGCGAGTAAATAACGTTCAAAAGAAGAATTGAGAAACACCGAGCCAGCACCAACAAAAGGCTCGACTAAGCAAGCCTTTTTTGGCAAATGGTGATTAATGTCATCGGCTAAGCGAAATTTACCGCCCGCCCATTTTAAAAAAGCTCGCTGTTTAATATTCATTGAATTATTTTTGGGTAAAACGGCTAATTGCCTCAAGCACCTGTTTTTCATTTGCTTGTGCAGTCACATAAGAAACACCAAGAGATTTTAAAAGAATTAAACGTAACTGACCGCCTAATACTTTTTTATCACGCCACATATATGGCAAATACTCTTCTGGTTGCATACCATCTGGTGAGATCGTAGGTAAATTGGCTCGCGCTAACAATTTTTCTAAACGCGCGACATCTTGTTCAGTCAAATCACCGAGAATATGCGAAAGCGCAGCTGCTTCTAACATGCCGACCGAAACAGCTTCTCCATGTAACCAGTTTCCATAGCCTAAATGAGCTTCAATTGCATGTCCAAAGGTATGCCCTAAGTTTAATAAAGCACGATCACCTTTTTCTGTTTCATCACGAGCAACCACTTCGGCTTTTAATTGGCAACAGCGCTGAATACAATATTCTAATGCATCTTGATCTAAAGAGACTAATTTATCAATATTGCCTTCAAGCCATTCGAAGAAAGCTAAATCAAAGATAGCACCATATTTAATCACTTCTGCTAGGCCTGCACTGACTTCACGCTTAGGTAATGTACGTAAAGTATTGGTATCCACAATCACTGAAATTGGTTGGTAGAAAGCTCCAATCATATTTTTACCCAATTTGTGATTCACCGCCGTTTTTCCACCAACAGAAGAATCCACTTGAGCAAGTAGCGTCGTCGGAATTTGGATAAAACGAATACCACGTTGATAAGATGCTGCTGCATACCCAGCAACATCTCCAATCACACCACCACCTAATGCGATGAGCGTTGTATCGCGATTGTGATTTTTTTCTAGTAACGCTGTAAAAATTAAATCTAATGATTCTAAGGTTTTATACTTCTCACCATCAGGAATTAATACGCTATCAACACTACAGCCTAACTGGGTTAATGCATTACTAACAGTTTCAAGATAATGCTTTGCAATAGTTGGATTTGAAACAATCATCACCTTATCGCCTGCTTTTAATGGCTGATAACTTGCTGGATCAGATAATAATCCTGCTCCGATAGTAATAGGATAACGTCGTTCTTTTAATTCAACATTGACCTGCAGCATCTTGAAACTCCTTCTATTATTGTAGATTATCCATCATTTCGATGATATGTGTAGCAACCACTTTAGCACTCTGCTCATCCGTTTGAAGAGTAATATCTGCAATTTCTTCATAAAGTGGATTACGCATTTTTGCTAATTCAACTAATGTTTGGTATGGGTCTTCAGTTTGTAACAATGGACGTTTTTTATCTCGTTGAGTACGTTCAAATTGCTTATCCACACTTGTTTCTAAGTAAACAACAATACCACGAGCAGATAATACATTTCGATTATCTTTAGAAATGACTGAACCACCACCCGTTGATAATACTAACCCTTGTGCCTGAGTAAGCTCATTGATAATTTTTTCCTCACGCTTACGGAAACCTGCTTCACCTTCAATATCAAAAATCCAATCAATATCAGCCCCAGCACGTTCTTCAATAACTGAATCTGAATCTAAAAAGTCCATATTCAGCATCTGTGCCAATTGGCGACCAATAGTACTTTTACCAGCACCCATCGGACCAATTAAAAAAATATTACGTTTTTCTGCCATTACTCTGTTCTATATATAAAAAATTAATAATTTAATTTGTGGTAAAATTTGTGAAAAAACAGACCGCTTGTCACTCAATTTAGAAACAAGCGGTCTGTTGTTATTATTATTTTACTAAAAGTGATTAGAAATAACACACTTAACTATTAATGACACCACAAATCGCCCAAAATAAAGATGGGCGGTATTATCTCAATAAACCGCCCCTCTTTTCAACCTGAATATCCTAGGATTTTAGAATAATTCCCCACTTTCGATCTTTAATGTACCTTTCGCTGGTAATCCTAAGCGTTGTTCAAGAGCAGGGTGAGGTCCAGTAGCTCCAGGGGCTGTTATTGCCTTTTCAACTATATAACGGCGAGTAGGTTCTGTTCCTTTAATAAAATACTCAGTTAATCCGTCCCCCAATAACCCACTAGTAGGATCAATTTTCGCTTCTACAATGTTAGCAGGTAATTTTTCCTCTCGCTCTTTCTTATCAGCAAGCGCAACTTTCATGTATTTGATCCAAGCTGGCAGTGCAGTTTGAGCCCCAGCTTCTCCACGACCTAGGTCACGTTTATTGTCGTCAAATCCAACATAAACGGTTGTCACGATATTCGCACCAAAACCTGCATACCACGTCACTTTTGAGTTATTTGTTGTACCTGTTTTACCACCAACATCTTTACGCTTAATGTCATTAGCGACTCGCGCACTTGTACCACGCCAACTTTGACCTTTCTCACCACTAATTGCAGTAGTTAAAGCGCTACGCATTAAAAAAGCGATTTCAGGGCTAATCACTCGAGGCGCGTAGTGGGTTTCTTTTACCGTCTGCATTGAGTCAGTCATTAAACTTGGTGCATCAGAACGTTCTTTCGTACCCAAATCTAATTCAGGAATCAAGTCACTATCTTCATCCTTAGGCGCAGCAATATCTGTATTTTCAGATGATGACATCACATTAAGAGTGCCTTCCTGAATTTTGACAAAATCAAAATATTGTGGCTCTGGGTACGTCACAGGATTATTACATTCCATACAAGCAATCGCTGGATTTGCTTTATATAGCTCATTCCCCTGACTATCTAAAATACGATCGATAATATACGGCTCAATTAGATACCCACCATTATCAAACACAGCATAAGCTCTCGCCATTTCCAATGGTGTGAATGATGCAGCACCTAAAGCTAGTGCTTCTGTTGCCTGATATTGTTCACGGTTAAACCCGAAACGTTGTAAATAATCTGCAACATAATCAATACCTGCTAATTGAGCTGTGCGGATCATCACCATATTTTTTGATAAACCTAAACCTACACGTAAACGCAATGGTGTTGGAGAATAGGTATTTGGTGAGTTTTTAGGGCTCCACTCTTTTTGCCCACGTTTTTTAATCGTGATTGGCGTATCACTAATCGTGGTTGAGAGGCTTAAACCTTTATTTAATGCTGCAGCGTAAATAAACGGTTTAATAGAAGAGCCAACCTGAACTAATGATTGAGTTGCACGATTAAATCTACTCTGTTCAAAACTAAAGCCTCCGACAATCGCTTCAATTGCACCATTATCGCTATCTAGTGAAACCAATGCCGAGTTCACTTCTGGAATTTGCCCTAAATCGAATCCACCATTTTTTGTAGCTCGAACCCAAATTTGCTGGCCGACATCAATCACATCTTTCACTGCATTTGGCACTGCACCGATAGCAACATTATTTCTTGCTTTGCGAGCCCATTTCATGCCTGCTAACGAGATTGTTGTGCGATCACCATTAGCCAATAAAATATCCGCACGATCTTTACTGATCTTTAATACTGCAGCAGGCACAAATGGCTCAGAATTTGGTAACGTACTTAAGTGATCAATAATCTGCTCATCATCCCAAGCACTCTCTTTAGGCTTCCAAAGTACCTCAGCACCACGCCACCCATGGCGACGATCGTAGCTAATTAGATTATCACGCATCGCCTCTTGAGCAGCCTGCTGATCGGCAGATAGAACGGTTGCATATACTTGGAAACCCTTGGTATATGCGGCATCCTCGCCATAGCGTTTAACCATTTCTTGGCGGATCATTTCCGTGACATATTCAGCTCGGAATTCTAACGCTGAGCCATGAAATTTAGCAATAACCGGTTCAGCGCGAGCTTGATCATGTTGCTCTTTAGTAATTTTCCCTACTTCGAGCATGCGGCCTAATACCACATTACGACGAGCCTCTGCACGTTTTACAGAATAAAGTGGATTCATCGTAGAAGGCGCTTTAGGAAGACCAGCAATAATCGCAACTTCAGATAACGTTAATTCATTCAGTTTTTTACCAAAATAGGTTTTAGCTGCGGCTGCTACGCCATAAGAACGATAGCCTAAATAGATTTTATTTAGGTAGAGCTCTAAAATTTCTTGTTTGTTTAGATGTTGCTCAATCTCAATCGCTAAAATAACTTCTTTAAGCTTACGTTCTAATTTTCGCTCAGGCGAAAGAAAGAAGTTACGAGCCAACTGTTGAGTGATTGTACTAGCCCCTTGAGTATCGCCTTGAGCGGAGCGCAGTACAGCACGCATAATACCTTTAGGATCGACACCTTTATGCTCATAAAAGCGCGTATCTTCTGTGGCAATAATCGCATCAATCAATACTTGTGGCACCTCTTCCAATTTTACTGGAATACGGCGCTGCTCCCCTACTTCACCAATTAACTTACCATCAGCGGTAAAGATCTGCATTGGCTGTTGTAATTCAACCTCTTTCAGACTCCCAACATCCGGTAAATCTTGTTTTAAATAGTTATACCCAAGCACTCCACCAATCGCAAGCACAATTATTAGAGTTAGTAAAGCGCTAAATATAATTTTTACGATCTTCATCGAAAAATTCTCTTTTGCTAAATGACGAAATCAAAATTTAGAGGCAAGATAGCTCTAAACACGAAAAATAGAATTGAGTGATTATAAGCTAAAAATGGATAAAAAACTGTTTTTATCTTCTATTAAATCACTTAATACAGGGCAACCGCATACTTTTACTTAGCCCCAAACAATAATTCTTCTCTAAAACTATCTGACCAACCTGCCGATTTCAATTTACCGCGCATACTGGTTTTGCTCGGATGGAGGCGTGACAGATTAAGA
>MQVI01000032.1 GCA_002002485.1 Pasteurellaceae bacterium 15-036681
TTACATTTATAGCGTTGCTTATCTTTGACTTTGCCGTATTTTTGGACATCTTTGCTATTGCAGTAAAAGCATTTTTTGCGTTCAAAGCCTTTAAACCTCGTTAAATCCAGTTATAGTAAGGCTTTAACGAGGTTTTGACCATTAATTTTGTCCTTTACGCCTCAAAAAGGTATTGATGCCGTAAAAAAATTAACACCAGAAACTGAAGTTAAAGAAATTTAACACTAGAATATTAAAAAGGTTCCATCATGAATGAAATGGTCTTATTTTTTTCAATAGATGATTCTGTATTTAAAACGGTGTGGTTGATAATTAGCTATACGCAAAAGGATAATGCTAATCAGAAATTGGAAAAGGGTGTGGACTGTTTTATAGTTGAATTTGGTGATCGCCTAAACGATCACCTTTAAGTTGAAACTGGTGTTTATACAGAATAGGGCTACAGAATGTGAAACAGGAGCTTTATTTGGCTTTTGCTCCTAGCACTCCTTCCCAACTTTTTTTAGGATCAGAATCTGGATGCTCTGCATACCCTACAAGAACTTCCCCTCGATGGCCATAGGTATAACCTGTAAGTTCGCCATTTTCTTCACCGTTTGAATAAAGAGAACCAACAAATTCTCCTTTGCTGATATCTACATAAGAATTCCCTTCGTCATCTTGTAATTTCCATGTTTTATCTTTCCCAATAATATCCATTGTTAATTGTTTTTCACTACTTTTGTATTCAGCATTTACCTTTGCTGTTAAGATGTCGTTGTCTTCTTTATTGTAGCGATAAAACATTTTTCCTTGATATTGTAGATCTTCTTTCATTTCGATTGTTCGTTCAGCTTTATCTTTATGGCCAAAAAATGGCATGTAGTAAATATTTTTTACTTTTGCAATACTGAGTTTATCCTTTGCTTCTGCGATTGCATAACCATAATAGGCTGATACATCACCATTATCATCAATCAAAGTTTCAACTTCTTTACGTTGAATTTTTGTATCACCTGACGGTACTAGAGCTAAGTTTCTCCCCTCTAATTGTAAAGAATATAGTGAATATAAGGTATCATCTTGTTTCCAATTAAATTCTCTAGGTAGCTCCTGACTCGCTTCCACTATTTCTAATGGTGGATTTATGGTATGAGTGATAACGTTTTCTCTAGATTCATCTTTTGGGGTAGTATTCTTTTTAGGTTCATTCTCTTTATTTTCTTTATGTTCAATATCAGGTTTTGGTACTTTTTTTACTACAGGCTCTTGAATAGGTTGATGTGTTGTATGTCCACCTCCACTACCACAAGCGGTGAGAAGTAAGCTGATTAATGTAGCTGATAACATTGAATTTAATTTAAGTTTCATATTGTCTCCGTTAATTAAAATTTAATATCTAATCCAAGAATAAAGTTACGACCAATTTGTGGTACAAATGGGTGGAATGAGCTATGGATATAGACTGATTCATTAAGTAGATTGTTAGCGGTTAAACTCAGGGTATAATTGAGTTCTTTCCATTTATTTTCATAACTTACTCCTGCATTGAGTAGGTTATAACCTTTAGTCACACTTTCTAGCTTACTTACACGATTCTGAGTAAATACTCGGGTATATTCAAAATTAGCTAGCCAATTTTGAGTTAGCTGTGCATTAAAACGCATACCTAAGCGTGTTGGTGGTACTCGTGGAGCATTTCGATCTGCTTGTGGTAGCTTTTTATCACTGCGTACAAAGCGTTTAATTTCGCCATTTTTAGGATCGTAATCAGGATTTTCTTTAATTTCATAACCATTTGGTACATTGAGCAATTTACCTTGAACCATATCGCCGAAAATAGTCATTTGATAATCAGGCGTAAAGCGATAGGTTAATTCTGCTTCTAAGCCATAAAAACGAGCTTTCGCTTGATTGTAGCGACGCATATAGAGATTCGCTTCACGATATAAATTTTCATTGAAAATATAGTTTTTAAACTGGCTGTAATAACCAATCAATTTGTAATCTAGTTTTTCAGAATGATAACCGAGACTTAGCTCTGCATTATTGGACTGTTCCTTTTTCAACATGCGGTTACCATATTCAAAGGAGTTCGTTGCTAAATGTTGACCGTGATAATACAGCTCCATTGGACTTGGCAAACGTTCATTGTGTGAAGCTACAAATGAAAGCTGATAATCTGGATGGAAGAACCAGTGCACAGTTCCTGTATAAGAATAAGCATTTTCACGGTATTCAGATAAATCCGGAATATATTGTCTGCCTGCGGATAGACGGAAATGATCTCGTCTCTGTTGTAGAGTATCTAAATCGTAATCAATATCAATTTTTTGGCGTTCAATTCGTCCACCAAGTTCAAATGCAAAATCTTTCCAAGCATATTGCTCGATTCCAAATAAACTGATTTGTTTAAGCTTATTTTCAACCAATGGCCAGCGGCTTTCGCGATTATCAGGTGTATTCGCGCTAGTTTTTTGAGTTTGATATTGAACCCCCACTACGCCAGTGATTTCACCTGATTTTTCATTGCCAAAAGGTGAATGATAGAGTTCCAAGCGGTAGTTTTCGCCTTTATTTTTGAAAATATTAACTGGTTTACCGTAATCTTTGGCTTTTAGGGCTTTTTTCTGCTCGCTTGCGAATCTATCGCCTTCAACACCGGCATCTCGTTCATCATGATAATAATCGGCATTAGCATAACTAAAGCGTACTTTGTCTAGATAGCGGTTCGGCTGTTTTAATTCGCCACGTATATCAGTGCGTTTCGAATTCATCTCAACCCAAGGGCCTTTATGTGTATGATCATGTTGATGTCCATAAGGATTATCATGGCTGTGTGCATGGTCATGAGCTTGGTCACTGCCGCAATGGAAGTGAGGTGCGCCAGTCAAAGTTTCATCACTTAATAAATGTGGATAAGGGAATGTATAAGAATGTTTAGCACGATCTTCGTTATAGATATGTGCGATACAGCTATCAAATTTATGGTTATGTCCGGGTAAGCCATAAGTATCTCTGCGCTCTGAATATGCAATACCTAAGTAGCCTTTGTCACTGACATAAGAAAGCCCTAGTGTACCTACTTTGGATTTGTTATAGGTATCAGGTACATAATTAAGTGGCTTACTAAGCTGGATGCTAGGGACTCGGTAGTTGTCAGAGTGGCGAGATAATCCTTCAGCACGCACAACTAGATGTTCCCCTAATTGAGTTGACGCTCCAATTACACCGACCTTTTCTTTGCTCGCTGTGTCGAAACGTGTGCTTGCTTCGACTTCATATCCTTTAGATAATTTTTCCATTGGAATGCGTCCATCAACGATATTCACAACACCAGCAGGAGAACTACTCGCATACATAAGTGTGCTTGAACCGCGCAATAATTCTACTTGTTTAGAAAGTAATGTATCCGCTGAAACTGCATGATCGGGTGAAATACTAGACATATCAATGACATCAGAATTATTTTGTAAAATTTTAACGCGTACACCTTCTTGACCACGAATAATTGGGGTACTTGCACCACCTCCAAATGGGTTGCTATGCACGCCTAATTCTCCATCAAGAGCATTTCCGAGTGTAGCTGAGCGTTTTTTGAATTTTTTACCTTCAATTACTGTATCACTTGCTTTTAAAACGGTAATGGTATTACCTTGAGGACCAGATTGTCCGACAACAGAAACCTCATCTAATACAGCCGTATCTTCTGCAAATATTACTCCACTACTAAAAAGCAGAGAAATTGCGATAGCGATCCTATTTTTATTAAACATGTGTTCTCCCTTAGGTTTTATATGACCATAATAAAATTATGGTTAATTTAAAGTTCGCAAAGATACTGCAAAATTTAACCGCTTGCAATAGTTTCCATAAAAAAATTATGGGTATAAAGAGAATGCCTTTTTACCGAAATTCTTTTAAAATAGACCGTTTTATTTTTACTAATTATTGTTGTTTAAAATTTATGAAATTTATTATCAAGTTATTCCCTGAAATCATGATTAAAAGCGATTCAGTACGTAAACGCTTTATCAAAATCCTTACTTCAAATATTCGTAACGTTATTTTGCGCGAAACGGAAAATGTGGCGGTGATCCGTAATTGGGACTTCATCGAAGTACGCACCAAAGTAGAAGAAGAAAGCGAGCTTGTTCTTGATTTACTTAAGCGCACACCAGGTATTCACCATATTTTGCAAGTCGAAGAAACGCCATTCACTACAATGCACGATATTTTTGAGCAGACTTACACCGCAGTGAAAGATGAGTTAGAAGGCAAAACGTTCTGCGTACGTGTACGTCGTAAAGGTAAGCACGACTTCCGTTCATTAGATGTCGAGCGTTATGTTGGTGGCGGTTTAAATCAGCGTATTGAATCAGCAAGCGTGCGTTTAAGTAATCCAGATGTGACGGTGCGTATCGATATCGATAATGACAAAATGTTATTAATCAAAGCGCGTCATGAAGGTTTAGGTGGTTACCCAATCGGTACTCAAGAAGATGTGCTGTCACTCATTTCAGGCGGTTTTGACTCAGGCGTATCAAGCTATATGTTACTTCGCCGCGGTTGTCGTGTGCATTATTGCTTCTTTAATCTTGGTGGAGCAGCTCACGAAATCGGTGTAAAACAGATGGCTTACCATATTTGGAGTCGTTATAGCACTTCACATAAAGTTCGTTTTGTAGCGATCAACTTTGAAGATGTAGTTGGCGAGATTTTAGAAAAAGTCGATAATGGTCAAATGGGTGTGGTATTAAAACGTATGATGGTGCGTGCCGCGAGTAAAATTGCCGAGCGTTTTGATATTCAAGCGATTGTGACAGGTGAAGCATTAGGTCAAGTTTCAAGCCAAACATTGACTAACTTACGCTTGATTGATAAAGCGTCTGATACATTAGTGTTACGTCCACTCATCACTCACGATAAAGAGCAGATTATTGCAATGGCAAAACAGATCGGTACTGATGATATTGCAAAATCAATGCCAGAATTCTGTGGTGTGATTTCAAAAAATCCAACGGTGAAAGCGATTGAAAGTAAGATTATCGAAGAAGAAGGCAAT
Organism: Pasteurellaceae bacterium 15-036681; assembly: GCA_002002485.1. Lineage (GTDB taxonomy): Bacteria > Pseudomonadota > Gammaproteobacteria > Enterobacterales > Pasteurellaceae. The sequence continues at coordinate 5,045 of MQVI01000032.1, forward strand.
TTCAATTTTGAAGTGCTCGAAAATGCGGTGGCAAATGCTGATTTCTTGGATATTCGCCAGATTGCAGAGCAGACTGAGAAAGAGGTTGTTTCTGTTGAAACTACTTCAGAACTTGGAGAGAATGATGTCGTTCTCGATATTCGTAGCCCAGAAGAGATTGATGATAAACCATTTAGTCTTGAAGGTGTAGAGGTAAAAGAAATGCCGTTCTACCGCCTTTCAAGCCAATTTAGCTCGTTAGATCAAAGTAAAAACTATCTGCTTTATTGCCAGCGTGGTGTAATGAGCAAACTACAAGCGTTATACTTAAAAGAGAATGGTTTTAATAACGTGAAAGTGTTTAGAATCTAATTTTTATTATTGTGGGCGGATTGTGTATCCGCCCTAAATTTAGTTACATTGTGGACAAGAGTTGATGCTATCCATATTGCAGAGTTTTACACAATATTAGCGTGATACCATTGTGCAACTAAGATACCTGCATTTACTGCCACATTTAATCCACTGTTTAGTGGATTAGCAAATGAAAGCTGCACCGAAGTATCTTGCGGATATTCCACTTCGCTTGATACGACTTCACTTAATACAAATACCACTTTTTCAGTTAATACGGTTTTTGCTAATGCTTTCGCTTGTTTTTGACGAGTCAAATGTACAATTTGGTAGCCAGCTTTACGTAACTGCTCTAAAGCGATATTTTTATGTTTAGTTTCTAATGGACGAACAAATTCTAAGCCACCCTCTGCAACACGCGCAGCTGCACTTGAATTTAATGTATCGTTACTTTCAACAATAATGCCTTTCACTCCGTAGAATGCGCAAGTACGAATAATACCGCCCACGTTTTGTGCATTGTTTACACCGTCTAATAGAACTAAACAATCTCTCTGACGAGCGACATCTAAATAACCTTCTAAAGTAAATGGTGTCGCTTTTTTCACAAGTAAACAGATACCGCCGTGGTGTTCTGTGCCAGTTACGCGTTCCATTTCTTCACTATCGACAACATGATAAGCCTTTTTATTTTCGGCTAAATAGCTCATCATCTCACCAATTTTGTGAGACTGATCAACTGTTGTCCATAAGCGCACGATAGCGTCTGGACGTTGTTGGAATAAGGTATAGCAAGCATTTTCACCATAGACTTTCATTTCTGTTGCTTTATTATTACGAATTTTTTCAGGTGCACGAGGTGAAAGTGGTCCTGTTTTCTTCTCTGTTGAACGATTTGCACCTTTTACGCTGATCTGAACAGAACCTTCACCACTGGCTTTTCGACCTTCGCTTGGGTAAATGTCATAATTTGGTCTTTCATCACGTTTGCGATCAAAGCGCTCATTTCTATCGTTGCGATCTTTACGCTCAAAGCGGTCTGAACGCTCGCTTCTAAATGGCTTGTCATTGCGTTCGCTACGCTCGCGAAACGGTTTGTCTGAACGGTCATTACGATCACGATATGGACGTTCTGAACGCTCTCCAAATGGTTTAGAACTGCGGTTATCACGTTCTTTGCGATCAAAGCGGTCAGATTTATCTTGGAATTTACGTTCTTGGGAGAATTTAGGCTCATTGCGTTCTTCAACTGTTTTAAAACGTGGAGCTCTGCTATTAAATTTGTTATTCATAGGATGTTACTTTATTAGGAAGGAAAACGAGCAAAGTATAGCAGAAATGCATTTAGGCAGATAGGCTTTTTTATTGCTCCCAATCCAGTTATCGCTTATAATCGCAGTCCTTTTATATCCCTTAAACTGTTCTTTAAAATCTGGTGGAATTATGAATCCAATGTTAAACATCGCTATTCGTGCTGCACGAAAAGCTGGTAATGTTATTGCCAAAGGCTATGAGCAAGCGCCTAATGAAATTTCTATTGCTCAAAAAGGTACAAATGATTATGTAACAGCTATCGATAAAGCGGCTGAACAAGCGATTATCGAGGTTATCCAAAAATCGTATCCTGATCATACAATCGTAGGTGAAGAATCAGGTATCGTGAAAGGTGAGAATACTGATGTGCAATGGATTATCGATCCACTAGATGGCACAACTAACTTTGTTAAACGTTTACCACACTTTGCGGTATCTATCGCAATTCGTGTAAATGGTCGTACTGAAGTTGGTGTTGTTTACGATCCGATCCGTAACGAATTATTCACTGCGGTACGTGGTGAAGGTACTAAATTAAATGAGTTCCGCGTGCGCGTTGATACATCTCGTCGTGATTTAAATGGCACAGTTATCGCAACAGGCTTCCCATTCAAAGCAACAAGACACCGTACTGCTCACTTAAATATGATCGAAGCATTAATGAATAACGGTGTAGCCGATTTCCGCCGTACTGGTTCAGCAGCATTAGATTTAGCTTATGTTGCAACAGGCCGTGTTGATGGTTATTTTGAAATTGGTTTAAAACCTTGGGACTGTGCAGCTGGCGATTTAATCGCACGTGAAGCAGGTGCAATTGTTACTAACTTTGTTGGTGGTACTGAATATCTTCAATCTGGTAACTTAGTTGCTGGTAGTGGCCGTGTGGTTAAAGAGATCTTAAACAGCATTCAGCCAACATTAACTGAAGAATTAAAAGCATAATTCTTATTATAAAATAACAGCGGACATGGGTAGCGTGTCCCTATACTGTCCGCATAAAAATACAATAAAGATAAATATCTATGCAGAAAACCTATCCATTGTTAAGCCAAATCAACTCGCCAGAAGATTTGCGTCTATTACCGAAAGAACAACTACAACCATTATGTGATGAGTTGCGTAGCTATCTATTAGAGTGCGTAAGTCAAACTAGCGGTCATTTAGCCTCTGGGCTTGGTGTCGTTGAATTAACAGTGGCATTGCATTATGTTTATCAAACGCCTTTTGACCAATTGATTTGGGACGTTGGTCATCAAGCTTACCCACATAAAATTCTTACTGGCCGTAAAGAACAGATGCACACTATTCGTCAGAAAAATGGTGTGCACCCTTTCCCATGGCGTGAGGAAAGTCCTTATGATGTATTAAGCGTTGGTCATTCATCTACTTCAATTAGTGCTGGATTAGGTATTGCGATTGGTGCAGAAAAAGAGAATGCAGGACGCAAGACTGTGTGTGTTATCGGAGATGGTGCTATTACCGCAGGTATGGCATTTGAAGCGATTAACCATGCAGGCTCAATTCATACTGATATGCTTGTTATCTTAAATGATAATGAGATGTCTATCTCAGAAAATGTAGGGGCATTAAACAATCATCTTGCTCGCTTATTATCTGGCTCTTTCTATAGCACTATTCGTGAAGGTGGTAAGAAGTTACTTTCTGGTTTACCGCCCATTAAAGAATTTGTACGTCGAACGGAAGAACAAGTGAAAGGCTTTGTCTCTCCTGTTGGGACAATGTTTGAAACGCTTGGTTTCAACTATATTGGTCCAATTGATGGGCATGATATTGAGGAGCTTATTTCAACTTTAAAGAATATGCGTAACCTTTCAGGTCCGCAATTCTTACATATCAAAACAACTAAAGGTAAAGGCTATACACCGGCAGAGCAAGATCCAATTGGTTTCCACGGTGTGCCTAAATTTGACCATACAAGCGGTAAGTTACCAAAAACGAAATCTGCACCAACTTATTCAAATATTTTTGGTGATTGGCTATGTGAAATGGCGGAAAAAGATCCAAAAATTATGGGGATCACGCCTGCTATGCGTGAAGGCTCGGGAATGGTTGAGTTCTCAAAACGTTTTCCGCAGCAGTATTTTGATGTAGCAATTGCTGAGCAACATGCCGTAACTTTTGGAGCTGGTTTAGCTATTGCAGGCTATAAACCTATTGTTGCAATCTACTCTAGTTTCTTACAACGTGCATATGACCAGTTAATTCACGACGTAGCAATTCAGAACTTACCTGTAATCTTTGCGATTGACCGTGCAGGTATCGTTGGTGCAGATGGTCAAACACACCAAGGTGCGTTCGATTTAAGCTTTATGCGTTGTATTCCGAATATGACGATTATGGCACCAAGTGATGAAAATGAAATGCGTCAAATGCTCTATACTGCTTACACCATGAATAGTCCTGTTGCAGTTCGCTATCCTCGTGGCAATGCACAAGGTGTCGCTCTTGAGCCTATGCAAGCATTAGATGTGGGCAAAGGTAAAGTAATTAAGCAAGGTAAGAAAGTTGCAATTCTTAACTTTGGTGCATTATTAAATGAAGCGAGAATAGTTGCTGAAAATAACGATTATACTCTTGTTGATATGCGCTTTGTGAAGCCGTTAGATGAGCAATTAATTGCAGAATTAGCTGATAGTCACGAGTTATTAGTGACTCTTGAAGAAAATGCTATTCAAGGTGGTGCAGGTAGCTTTGTGAATGAATATTTGCAATCTATTGGCAAAATCAAACCGCTTGTAATGCTTGGTATTCCAGATACTTTCGTTCCTCAATCAACTCAAGCTGAAGCCTATGAAGATTTAGGTTTAGATGCGAAAGGGATTGAAGAGAAGATTAAAAATATTTTAGCTTAATAGCTATGTAGGGTGCGTGTAAACGCACCTTTTTTATTAAAATATCAATAAATACACGTAGGACGGGATTTATTCCGTCCTACAAAAGAAAAACCCGATAAATCAAATTTATCGGGTCTTTTAGAATATCGTACTTTTAATTAAATTATTACAGTTGGTTAAAGGTTAGCCCATACCGTATTTTTTTAATTTTTTACGTAATGTACCACGGTTAATACCTAACATTGTCGCTGCACGAGTTTGGTTACCACGAGTATATTGCATAACCATGTCTAATAAAGGGTGCTCGATTTCAGATAATACTAATTCGTATAATTCTGTTGGGTCTTCACCATTTAATTGACCTAAGTAATTTTTTACTGCAGCTTTTACGTTATCGCGTAATGGACGGCTCACTTGTTGAGCTTGTGCATTAAGCATTGATACTGTTAATGGGTTTTGTGTAGGTTGTTGTTCTAACATTGTCCTTCTATCCAACATTGTGAGATTCTTGACGAATCATGTTTATAAAACCTTCTAATGCCTGTAATTGCTCTTTTGTGGAGTCTAGTGCATTAAAAGTCCGTTTAAAATTTGAGTCCGAGGCTAATTGTTCTGTATACCAACCAACATGTTTACGTGCAATACGATAACCTTTTTCTTCTCCGTAAAATAGATAAAGGTCTTCGATATGCTTCAACATTAATTGGCATTTGTCATCAAGCGATAACGTTGAACTAAGATTCCCTTCCTCTAAAAAGTCTCCAATTTCCTTAAATATCCAAGGGCGACCATAACTACCTCGACCAATCATAATTGCATCAGCTTGAGTGTATTCAAGCACCTGCTTTGCCTTTTCAGCCGAAGTGATATCACCATTGGCAATAATCGGAATCGAAACTGCCTGCTTGACTGCTTTTATGCTTTCGTATTCGGCTTCACCATTAAACAGACAACTTCTTGTCCTACCATGAATAGTTAGCGCTTGAATACCAGCTTGTTCTGCAATCTTCGCAATTTCCAGGCAATTTCGGTTTTCAGGATCCCAACCCGTTCTAATTTTTAAAGTCACAGGTACATCAACAGCATTCACGACGGCATCTAAAATGCGAGCAACCGTTTCTGGTTCACGTAGTAGGGCAGAACCTGCCATTTTCTTGTTTACCTTTTTGGCTGGGCATCCCATATTGATATCAATAATGTCAGCACCATACTCAACATTTATTTTTGCCGCACTTGCCATTTCTGTGGGATCAGATCCCGCAATTTGTACGGCATTAATTCCGATTTCTTCATGATGTGCTAAACGCAATCGTGATTTTTCGGTATGCCATACATCTGGGTTCGTGGACATCATCTCTGAAAATGTTAAACCTGCTCCAAGTTGACTACACAATCGACGAAAAGGCTGATCAGTGATTCCTGCCATCGGTGCGAGGAAAATACGGTTTTGAATTTCATATTGTCCAATTCGCATCGGCTTATCCATTGACTACTTAAAACAAATTTAACCAGAGAGTTCTTCCAAAATAAAAAGTACGGACCATAACCGTACTTTTTATTATTCTAAAGTGTTTAGAATATCATCACATCTAAACATCAAGGGCGCATATAATACGCTTTTTTTTACCTTTTGAAAAGGATACTAATTAAACAAATTTATTAAAATTTAAAATTAATCAAATTATTGTAGGTTGTTTATACTATAAAGAAGGAGAGCGGCTTCTATTGAGCAATTTCGCAAAAATATTTTCTACACTAGATTCGACTTGCTCGCCAACGCGTTGTGAAAGTTTCTTTTTCTGACGATACTTGATCTCAATCACATCTTTTTGTTCAATTTGATTTAAGATCACATCATCACTTGTTGAGATTCCATCAACTAATTTAAGCTCAATTGCTTGTTGACCAAACCAGTGCTCGCCTGTAGCAATTTTATCAATGTCTAATTGAGGACGATGTTGAGCTACAAAGTTTTTGAATAGTACATGGGTTTCTTCCAATTCCTGTTGGAATTTTTGTTTACCTTTTTCAGTATTTTCTCCCACTAACGTGATTGTACGTTTAAATTCCCCAGCAGTCATTACATCCACATCAATATCATGCTTTTTCAATAAACGATGGATATTTGGTACTTGAGCCACTACACCAACAGAGCCAATTACAGCAAAAGGCGCAGAGATAATTTTATCTGCCACACAGGCCATCATATAGCCACCACTTGCAGCGACTTTATCAACTGCTATAGTCAAAGGAATTTTTTTATCTTTTAAGCGTTGCAACTGCGAAGCGGCTAAACCATATCCATGAACAACACCACCAGGGCTTTCTAATTTCACTAACACTTCATCCTGTTCGGGATTGGCAAGTGTTAAGACTGCATCAATTTCTTTACGTAAACTGGACACCGCACTAGCTTGGATGTCACCATTAAAATTAATCAAAAATAAACGAGACGCTGAAGGAGCTTCAGTTTCTCCACCTTCTTTTAAGCGTTTTTTCTCCGCTTTAGCTTTCTCTTTTGCTTCTTTCTTCTCAAGTTTTTCTTGATGCTTTAATTCTGCATCACTCAAGAAAAAGCCTTGTAGTGCTTTTTTCTGTTCTTTGAACTTTTCTGTTAAGTTGGTGATTTCAATCGCACCATTTTCTGGATGTTTGCGTGCGTCAATAATCAGCATCACTACGACAGCCACGATTCCAAATACGGTCAGCAATTCTAATAAGAAAATACCGTAATTAAGTAAAATTTCTTTCCACATAGTTATATTATTCCTAGATTATGAATGTAAAGCGTTCATTATACGCTTTTAGTAACCCATTTCTATTGGAAGTTCTGCTCGCATCCATCCGTCAAATCCACCTTTTACGCTATATACTCGTTCAAAGCCTTGTTCTACTAAGAATTGAGCGGTATTACGGCTGCTTACACCATGATAGCAACTCACAAGAATTGGCTCATCATAGTCATACTCATCTAAAAACTTGCCGTAACTTTGGTTTGTTAAATGGAAAGCACCTTGTGGACGGCTATAGCTAAAACGCATCATATCGCGAATATCAACTAATATTGCGCCTTCGTTTTCCATCATTTCCCACGCTTGTTGGGGAGTAATTTCTGTAAATGTATCGGTCATAGGTTTGATCTTAATCAAAAAATGCAAACTATATCATTAAATTTTGAAATGTAAATAACCTGTTTTTAAATTGCCCTAATTGAAATGTGGATTAATTATAGATATAATAAGAACAATTCTCAAATGCGTACAGCATGCACTGTACGCTTTTTTTATTTAAATTATTTTCATAGGAAATATTATGGATCAGCTTTTTCATTTCTTACAGCGCTATGTTGATTACGTTATTCTAGGATTATTGGGGCTGATGAGTATTATCTTATTTGCCAAAATTATTGAGCGTGTGTTGTTCTATAAAAAAGTAGATGTAACTCATTATGATACACAAGAAGAATTAGAAATTGACCTTACTCATAATCTAACAACTATTTCAACAATAGGCTCTAATGCACCTTATATTGGTTTATTAGGTACAGTGATTGGTATCTTATTAACCTTTTATGAGTTAGGTAATTCGGGTGGTGATATTGATGCTGCTTCTATTATGGTGCATTTATCTCTTGCACTAAAAGCAACAGCAGTAGGTATTTTAGTTGCTATTCCTGCAATGATTTTTTATAACGGCTTTGGACGTAAAGTTGAAGAAAATAAATTGAAATGGCAGGCAATTAGAGCGCGTAAAGCTAATGTATAAGCGGTCAGATTCGGTAAAATATTTACCAATTTGAGTCGAGGACAAAATGAAAAAATTTGATGAAATCAATATTATCCCTTTTATTGATATTATGTTGGTGTTACTTGCGATAGTGTTAGTGACAGCTTCATTTATCTCTCAGGGAAAAATCCAAGTAAATGTGCCTAAAGCCACTACCGCGCAAGCGATGAAAGCCGATGATTTAGCAAAATTATTGACGATTAATGAAAATAGTGAATTTTTCTATAATGATAAGCCCATTGATAAAGATGCACTAACACTTGAGATTGCTACTTGGGATAAAACTCAGAAAGTGACATTGAAAGTGGATTCTAAAGTGCCTTTTGAAAAATTTGTGGAATTAACGGATCTGCTCGCTAAGAATGAAATTAAAAACGTAGCGATTATCACCCAGAAAGAGAGTGCAAAATAGGACTATAGAATGAAGAAAAAACATTCTCGTATTGGTTTTGTAGCCTCACTAGCCATGCATGGTGCTTTATTTGCAACTATTGTGGGGGTGTATAGCGCAGAACTTCCTGCTCAAAAAACAGAGGAAATAACAAGCATTTCGATGGAAATGCTTGCGGCTCGTTTAGAACAGCCTCAGGTGGCAACAGCACCAGATGCAGAACCATTAGCGCCAGAAATGCCTGAAAAAGTCATCGAGCCAGAAGCTCAAAAACCAGAGCCAGTTGTAGAACCTGAACCAATTCCTGAGCCAAAACCATTACCGCCTAAACCAAAACCGAAGGAAAAACCAAAACCTAAGGAAGAAAAACCAAAACCTAAGGAAGAAAAACCAAAAGAAAAGGCGAAACCAGAACCGAAAAAAGAGAAACCAAAAGCAGAAGTAGCCAAAGTAGGTACGAAAGCCTTAGAAAAAGCTCCTGAAGTAAAAGCAGGCATTGTTGCAAAAGCTGTACCAAATGCTGTACAAGCTCCTAAAACACAGGCTGGAGCGCCTAGTGGTGTCACAAATGGAGAAGGTAAATCAACAGGTTCAAGTTCGGCAAGTGAAATTAGTGCTTATCAGGCACAGTTACAACGTGCTTTACAGCAACGTGCAATCAATGCTTATCCACAACGTGAACGCATGATGCGCAAAACAGGGGTTGTTACCTTGAAATTTAGTGTCTCATCTACAGGACAAGTGAATAATGTGAGCGTGGCTAATTCATCGGGTAATAGTAATTTGGATGCTGCTGCAGTTAAAGCGGCTCAAAGTACGAAGATGAGTTCTCCACCTCCTTCTGGATTCCCTACATCATTGATTGTTCCAGTGAGATTCTCACTTCAATAAACAGACCCTAATTATAATCTGCATTTTAACTGTCGATTGAAATGCAGATTTTTTGTAACCAGAAATCAATTTAAGGTTGTCATTCATTAATTCTTAGTTTCTGAGTAAAATTTTATCTTCAATAAGGGCAGATAATTCTTGTTTTAGATCAAAAACTCGTGTATTCCCTGCTGAATTTTGCTACTATATCTGCTGAGTTTATTACTCATAAAAACCTATTATTTTTGAGGATTTCAACATGGCATACACATTACCAGAATTAGGCTACGCATATGATGCATTAGAGCCACACTTCGACGCTAAAACAATGGAAATTCACCATTCTAAGCACCACCAAGCGTATATCAACAACGCAAATGCAGCGTTAGAAGCTCACCCAGAATTATTAGAACAATGCCCGGGTAAGTTAATTTCTAACTTATCTCAAGTTCCAGCAGACAAATTAGCTGCGGTACGTAACAACGTGGGCGGTCACGTAAACCACACTTTATTCTGGAAAGGTTTAAAAACTGGCACAACATTACAAGGCGCATTAAAAGACGCTATCGTACGTGATTTCAGTTCGGTAGAAAACTTCCAAGCAGAATTTGAAAAAGCAGCAGCAACTCGTTTCGGTTCAGGCTGGGCGTGGTTAGTAGCTAACGAAGGTAAATTATCAGTAGTTTCAACAGCAAACCAAGATTCTCCATTAATGGGTAAAGATGTTGCTGGTGTTGCAGGTTACCCAATCTTAGGTTTAGATGTTTGGGAACACGCTTACTACTTAAATTACCAAAACCGTCGTCCAGATTACATCAAAGCATTCTGGAACGTAGTAAACTGGGACGAAGCAGCTCGTCGTTTCGAAGAGAAAGTAGCAACTTGTGGTTGTGCTAAATAATAAATAATCTTATTTTGAGATAGATACAAGCGGTCAGATTTAATAAAAATTTGACCGTTTTTTTATATCTGAAAATGCTAGATAATTGATATTCATTATCTTTTTCTTGCTCATTAAGTCTCATTTAAGCTGATCTAAATCAAATAAAACGCGTATTTTTCACTCAGGTATTTACACGCTTGTAACATTCATATATATAAATTAATAATTGAAACAGCTTTTTTATCGTTTCCCATTTTTATATAGTTGGAGTGATTCTCATGGCGAAATTTTATTTACAGCCTGAGGAAAGTTATGACACAAAAATTGGTGTGCTGATTAATAAATTTATCAGCAAAGTGCAGAGCTTTCCACCTGGTACCTGTCCTTTAGTAGTGCAATATGCATCACTACGTTCTTCTATGAGCCAAACTTGTGGTAAATGTGTGCCTTGTCGTGATGGTATCCCGCATTTATCTTTTCTTTTACGCGATGTGTTAGCCGGCGAAGGTGATGAAAACACAATGCGCCAAATCCGTGAGCTTGCCGAAATGATTCGTGATGGATCTGACTGTGCTATCGGCTATCAACCCGCTTTCGAAATTCTGGATAGTATCGAAGAATTTAAAGAAGAGTACGAAAGCCATATCAAAAATAAATCTTGTGCGCCTGTCGTTGGACAGCGTATCCCTTGCATTAATATGTGTCCTGCCCACGTGGATATCCCAGGTTATATCGCCCATATCGGTGACGGTAATTATGCCGAAGCAATTAACCTTATTCGCAAGGATAATCCGCTACCAACCACCTGTGGTTTAGTATGTGAACACCCTTGTGAAGAGCGTTGCCGTCGTCGTTTAATTGATGATGCGATCAATATTCGTGGTTTGAAAAAATATGCGGTGGATCAAGTTCCTGCAGACAGTGTAAAAGTGCCAGATCCATTACCAGATACAGGCAAAAAAGTGGCGGTAATTGGAGGGGGACCAGCAGGCTTAACCTGTGCCTATTTCCTTGCACAAATGGGGCACCGAGTAACAATTTTTGAACGTCAAAAAGCATTAGGCGGTATGCTGCGCTATGGTATTCCTAACTATCGTTTCCCGAAAGATCGTTTAGATCAAGACTTAGAAGCATTGTTATCTGCGGGTAATATTGACGTCAAATATGGTGTGATGGTTGGTGAGGATATTGCCGTTGAGGATATTCGCAAACAGTATGATGCCATGTTTGTTGGTATTGGTGCGCAAAAAGGGAAAACTTTACGTATTCAAGGTGCTGATGCGAATAATGTGTTCTCTGCAGTAGAAATGTTAGATGGCATTGGTAATGACATTATTCCTGATTATACCGATAAAGTTGTGGTTGTGATTGGCGGTGGTAATGTCGCAATGGATGCAGCCCGTTCAGCGGTGCGTTGCAATGCGAAAGATGTACGTATTGTTTATCGCCGCAGACAAGATGATATGACCGCACTACACGCTGAAATTGAAGCGGCGATTATGGAAGGGATTGAGCTGATTACCCTAGCCGCACCAGAGAAAATTGAAGTCGATGAAAACAATAACTGTGTTGGTTTAACCGTTCAGCCACAAATGACAGGCCCTTATGATCACGGTGGTCGTCCTAGTCCTGTTAAAGCGAACAAACCGCCATTTACTATTGCCTGTGATGTGATTTTAATTGCGGTGGGGCAGGATATTATTAGTGTGCCATTTGAAGAGTTTGGTATGGAAGCTAAATGGGGTATATTCAAATCGGATTTAACAACTGCGGTGCCAAATATGGATGGGGTCTTTGTGGGGGGCGACTGTGCAACAGGGCCTGCGACAGCGATTAAAGCTATCGCAGCGGGCAAAGTGGCAGCACACAATATTGATGAATATTTTGGTTATCACCACGAATTTCCTTGTGACACCAAAGCACCCGCACCAAAAGCCAATGTGCGTACCCAAATTGGTCGTGCCAATATTACAGAACGTCCAGCTTATCTTCGCAAATGTGATTTTGAACACGTTGAAAATCCATTTACTTATGAAGAGGCAATGCAAGAGGCGAGCCGTTGCTTGCGTTGCGATCACTTCGGTTGTGGCGTATTACAAGGGGGGCGAGATCTATGATTAATTTAAAAATTGATGGTATTGATGTTCAAGTCGCAGAGGGAACAACGGTACTGGAAGCCGCAAAATCTGTGGGGTTAACTATTCCAACCCTATGCTATTTGAAAGATGTGAGTGATATTGGCTCTTGCCGTTTATGTGTGGTGGAAATTGAAGGCCACGATAAATTACCGACTTCTTGTAATACTTTGGCAGAAGAAGGTATGGTGGTGCGTACTCAAACGGATAAAGTTACCAAATCTCGTCGTATGGCATTGGATTTAATTCTTTCACATCATAATCTTATCTGTTTTTCTTGCCCATCTAATGGGGCTTGTGAGCTACAAAATGTGGCACATCAATGTGGGGTAACGGAGTCGAGCTATCCTAATTTCCGTTTACCGGGTATTGAAGTGGCTCACGTGGAAGAACATCCATTCTTAGGCTATCGTCCCGATCTTTGTATTCACTGCCAGCGTTGTATTAATACCTGTTCGAATGTGAGCGGCTGTGATGCGATTCAACTTTCATCACGGGGTATTTTCCGCAGTATCGTTACCCCATTCGGTAAAGATTGGAAAGAGAGCGACTGCGAGTCTTGCGGTAACTGTGCTGAGGCTTGTCCAACAGGGGCGATTTACAAAAAAGAGGCAAAATCTTACCGCTCGTGGGAAATTCAACGTGTGCGTACAACTTGCCCACACTGTGCCGTAGGTTGCCAATATGAGTTATTAGTAAAAGATAATAAATTGGTGGGCGCTGAAGCGGTTGACGGCCCGTCAAATGGCGGCCGCCTATGTGTGAAAGGGCGTTTTGGCTCTTATAAATTTGTCCATTCAAAAGATCGCTTAACGGATCCACTTATTAAAGATCGTTCAACGGGTAAATTCCGCAAAGCAAGTTGGGATGAGGCTTTAGATCTGGTTGCGTCTAAATTTATGGATATTAAACGTAAACACGGTGGTGATGCGCTAGCTGGCTTTGCGTGTTCTCGTTCGCCAAATGAAGATATCTATATGGTGCAAAAAATGGTGCGTACCTGTTTTGGTACCAATAATACCGATAACTGTGCCCGAGTGTGTCACTCAGCTTCAGTGGAAGGTTTAGCGAAAACCTTAGGCTCTGGCGCTATGACCAATACCATTTATGATATTACTCATAATGTGGATGCGATAATGCTAGTGGGTTCAAATCCAGAAGAGGCACACCCAGTGGTCGGTATGCAAATTCGTGAGGCGGTTCGTAATGGCACCAAATTAATTGTGGTTGATCCACGTGATATTGGTTTAACCCAATATGCTGATGTGCATTTAAAACTAAAACCAGGCACTAATGTGGCGTTTGCTAACGGTATGATCCATATTTTCATCAAAGAAAATTTAATTGATGAGAAATATATCGCCGAACATACTGAAGGTTTTAAAGAGCTGAAAAAAATCGTTAAAGATTACACGCCAGAAAAAGTAGCAAAAATTTGTGGTATTGATGCTGACGATTTACGTGCCGCAGCTCGTATTTATGCCACAGCGAAAAAAGCACCGATTATCTACTGTTTAGGGGTAACTGAGCACTCAACAGGTACCGAAGGTGTGATGTCTATGTCGAATATGGCAATGATGGTTGGCAAACTTGGTCGTGAAGGCTGTGGAGTAAACCCATTGCGTGGTCAAAATAACGTGCAAGGTGCTTGTGATATGGGGGCTTCACCGAATATGTTCCCTGGTTATCAATCGGTGCTTGATGCAACGGTAAGAGCGAAGTTTGAAAAAGCGTGGGGCGTTAAATTGCCAACGAAATTGGGTACACACGCTACGGATATTTTCCCACAAGCGATAGCAGGTAATGTTAAGGGATTATATATCTGTGGTGAAGACCCTGTAGTGACTGATCCCGATACGACCCACGCTATTAAAGCCCTTAAATCATTAGATTTCTTAGTGGTACAAGAGTTATTTATGACCGAAACCGCACTATTGGCGGACGTGGTATTGCCAGGGCGTTCTTATGCGGAAAAAGACGGTACTTTCACCAATACCGAACGCCGTGTACAACGTGTACGTAAGGCGGTTACTTTACCAGGTAATAGCCGTTTAGACACAGATATTATCTGTGATTTAATGCGCCGAATGGGCTACGATCAACCAAATCTTACTCCTGCGCAGATTTTTGATGAAATGGCGTCGCTCACGCCGTCGTTACGAGGTATGAGCTATGAACGCCTTGAAGCAGAACCAACCCAATCATTGCAATGGCCTTGTACTGATCAATATCACTCCGGCACACCAATTATGCACGTGGGTAAACCTGTGCGTGGCTTGGGCTATTTCTACCCTGCGGAATACCAAGCGGCTCAAGAGTTGCCAGATAAAGAATACCCATTAATGCTCACCACAGGTCGAGTGTTGTATCACTACAATACAGGAGCAATGACTTCTCGAACTGAAGGTTTAATGGAAATTGAAGGTCACTCATT
Source organism: Pasteurellaceae bacterium 15-036681 (assembly GCA_002002485.1). Lineage (GTDB taxonomy): Bacteria > Pseudomonadota > Gammaproteobacteria > Enterobacterales > Pasteurellaceae. Next base: position 20,046 of record MQVI01000032.1, read on the forward strand.
TGTGGAGATCAACAGCAAAGATGCGGAGAAATTGGGGATCAAAGACGGTGAGCGAGTATCGCTAATTTCTCGACGTGGTCAAATTACTTCTGAGGCTAGAGTATCCGATAAAACTAATAAAGGCGAATGTTGGATGCCATTCCACTTTTCCGACGGCAATGCCAACTGGCTAACTAATGCGGCATTAGATAAATTCGCACGCATTCCAGAATATAAAGTCTGTGCGTGTCGAGTTGAGAAATTGCCAGCAGAGGAGGCGTTTGATAAGCGAGGCAAAGCGATTACTCAGCATTTAGTGGCTCAACAATGGCGTAAGCAGATGGATAAAACTATAGCGAAGGCGTTGGGGTGATTAATCATTCTAAATGAAGAAAAGCGGTTAAAATGTAATGTTTTAACCGTTTTTGTAATTTTGAAGACTATATTTTTAAAATGTGAGTTTTGTCACAAAATCTTTATCCATTTGAGCTTAGACTGTACGAATTATATTTTAGATTAGTTGTGAAGGTCGAATCATGAAAAACCAAGATTTTGCACTTGTAGGGTTAGAAATATTTGCTCAATTACATAATATTCCCATTAATGTTGAACAGCTTAGGTATAAATTTTGCAGAGAAGATAAATTAACGAAGTCTCAATTGCTATTAGCTGCTAAAGATCTGGGCTTTAAAGCAAAGGCAATAAAGAAAGATAAATCTCGTCTTACTTTTTTACATTTACCTATTTTGGTATGGCGTAATGATGGTGAACATTTTATCTTGGCAAAAGTTGATTCTCAAACGAAGCAGTATTTGATTTATGATTTGGAAGTAAATCAGCCTGTAGTTTTGTCTGAAATTGAATTTGAGCAACGCTATTCGGGAGATATTATTCTATTTGCATCAAGAGCTTCTATTTTAGGTAAGTTAGCTCATTTTGATTTTACTTGGTTTATTCCGGCAATTATCAAATATCGGAGGATATTATTTGAAGTTTTATTTGTTTCCATAGTTTTGCAAATTTTTGCGCTAATCACACCGCTATTTTTTCAAGTCGTTATGGATAAAGTGTTAGTTCATCAAGGGTTTAGTACATTAAATGTTGTTGCTATAGCTTTGTGTATAGTTATCTTTTTCGAAATTATTTTATCCGCTATTCGAACTTACATCTTTAGCCACACAACAAGCAGAATTGATGTTGAACTAGGGGCAAAACTTTTTCGTCATTTACTTTCTCTTCCTATCGCCTATTTTGAAAATCGTCGAGTAGGTGATACGGTCGCAAGAGTGAGAGAGCTTGAGCAAATTAGAACTTTTCTAACTGGGCAGGCGTTAACCTCAGTGCTTGATCTACTATTCTCATTTATTTTTATCACAGTGATGTGGTATTACAGTACATGGCTAACGCTCGTTGTATTGGCTTCACTCCCTTGTTATGCAATTTGGTCTGCCTTTATTAGCCCTATCTTACGTAGAAGATTAGACGAAAAATTTGCACGTAATGCAGATAATCAGTCTTTTCTTGTTGAATCTGTAACAGCGATGAATACGATTAAATCTATGGCTGTTTCCCCTCAAATGACAGAGCATTGGGATAAACAACTTTCAAGTTATGTTCAAGCTAGTTTTAAGGTAACTCAAATTGCAACGATTGGGCAACATGGGGTGCAGTTAATCCAAAAAACTGTAATGGTTGTTAATCTTTGGTTAGGTGCACATTTAGTAATTGGTAGTGATTTAACTATTGGACAGCTTATTGCATTTAATATGCTCGCAAGCCAAGTGGCTTCACCAGTTATTCGTTTAGCGCAGCTATGGCAGGATTTTCAGCAGGTGGGTATTTCAGTCAGCCGTTTAGGAGATATCTTAAATTCACCGACAGAAAATCCACAAAGTAAGTTAATACCTCCAGAAATTAAAGGCAATATAAGATTTGATAATGTAAGTTTTAGCTATAGACCAGATGCTAAATCAGTATTAAGGGATATTTCAATCAATATCAAAGCAGGTGAGATCATCGGCATTGTCGGGCGTTCAGGTTCAGGAAAAAGTACGTTAACTAAATTGATTCAGCGGCTTTATATTCCAACAGAAGGAAGTATTTTAGTCGATACTAATGATATATCTCTAGTAGATCCGTCTTGGTTAAGACGTCAGATTGGAGTTGTCTTACAAGATAGTGTACTTTTAAATCGATCTATTCGAGATAATATCGCCCTTACTTGCCCTTCAATTTCAATAGAGAAAGTTGTACAAGCTGCTAAGCTGGCGGGGGCTGATGAATTTATTGCAAATCTTCCTGAAGGGTATGACACAATAGTTGGGGAAAATGGCGCCAATTTATCTGGTGGGCAAAAGCAACGTATTGCAATTGCTAGGGCATTGATAAATAACCCAAGGATTCTGATTTTTGATGAGGCAACAAGCGCATTAGATTATGAATCTGAGCATATAATTATGAAAAATATGCAACATATTTGCCACAATCGTACAGTGATTATTATTGCTCATCGCCTTTCTACAGTCAGTCATGCGAATCGTATTTTAGTCATGGATAAAGGTAAGATTGTTGAGCAAGGGAATCATCACTCTTTATTAGAAATAAAAGGGCTTTACTATCATCTATATCAACTGCAATCAGTATCGGGGAGAGAGTAATGTTATACCTATCAGGATTATGTTCACTTATAAAGCGGTACCTTAGTGTGTTTAAAGATATTTGGAAAATCCGTCGGACATTAGATGTGCCGAATCGGAACAAAGATGAAAATGAATTCTTACCAGCGCATTTAGAATTAATTGAAAGCCCCGTATCTGCACTACCTAAATGGATCGGACGTTTAATTGTTATTTTCTTAGGTATTGCTATTTTATGGGCTTATCTAGGTAAAGTTGAAATTGTTGCAGTGGCATCAGGTAAGATTCTACCAAGTGGAAGAAGTAAAGTGATTCAACCTATTGAAACATCTATTGTTAAGCAATCCTATATTCGCAATGGTCAGAGCGTTAAAAAGGGAGAACTCTTACTAGAATTAACAACTCTAGGGGTTGAATCAGATCTTTCTCAAGCAAAATCAGCTTTAAAGCTTGCTAGTCTTAATCTGTTACGTCAAGAGGCGTTATTTAGTGCAATTGAGCAAAATAGTGAACCTAAACTTGCGGTTAAAAATGCATATTTGGATTTTAGCCGTGATGATGCTTTATTTGAAAAAGAACAGAGATTAGTTATTAGCCAATATCAATCTTGGCTTGCCGAAAAGCAAAAATTTAAGGCTTCTATTCAACAAAAAGAAGCGGAAAAACAAACTGTGGAGATTGAGATTAAAAAATTAACCGCAATGTTGAAATATGAAACTGAACGTCGTAATGATATTTACCGCTTATATAAACAGACTTATGCATCTAAGCACGAGTATTTTTCTCAAGAAAATAGAGTCATTGAGCTAGAAAATGAACGAAGTATGCAACAAAGTAGACTCAATGAGTTAGATAAGCAATTAGAACAAATTCATAAGGAACTCAAAGTTTTTGAATATTCATTTCAAAGAGATGTATTAAGTGAATTGCATAAAGCGAATGAACAGGTTGAGCAATTAGCCTTGGAGGTTGATAAATTCCAACAACGACAAGAATCTAGTGAAATTTATTCTCCTGTTGATGGCACAATTCAGCAACTTCAAACATATACTATTGGCGGTGTGGTTACAACAGCCCAACCTTTGATGACAATAGTCCCCCAAGGTGAACAACTTGAAATTGAGGCAATGGTGTCTAATAAAGATATTGGCTTTATTAAAAAAGATCAAGATGTTGCAATAAAGGTGGAGGCATTTCCTTATACTCGTTATGGTTATATAAATGGTAAGGTTAAATATTTAAGTTTTGATGCTGTACAAGATGAAAAGTTAGGGTTAGTTTTTCCTGTAACGATTTCAATGGAGCAAAATTATTTGAATATTGATGGCAATCCTATTTCTTTGATAGCAGGAATGTCTATTTCCGCAGAAATTAAAACAGGCGAACGTAGGGTAATTGATTATTTACTTAGCCCATTACAAACGACGATTGATGAAAGTTTTAAAGAACGATAGTTTTAGTATATAGCGGTCATTTTTTGGAAAAACTTTGCAAAATAAAAATAGCGATTAAATCAAAAGGACTAATTATGTTTAAGCGAAAAACATTGAATAAGCTAGCTTTAGCGGTTGTTCTGGCAATTCCATTTTGGGATATGATTTTAGCCTATGTAACAACACCAATAAGGTGTGATATGTGGAAAAATAAAAGGCTTGATATATCTTTAAAAAAAGATGAATGGTCAATAATGGGGGGAGGGGATCAAATATCTTTAAAAGATACTAGATGGATATATTACTCAAAATTATTTAGTGATAATGACGAAATGGAAAAGGAAAGGAAATTATTTATATATAAAAACTCTCTACTCTATAAAGAGTCTTTGATGTTTGAAAATAACGAATTTTGGTTGTCTTCTTTGAATAGTAAATATCCTAACCTAGGTATTTATATTCATAGAAATGTGAAAGGGTTCTTAGGACATGATATTATTATCTTATATGATAATAAATTAGATAGGGTTATTGTAAAATATAATTATATATATGGATATTATCAAGTTCCATTTTTTAATAGTAATGCTGGTGTATATTGTAGTGGTGAAAGTGAAAAGGATTTTACAAAAAATAGAATTTTTATACAAAACTATTTAAATTAAGTTTTTAAGGTTGGTTGAATATGAAAAATAATAATTTTGCATTATTGGCTGCAGTTGTATATGCTGATTTATCTAATAAAAAATTAGATGATAATACTATTATAGATTCACTTACTAGCAAGAACACATCTAAATTATCGGAAACTCAAGCTAGAGATTTTGTAAATACATACACAATAATCAAACACCAATCCGAAACATCAAGTGGATATTCGGGGACTATTGTTCAGAATAAACAGACAAAAGAGTATTTTGTACTTCATTGAGGAACTCAGGAATCAGCAGATTTTATTCAAGATGGGGTTCTAGTTGTTGGGCATAGGCTCAAGTCCATTGCATACTTAGTTCATCTTACAACAGCCAAATAAGCTACTTTTCATAAAACTATCTCTTCTCTATTTTTATCAGATTATATATTTTACCATTCCAAATCCACCACCAATCCTGCATTGGTATGCCCGTGATTGTCTGTTTTTATAGCAATGATTAAGCTTTGTAAATCTTGGCTCTCGGATTTCAAAAATGTGATCTAGATCACAAAATTCTTATTGATTTAGGAATAGACTGCGCAAAATTTTAGCAGGTCAAATTTTGTTTTTACTATTGGCGTGATCTGCAAAGTAAGAATATATTTCGTAAACGACAAAAGGACTAATTATGTTTAAGCGAAAAACATTGAATAAGCTAGCTTTAGCGGTTGTTTTGGCAATTCCATTTTGGGATATGATTTTAGCTTATGTAACAACGCCAATAAGGTGTGAGATGTGGAAGAATAGAGAACTAGAAGTAACACTTTCACCTGAAGAGTGGCGGAAAGCCACAAATGTTTCTTTTTCATTAAAGGAAAGTGAATGGGTCTATTACCCAATTTTAGATAGTGCTGGGAATAAAGAATTTTTATTAGGAAATATAGGTAAATATGATCCTGATGTGTATGGTAAGGAAAGTTTGTTATCAGTGAATAATTTTTTTCCTTACTTAGGTATATATACATATGATAATGGGCATTATCTAGGTCATAGAGTTTCCATATTATATGATAATTTTTTAAAGAAAGAAGTCGCTCGATATAATGATATATATGGATATTATCAAATTCCATTTTTTAAATCTAATGCTGGGGTTAATTGTAAAAATCTATCTAGGTACTTTGTGCATTTAGATTTATTAGAAACTTACTTATATTAATTTTAAGATAGTGTTATGTTAAATGATAATTTTTACAGAGTCAATCTCAGTTGTATCCTGGAGGATAAATGGCGTATTCAAAAATAGATATTAAGTTGAATCAAATACATAGAAAGCTTGAGGCTGTCTCATGT
>MQVI01000033.1 GCA_002002485.1 Pasteurellaceae bacterium 15-036681
CATTCCAGATCTTAATAGGATCTAATTTCTTTTGAAGGGTAAAAGTCTTATTACAAAGATTGCATTTATAGCGTTGAATATTATTTCGAACGCCATATTTGCGAATATTAGATTTTTGGCAGAAAGGGCAAGTTTTTTGTTCATTTTCAAAAAATCACGGTAAAGCTTGTAATATAAGGCTTTACCGCAATTTTTAGCAACCATTTTGTCTATTATGCCTTTATTTTTGTGTTTGTAGTGGTCAACTAATTTAACAGTCCCCGATAAGTTGTTTTTGCTAAAATCGGGGATAGACCTTGATTGTAACTATGTGGGCGAATATGGTTATAGTACATAACATATTCCCTCACATCGTTTACAGCGTTTTCAAAATCACTGTAACCACCTTTCAGCATCCATTCATATTTAAAACTTCTGAACCAACGTTCCATCGGTGCATTGTCCCAACAGTTACCACGACGGCTCATACTTTGTATAAGCCTATGTTTCTTCACACAATCAGTGAATATTTCACTGCCATAAATACTACCTTGGTCTGAATGAAACAACATTCGCTCCGTGCGTTTGATATTCAGCATCGCATGATTCAGAGCATCTTTAACCAGTTCACTATCGTGATAGCGACTTAGTTTCCAACCGACGACTTGACGATTTAATAAATTAATGACTACAGCTAAATAGCACCATATCCCATTGATTTTTATATAAGTTGTATCACCACATAGCACCGTTGTTTGGCTATCTGGCGTAAATTCTCGACTGAGAATATTCTCAAAAATTTGACTAGTTCCTTTACTGTGATTGCGCCATTTTTGCGGTTGTTTGCTAAATAATCCTTGTTTATTCATTAACTTACGAATTAAATACAACCCAACAAAAATACCTTTCTCTTTCAAATGCGATTGAATCGTTCGCTTGCCAGCTGAATTTCGGCTTGCATCAAAAATTGCTTTGATTTCGACAGCTAAAGCGGTGTGTTTCGCTGGCTTTTTTGCACTGCGCAAATGGGCGTAGTAAGCACTTTCAGAGACCGCAAATAGCTCACATAACCGCTTGATTCCTCGCGATTTTAACGTCTTGATGACTTGGTATTTTTGCTTTCGAGTGACATTAAAATCGCTGTAGCCTTTTTTAAGATTTCTTTATCTTCCTCAAGCTCTTTAATGCGATTTTCAAGTTCTCGGATTCGTTGTTGTTCAGGACTAATCGGCTTTGAACCAGCCAGAACATAACCTTGTTGTTCCGCTTGTACTTGGCTTATCCAGCGACGAAGTGCTGTTTCCCCCACGCCTAACTCTCGGCAAGCTTGAGAAACTGAATATCCTCGTTCAATCACTAATTTTACTGCTTCAGCTTTATATTCTGCGCTAAATGTTCTTCTCATAATATTTCCTCATTTGTGATGTTATTTTACCACTTATTGAGGACTGCAGAATTAGTCTACCACTACAGTTTTGTGTTTTGTGTTTTGTGTTTTGTGTTTTGTGTTTTGTGTTTTGTGTTTTGTGTATTTTACACAAACTTTTATGGTGGCAAGATGTTGCTTTGAATGAAGGGATATAAAAAATCTGCACCTCAACTCGCTAGAAAAAATCCAACGTTCGAGATGCAGATTATTAAGCGTTTCGGTTTAATAGCCTATTATTTTAAGCTACCCACCATATCTTCTGGACGAACCCATTCATCAAATTGTTCAGCAGTCACTAAACCTAAGTTGATTGCTTCTTCTTTTAAGGTTGTACCATTTTTATGTGCAGTTTTTGCAATTTTCGCTGCATTTTCGTAACCGATGTGGGTATTTAATGCAGTGACTAACATTAATGATTGCTCTAACTGTTGTTTAATGCGTGGATAGTTTGGTTCAATGCCGATAGCACAGTGTTCATCAAATGATACACATGCATCACCTAATAGTTGTGCTGATTGTAAGAAGTTAAACGCCATTACTGGTTTGTATACGTTTAATTGGAAATGACCTTGTGTGCCTGCAAATGAGATAGTCACATCATTACCTAATACTTGTGCGCAAACCATTGTCATCGCTTCACATTGAGTAGGGTTTACTTTACCTGGCATGATTGATGAACCTGGTTCATTTTCAGGAATTAAGATTTCACCGATACCAGAACGTGGGCCAGAAGCTAATAAACGTACGTCGTTCGCAATTTTGTAAAGTGAAACCGCTAACTGTTTTAACGCACCGTGAGTTTCAACAATTGCATCGTGAGTTGCTAATGCTTCAAATTTATTTTGAGCGGTGACAAACGGTAAGCCAGTGAATTTTGAAATGTATTCTGCGACTTTCACATCATAACCTTTTGGTGTATTTAAGCCAGTACCCACCGCTGTACCACCTAATGCTAACTCTGCTAAGTGTGGAAGTGTATTTTCTAATGCTTTGATACCAAATGCTAATTGAGCTGCATAAGCAGAGAACTCTTGACCTAATGTTAATGGCGTTGCATCCATTAAGTGCGTACGACCAATTTTTACTACATCTTGGAATGCAGCCGCTTTCGCCGCTAAGGTTTTTTGTAACTGTTTTACACAAGGAAGAGTGTGTTCAACGACTTTTTTATATGCGGCAATATGCATCGCAGTTGGGTAAGTATCATTTGAAGATTGTGATTTATTTACATCATCATTTGGGTGAATGATTGATTTCTCACCTAATTTACCACCATTCAATACGTGAGCACGGTTTGCAACTACTTCATTCACGTTCATATTTGATTGTGTACCTGAACCAGTTTGCCAGATTACTAATGGGAATTCACCGTCTAACTGATTTGCAAGGATTTCATCACAAGCTTGTGCAATTAAGTTGCGTTTTTCAATAGGTAATACACCTAGATCATGGTTAGCATAAGCCGCTGCTTTTTTTAAGTAACCAAATGCTTCAATAATTTCTGCTGGCATTGAGCCTTCTGGACCGATTTTAAAGTTATTACGAGAGCGCTCTGTTTGTGCTGCCCAATAACGGTGTGCAGGTACTTGAACTTCGCCCATGGTGTCTTTTTCAATACGGAATTCCATTGTGGTTTCTCCTAAATTTTGTTGAAAGAGTTAAAAAATGATAATGCGATAGTAGCATCCGATTTTGTATAAGAAAATCGAAAAAATGGGATTGCTAATTCTTTTTCTCTATTTTGTGACATTGATCATACTATGCAAAAATTATACTTGATTAAAGCGCTTGGGTAGTCCTGCTTTATACAGTGCTAGTTCGGCTTCACACACGAGGTTGTGTTTTTCTTTTTCACTCATAATACAGAGGTGTTGGTGATTAATTGCTCCGTATAGTTTGAATAACATACTATTGTCGATAGAAATTCCATTCTTAATCATTTCGATATAAATGGCAATTTCACCTTTTTGATTTAATTCTTCTACAGTATTGATGCCTAGTTTACGCAGTAATTTTTCTATTCTGTGATTCATATTAGGTAGAGTACGAATTGCTCTTGGTTTGCTATGTAGTTTTTGCTTAATTTGAGTGAGTTCTTCAATTGCTTGGATAATCCATTGATGAGCAATGCTTTCGCTATCTAGGAGATTATCTGGGATATAGTGATAACGCCTTGAATGTATTCCCGATTGACTATCTTCTAAAAGATATACCTCAGGGTAATGCTCCAAAATAGGTAATATCGGTTCTGCAATGTACAGGTAAAATTTCTTTTCTTTATATAATCCAAACATGACTTCATTTTTAAATATGCCAACGTAAGAAAAATAAGTTTTGACTCTGACATCCCCGACTAAAGGATGTAATTTTTGATAAAGTTCTGCGGTAAGCTGTCGTATTGTTGGCATAAAAGCGCTCCTTCGATAATGTTTGTTAAATATGCAAAACTACATTGCTTAAATTGTCTGTAGACTTCAATATAAAATGTTCATTATTTTTGTGATGTGCGTCGAAAAATTACAAAAAAATTAAAAAATTAGCTTGTGAATTCAGCATGATGCTCTCATGAAAAATAGCTATTGTGTTTTTAGAAAATAAAATTGAAAATTCTCTTGCGAAACACTTGCAATGTGAGTATAATTCGCTCGCTTTACAGGCTTGCTCCTGTAGCAAGCTCAAATTAAGTCGCTTGGTGTAATCATTTATCAAGTGGTACTACCGATAGGGTAGTACGTAAAATGCCCCCGATTTGGGAGCTATAACAAGGTCTGACTGTGCCCCCTCTTTAATTAATGTTATTGAGCGGTGGTTCGGTTTTTTTATTAGCTAAAATTAATGGAGCTCTGGTCTAATGCAGAACCAAAGAATCCGTATCCGCTTAAAAGCATTTGATCATCGTTTGATCGATCAATCTACAGCGGAGATCGTAGAAACAGCTAAACGTACTGGTGCACAAGTTCGTGGTCCAATCCCTTTACCAACGCGTAAAGAGCGTTTCACAGTGTTGATTTCTCCACACGTGAACAAAGACGCACGTGACCAATACGAAATTCGTACACACAAACGTTTAGTAGATATCGTAGAGCCAACAGAGAAAACTGTTGATGCATTAATGCGTTTAGATTTGGCTGCCGGCGTTGACGTGCAGATCAGCCTAGGTTAATTAAGAGGTTATTACAATGATTGGTTTAGTCGGTCGTAAAGTTGGTATGACCCGTATCTTCAATGAAGACGGTGTTTCAGTACCAGTTACCGTAATCGAAATCGAAGCCAACCGTGTTACTCAAGTTAAGACTCTTGAAAACGATGGCTATACTGCAGTTCAAGTTACTACTGGCTCTAAAAAAGCAAGTCGTGTAACTAAGCCTGAAGCAGGTCATTTCGTTAAAGCAGGTGTTGAAGCTGGTCGCGGTTTATGGGAATTTCGTACTGAAGGTGAAGAATTCACTTTAGGTCAAGAAATCAACGTAGACATCTTCGCAGATGTTAAAAAAGTAGATGTTACTGGTACATCAAAAGGTAAAGGTTTCCAAGGTGGTGTTAAACGTTGGAACTTCCGTACTCAAGATGCAACTCACGGTAACTCTTTATCACACCGTGTACTTGGTTCTATTGGTCAAAACCAAACTCCAGGTCGTGTGTTTAAAGGTAAAAAAATGGCAGGACACTTAGGTGCTGAGCGTGTAACCGTTCAATCACTTGAAGTTGTTCGTGTAGATGCTGAGCGTAACTTATTATTAGTTAAAGGTTCTGTACCTGGTGCAACTAATAGTAGCGTTATCGTTAAACCAGCAGTAAAAGCATAGTCTAGGAGATAGAGATGGAATTACAAGTTGTAGGCGCAAACGCGCTAGCTGTTTCTGAAACTACCTTCGGACGTGAGTTCAACGAAGCGTTAATCCACCAAGTAGTTGTTGCATACGCAGCAGGTGCTCGTCAAGGTTCACGCGCTCAAAAAACTCGTGCAGAAGTGTCTGGTTCAGGTAAAAAACCTTGGCGTCAAAAAGGTACAGGTCGTGCTCGTTCAGGTGATATCAAATCACCAATCTGGCGTTCTGGTGGTGTAACTTTCGCAGCTAAACCACAAGATCACAGCCAAAAAGTGAACAAGAAAATGTACCGTGGTGCAATCAAAAGCATCCTTTCTGAATTAGTTCGTCAAGACCGTTTAGTGGTTGTTGAGAAATTCGAAATCGACGCACCAAAAACTAAAGTTTTAGCACAAAAATTAAAAGATATGGCGTTAACTGACGCTCTTATCATTACTGCAAGCCTTGATGAGAATCTATTCTTAGCAGCACGTAACTTATACAAAGTAGACGTTCGTGATGTTCAAGGTATCGATCCAGTGAGCTTAATCGCATTCGATAAAGTTGTTATCACTGTAGATGCAGTTAAACAAATTGAGGAGATGTTAGCATGATTCAACAAGAACGTTTGCTAAAAGTGCTTAAAGCACCTCATATCTCTGAGAAAGCGACAAACAACGCAGAGAAAGGCAACACTATCGTTTTCAAAGTAGCTTTAGATGCAAATAAAGTTGAAATTGCAAACGCAGTAGAAGCGCTTTTCGAAGTTAAAGTTGATTCTGTTCGTACAGTGGTTGTTAAAGGTAAAACTAAACGTCACGGTGCAAAATCAGGTCGTCGTAGTGACTGGAAAAAAGCTTATGTAACTCTTCAAGAAGGTCAATCACTTGACTTCGTTGAAGGTGCAGCAGAGTAATTCGGAGGATTAAAATACTATGGCTATCGTTAAATGTAAGCCGACCTCCGCTGGTCGTCGTCACGTAGTTAAAGTTGTAAACACAGAGCTTCACAAAGGTAAACCTTTTGCAGCGCTTTTAGATACTAAATCTAAAACTGGTGGTCGCAACAACTTAGGTCGTATCACTACTCGTCACATCGGTGGCGGTCACAAACAACACTACCGTTTAATTGACTTTAAACGTAACAAACTGGATATCCCAGGTGTTGTTGAGCGTTTAGAATACGATCCAAACCGTTCTGCAAATATTGCATTAGTACTTTATAAAGATGGTGAGCGTCGCTACATCTTAGCACCAAAAGGTTTATCTGCTGGTGATACGATTCAAGCAGGTGCTACAGCTCCGATTAAAGTAGGTAACTCATTACCAATGCGCAATATCCCAGTTGGTTCAACTGTACACAACGTTGAATTAAAACCAGGCAAAGGCGGTCAAATCGCTCGTTCTGCTGGTGCATATGTGCAAATTATCGCACGTGAAGGTAACTATGTAACTTTACGTCTTCGCTCAGGCGAAATGCGTAAAGTATTAGCTGAGTGTTCTGCTACTATCGGTGAAGTAGGTAACTCAGAGCATATGCTTCGCGTACTTGGTAAAGCAGGTGCAAACCGTTGGAGAGGTATTCGTCCAACAGTTCGTGGTACTGCAATGAACCCGGTAGACCACCCACACGGTGGTGGTGAAGGCCGTAACTTCGGTAAACACCCAGTTACACCTTGGGGCGTTCAAACCAAAGGTAAGAAAACTCGTCACAACAAACGTACTGATAAATTCATCGTACGTCGTCGTGGCAAATAATATTTTTATTCATTAAAAAAAGGATAGTCCAATGCCACGTTCCCTCAAGAAAGGTCCTTTCCTTGACCTGCACTTGTTGAAGAAGGTAGAGAAGGCGGTGGAAAGCGGGGATAAAAAACCAATTAAAACTTGGTCCCGTCGTTCAATGATCATTCCATCAATGATTGGTTTGACCATCGCAGTCCATAATGGTCGTCAGCATGTTCCTGTTTATGTATCTGATGAAATGATCGGTCATAAATTAGGTGAATTTGCACCGACTCGTACATACCGCGGTCACGCCGCAGATAAGAAAGCTAAGAGATAAGAGGTAAAAGATGGAAACTATTGCAAAACATCGTTACGCTCGTACTTCTGCACAAAAAGCTCGCTTAGTTGCTGATTTAATTCGCGGTAAAAAAGTTGCGCAAGCATTAGAAATCTTAACTTTCACTAACAAAAAAGCAGCTGCTTTAGTTAAGAAAGTTTTAGAATCAGCTATCGCGAACGCAGAGCACAATGACGGTGCAGACGTAGACGATCTTAAAGTTGCTAAAATCTTCGTTGATGAAGGTCCAAGCATGAAACGTGTTATGCCACGTGCAAAAGGTCGTGCAGATCGTATTTTAAAACGTACAAGCCACATCACAGTGGTTGTGTCAGATCGTTAATCGGTAGGAGAATAACAAATGGGTCAGAAAGTACATCCTAATGGTATTCGCCTTGGTATTGTTAAACCTTGGAACTCTACTTGGTTCGCGAATACACAAGATTTCGCTGATAACTTAGACGGCGACTTCAAAGTACGTAAATTTTTAAACAAAGAGTTAGCGAACGCTTCAGTATCACGTATCACTATTGAACGTCCTGCAAAAAGCATTCGTGTAACTATCCACACAGCTCGTCCTGGTATCGTTATCGGTAAAAAAGGCGAAGATGTTGAAAAATTACGCAACGCAGTATCTCAAATTGCTGGCGTTCCTGCGCAAATCAACATTGCTGAAGTGAAAAAACCAGAGCTAGATGCTAAATTAGTAGCAGATAGCATCGCTTCTCAACTTGAGCGTCGTGTAATGTTCCGTCGCGCAATGAAACGTGCAGTACAAAACGCAATGCGTTTAGGTGCTAAAGGTATCAAAGTTGAAGTTAGCGGTCGTTTAGGTGGTGCAGAAATCGCACGTTCAGAGTGGTATCGTGAAGGTCGTGTACCTCTACATACACTTCGTGCGGACATCGATTATAACACTGCAGAAGCTCACACTACATACGGTGTAATCGGTATCAAAGTGTGGATCTTCAAAGGTGAAATCCTCGGTGGTATGGCTGCAGTGATCGAATCTGAAAAAGAACCAGCAGCACAGCCTAAAAAGCCTGCTCGCAAAGGTCGTAAATAAGGAGAATCACTGAATGTTACAACCAAAACGTACAAAATTCCGTAAAGTACACAAAGGCCGTAACCGTGGTATCGCGGGCGGTACTGAAGTGAGCTTCGGTACATTCGGCTTAAAATCAGTTGGCCGTGGTCGTTTAACTGCTCGTCAAATCGAAGCAGCACGTCGTGCGATGACTCGTGCGGTAAAACGTCAAGGTAAAATCTGGATCCGTGTGTTCCCAGACAAACCAATCACTGAAAAACCATTAGAAGTCCGTATGGGTAAAGGTAAAGGTAACGTTGAGTACTGGGTAGCCTTAGTCCAACCGGGTAAAGTTCTCTATGAAATGGATGGTGTATCTGAAGAAATCGCGCGTCACGCATTTGCGTTAGCGGCAGCGAAACTTCCGTTCAAAACCACATTTGTAACTAAGACGGTGATGTAATGAAAGCTCAAGAACTACGTAACAAAAGTGTTGAAGAGCTGAATGGTGAGTTAGTGAACCTTTTAGGTGAACAATTCAAATTGCGTATGCAAGCAGCCACCGGTCAGCTTCAACAAACCCACCAGTTAAAACAAGTGCGTCGTAGCATTGCACAAGTTAAAACTGTATTAACCGAAAAGGCGGGTGAGTAATGACTGATAAAATTCGTACAGTACAAGGTAAAGTAATCAGCGACAAAATGGACAAATCATTTGTTGTTGCAATTGAACGTACAGTTAAACACCCAATCTATGGTAAGTTTATCCGTCGTACAACTAAATTACACGTACACGATGAAAACAACGAAGCTAAATTAGGTGATGTAGTAGAAGTGGCAGAATGTCGTCCACTTTCAAAAACTAAATCACACACTTTAGTTCGTGTAGTTGAAAAAGCAATCGTTGCTTAATCAACTTTCTAAATAATAAAACCCTCAGTAGCAATACTGGGGGTTTTTGTTTTTCTAGTGGGCACTGTGTCCATTCGATTTTGGATTTGCAAAATTTTTCTTAAATCTTACCGCTTGTTTAAGTCTAACTCCACCCCATACGAGCCGTATGGGGTTACATAGCTGAGCGACTTTGTCGCTCGTAAACAGTCGCAAAGCGACTGAGATAAGTAACCCAGCACGCTCCTCAGACTGCTGACAAACTTCGAATTTATTTAACGTCGGTAGGGGCGGGTCAGCGTACCCGCCCGAAAAACCTAGTTTTATTAATTGGTTAAAAATGGGCGACCACGTCGGGTCGCCCCTACGTCCATTCTCCGAATAATGCTCATCGGTAGGGACACGGTGCCCGTGTCCGTTCGATTTTGGGTTTTGCTAAAGTAACTGTAATAATATACAATTTCCTCTATCAGAATAATTAAAATTAAAGAGGACGGTTATGGATAACAGTGAAAATAGACAATATGATTTGTCCCATTTAGCACCGATAGATATTTCATTTTTCGGTGAAAAAGTGAATAAAGAGCTACTTGTTAGGATACTATTCTCAGATCACTGTTTCACAGAGCGAAGTGATGAGTATAGTCGTAATTCAGCAAGAAAATTTTCGCGAGAACGTTATGAGTTATCTAAGCATTTACCTGAAATTATTCGCTCAATGTTCAATGAAAAAGTGAATGTCTATCAAACATCAGCAAGACGAAATTTTGCCTATGTTGTAAAAGTGTCTTTATAGCAGAAAGATTACAATATCTTTTTTGAAGTAAGGCGAAATAATAAACAAAATAATGTTGATTTAAATTTACGTGTGGAAAGCGCTTATATTTTTGATGAAGGGAAAGAGTTGCAATATAGTGGTGTTATTCGGTTTTTGATTTTGTGCCAGAAAGTATATTTAAAACAAGAAATTCAATGCCATAAGCGTTAAACGAAAAAAGCACCAAAACGGTGCTTTTCTCTTATCCCAAAAACACTCACCAGAACATCGCGTTCTACTTGTTGCCAAGCTGCCTTACGATCAATTTCATTGGGTCGCCGTAAGAATTGCATAGATAATAGCGGTTATTGTGCTATTTTTCAAGGGGTTTATGGATCCTTGTTTAACCTTATATTACCCATACGAGTTGAATTATGTGGTTTACCTAGCACTGACGTACTAGGTTAAGCATAGTGTAATCCCTTTGGGATTGGTTACAAATCAAACCGTTGCAAAGCAACGGCACCATGCGTAACCCCATACGAGCCGTATGGGCTTACATATCTAAGCGACTTTGTCGCTCGTAAACAGTCGCAAAGCGACTGAGATAAGTAACCTAGCACGGCTCGTGCTAGGTGGAATAATTCCTACATCCTTTCTAATATTTCACTTCAATAAAATATTCCCCCTCTTATACAGTTTCCGAAATTTAGAGGTTGGTTGTTAATCAGCGGGGTGGATTTGCAAAATGTTTTGATAATCCTACCGCTTGATCCCTATCGAACTTTCGTTATTTATTCTACTAAATTGCGCAAAAAAAAAACAATGTATAATCATTCGTTGTTCATTTTAATTAGGAGAAAATTATGGCTCGTTTTTTAGTTGTTTTTGATGAAACTGAAAAAGGCTATCTTAAAAATAGTGATGCGTCAGCTCATTTAGTTAATGACGTTGATGTAGAAAGTATTGAAGATGTTCCTTTAGCGATTGAAGAAAAAATCAGAAAATCTGATCGTTATCAGATTTATTCGAAAAATTTTAAAATTAAAAAGATTTATGAATCTGTAGATGGTGAATTGATTAAAAGAAAAGGAGCTTATGAAAATGTTTAAGTATTTAAAATCAGGCTTTTACGCCACATCACTGGCATTGTCTTTAGGATTAGCAACAACAGCAGTTGTAACACCAGCAACGGCTTATGCTGAAAGCCAGATGATGAAGGTTTATACTAAATTTACTGATGATGAGTTGGTGCAAATTCTTAAAAAGGAATTTCCAAATACAAAGATTTTAAAATCGGGTCTTATAAAAGTTAGTTTCGATAATATGATCAAGGCGCTGCTTATTGATAATTCCCATGAGAATGGTAGTCTTAGAATAAGCACTTACTTTCCGGAACAATGGTCATTAAGGCAAGTCAATGATTGGAATCTAAGTAAGCGATATATTACAGCATTTATTGAGGATGATGGTGATATTTTCTTCCAGCGCGATATAAGTGTGGAAGAGGGAGTTACTGAGGGTACTATTCTAAACGAAGTTGGACGAATGACAGTTATTTCATATCTGATAATGGCGATGGAAAAGGATAAAAAATAATTCTTTTTTGCGGACACGCGCAACGTGTCCCTACATTTATTCTTTGAATAATGCTCATAGCAGGGACACGGTGCCCGCGTCCGCTATCAAATTGCATCATTATCCCTCTATTTCACCCCAAATCCCTTGCGTAAATTTTCCCCAAACTGATTGACCCTAACCCCTATTTTTCGTATAATTCTCAGTCCGAATTTTTGCATATTGGCTAGATGATTTTCGTCTGGCCTTTTGTTGCTTTAATAAAATTAGGTAAATTTGGTCGTTTTAATTTATCTAAGTTATTGATTTATAACTGTAGGGGCGTGCTGCGCACGCCCGCGGGCGTATGCAATACGCCCCTACAATTAAACGATTATAAATCCCGAGCTGAAGTAACGCTCACCACTTCTTCCTAATTGAACCAGTGCGGTAGTGATTTTTGACCCCTGTTCTTTCAATTAGAAAACGACACCCCGTAATTATTTTTATAATGCCACTTCCTGCCTGCCTGTCTATGGCACTGGGCGGATTGTGAAAACTCAACCAAATAAAGAAATCAGAGGCTATCTAGCAATGGCATACTCATATTCCGAGAAAAAGCGTATTCGTAAGAGCTTTGGTAAACGTCCACAAGTTCTTAACGTACCTTATCTATTAACAATTCAGCTTGATTCTTTCGATAAATTTATCCAAAGAGATCCTGAAGGACAACAAGGTTTAGAAGCGGCATTCCGTTCTGTATTCCCGATTGTAAGTAACAATGGGGCAACTGAATTACAATACGTTTCTTACGAACTTGGCGAACCTG
Organism: Pasteurellaceae bacterium 15-036681; assembly: GCA_002002485.1. Lineage (GTDB taxonomy): Bacteria > Pseudomonadota > Gammaproteobacteria > Enterobacterales > Pasteurellaceae. The sequence continues at coordinate 12,342 of MQVI01000033.1, forward strand.
TTTTTGATGTTCGTGAATGCCAAATTCGTGGTACAACCTTTGCAGCACCATTACGCGTTAAATTACGTTTAGTGAGCTACGACCGTGAAGCAGCAGCTGGCACAGTTAAAGACATTAAAGAACAAAACGTGTATATGGGCGAAATCCCATTAATGACCGACAACGGTACATTCGTTATCAACGGTACTGAGCGTGTAATCGTTTCGCAATTACACCGTAGTCCAGGTGTGTTCTTCGATTCTGATAAAGGTAAAACACACGCATCAGGTAAAGTACTTTATAACGCACGTATCATTCCTTACCGTGGCTCTTGGTTAGACTTCGAGTTCGACCCGAAAGACAACCTTTACGCACGTATTGACCGTCGTCGTAAACTTCCAGCAACAATCATCTTACGTGCATTAGGTTACACAACCGAAGAAATCTTAAATATGTTCTTCGATAAGATTGTTTTCAACATTCAAAACAATCAATTATTAATGACCTTAGTGCCAGAGCGTTTACGTGGTGAAACGGCTGCATTCGATATCGAAGCAGACGGTAAAGTATACGTAGAAAGTGGTCGCCGTATCACAGCTCGTCATATTCGTGCGTTAGAAAAAGATGGTGTAACACAAATCGTTGTACCAACTGAGTACATTGTTGGTCGTGTAACAGCAAAAGACTATATCGATTTAGAAACTGGCGAGATTGTTATCCCGTCAAATACTGAGATCAGCTTAGAGAACTTAGCAGCATTAGCGCAAGCGGGTTACTCAGAAATCGAAGTGTTATTCACTAACGATTTAGATCACGGTGCTTATATCTCTGAAACATTACGTATTGACCCAACTTACGACCGTTTAAGTGCGTTAGTTGAGATCTACCGTATGATGCGTCCAGGCGAGCCACCAACGAAAGAAGCGGCAGAAGGCTTATTCGACAATATGTTCTTCTCAACAGACCGTTATGATCTTTCTGCGGTAGGTCGTATGAAGTTCAACCGTTCGTTAGAGATCCCTGAAGGCGTAGGCACAGGTATTTTAAGCAACGATGACATCATCGGCGTAATGAAAAAATTAATTGAAATCCGTAACGGCCGTGGCGAAGTAGATGATATCGACCACTTAGGTAACCGTCGTATTCGTTCAGTGGGCGAAATGGCAGAAAACCAATTCCGTATCGGTTTAGTGCGTGTTGAGCGTGCAGTTCGTGAACGTCTTTCATTAGGCGACTTAGACGGCGTAACACCACAAGATTTAATCAATGCGAAGCCAATTTCAGCGGCAGTGAAAGAGTTCTTTGGTTCTTCACAACTTTCGCAATTTATGGACCAAAACAACCCGCTTTCAGAAGTAACGCACAAACGTCGTATTTCTGCATTAGGTCCGGGTGGTTTAACTCGTGAACGTGCGGGCTTCGAGGTTCGAGATGTACACGTAACCCACTATGGTCGTTTATGTCCAATCGAAACCCCAGAGGGTCCAAACATCGGTTTGATCAACTCACTTTCTGTATATGCGCGTACTAACAACTACGGTTTCTTAGAAACGCCTTTCCGTAAAGTAGTAAATGGTCAAGTAACCGAAGAGATCGAATACTTATCTGCGATTGAAGAAGGTCATGTGATCATCGCGCAGGCGAACTCGAACTTAGATGAAAACTTTAACTTCACTGATACTTATGTAACTTGTCGTAAACACGGTGAGTCTGGTTTATACAAACCAGAAGAGATTGACTATATGGATATCTCAACGCAACAAGTAGTATCTGTAGCGGCAGCGTTAATCCCATTCTTAGAGCACGACGATGCGAACCGTGCGTTAATGGGTGCGAACATGCAACGTCAGGCAGTTCCTACATTACGTGCGGATAAACCATTAGTGGGTACGGGCATGGAAAAACCAATCGCACTTGACTCAGGTGTAGCGGTTGTTGCAAAACGTGGTGGTACAGTTCAGTACGTTGATGCATCTCGTATCGTCGTTAAAGTAAACGAAGATGAAACTATCGCAGGTGAAGCGGGTATTGATATCTATAACTTAATCAAATACACCCGTTCAAACCAAAATACTTGTATCAACCAAATTCCTTGTGTGAAATTAGGTGAGCCAGTAGGTCGTGGTGAAATCTTAGCTGATGGTCCTTCAACAGACTTAGGTGAATTAGCATTAGGTCAAAACATTCGCGTGGCGTTCATGCCTTGGAATGGTTATAACTTCGAAGACTCAATGTTAGTTTCTGAGCGTGTAGTACAAGAAGATCGTTTCACAACAATTCACATTCAAGAGTTATCTTGTGTAGCGCGTGATACTAAACTTGGTGCAGAAGAAATCACTGCGGATATTCCAAATGTAGGTGAATCAGCGTTAAGCAAACTTGATGAATCAGGTATCGTATATATCGGTGCTGAAGTGAAAGGTGGCGACATCTTAGTGGGTAAAGTAACACCTAAAGGTGAAACTCAATTAACCCCAGAAGAGAAATTATTACGTGCTATCTTCGGTGAGAAAGCCTCTGATGTTAAAGATTCATCATTACGTGTTCCAAACGGTACTTCAGGTACAGTTATCGACGTTCAAGTATTTACCCGTGATGGTGTAGAGAAAGATAAACGTGCGAAAGAAATCGAAGAGATGCAACTTCGTGATGCGAAGAAAGACTTAGCAGAAGAGTTAGAAATCTTAGAAGCTGGCTTATTCACACGTGTTCGTAACTTATTAATTGATGGTGGCGTTTCTGAAGCAACTTTAGATTCAGTAGCTCGTGAAAAATGGTTAGAACAAACCTTAGATAACGAAGCGAAACAAAACCAATTAGAGCAATTAGCTGAACAGCACGAAGAATTACGCAAAGAGTTCGAACGTAAACTTGAGATCAAACGTAACAAGATCATTCAAGGGGACGATTTAGCACCAGGCGTATTAAAAGTGGTTAAAGTATATCTTGCGGTTAAACGTCAAATCCAACCGGGTGATAAAATGGCGGGTCGTCACGGTAACAAAGGTGTTATCTCGAAGATCAACCCAGTAGAAGATATGCCATACGATGAAAACGGTCAGCCAGTTGAAATCGTATTGAACCCGTTAGGTGTTCCTTCGCGTATGAACATCGGTCAGATCTTAGAAACTCACTTAGGTTTAGCAGCACGCGGAATCGGTGATCAGATCAACCAAATGATCAAACAACAACAATCTATCGCGAAATTGCGTGAATATATCCAAAAAGCCTACGACTTAGGTCACGGCGCGCAAAGCGTAGATTTAGCAACCTTTACTGATGAAGAAGTAATGCGTTTAGCACAAAACTTACGTAAAGGTTTACCGCTTGCGACACCTGTATTTGATGGTGCGCACGAAAGCGAAATCAAAGGCTTATTAGAGCTTGGTGGTTTACCAACTTCAGGTCAAATTACCTTATACGATGGTCGCACAGGTGAGAAATTCGAGCGTCCAGTAACAGTTGGTTACATGTATATGCTCAAATTGAACCACTTAGTTGATGACAAAATGCACGCGCGTTCAACAGGTTCTTATAGTCTTGTTACCCAACAACCACTTGGTGGTAAAGCACAGTTCGGTGGTCAGCGTTTCGGTGAGATGGAGGTATGGGCGTTAGAAGCATACGGTGCTGCTTACACCCTACAAGAAATGCTTACAGTTAAGTCTGATGACGTGAACGGCCGTACGAAGATGTATAAAAACATCGTTGATGGTACTCACTATATGGAACCAGGTATGCCAGAATCATTTAACGTTATTACGAAAGAGATTCGTGCATTAGGTATCGATATGGAGTTGGACGAGGCGTAATCGTTAATTTTCCCTAGAATAAACTCCCCTCTTTAGAAAAGAGGGGCAGGGGGAGATTTGACAGAAGTGAATTACGAAGAAAATAGTTAATTCGGAATTGGGAAGAAGAGAAAAGAGGGCTTATTACTCTCTCACTTCGCTCTTTCTACTGCCAAATCTCCCCTAACCCCTCTTTGCTAAAGAGGGGAACTAGAGAGATGAAACGCAACAACCGGTCTAATTTCGCAAAAAGTTTGCAAAAACTGACCGCTTGTACGCAACCAAAGATTTTCATTTGGAGTGGTTATTTATCGGTAACCACTTCAAGAACAAAAACCTCAAATCAGGGGCAAAAAGTGAAAGACTTAGTTAAGTTTTTAAAAGCACAATCAAAATCAAGCGATGATTTCGATGTAATTAAAATCGGTTTAGCATCACCAGACAAGATCCGTTCTTGGTCTTTCGGTGAGGTTAAAAAACCAGAAACGATCAACTACCGTACCTTTAAACCAGAGCGTGACGGTCTTTTCTGTGCGCGTATCTTCGGACCAGTAAAAGACTACGAATGTCTTTGTGGTAAGTACAAACGCTTAAAACACCGTGGTGTAATCTGCGAAAAATGTGGCGTTGAAGTAACACAAACTAAAGTACGTCGTGACCGTATGGGTCATATCGAACTTGCGTGTCCAGTAGCACACATTTGGTTCTTAAAATCATTACCGTCCCGTATCGGTTTAATCTTAGATATGCCATTACGTGATATCGAACGTGTACTTTACTTCGAATCATACGTAGTAACAGAACCAGGTATGACTGATCTTGAAAAAGGTCAATTATTAACTGAAGAGCAGTACTGGGATGCGGAAGAGCGTTGGAGTGACGAGTTTGAAGCGAAAATGGGTGCAGAAGGTATCCAAGCATTGCTTAAAGACTTAGATTTAGATCACCAATGCGAAATGTTACGTGAAGAGTTACAAGAAACTAACTCAGAGACTAAACGTAAAAAAATTACGAAACGCTTAAAATTATTAGAAGCATTCGTTCAATCTGGTAACAAACCAGAGTGGATGGTAATGACTGTATTACCCGTTCTTCCACCAGATTTACGTCCATTAGTACCACTTGATGGTGGTCGTTTTGCGACTTCAGATCTGAACGATTTATACCGCCGTGTAATCAACCGTAATAACCGTTTAAAACGCTTATTAGATTTAGTTGCACCAGACATCATCGTACGTAACGAAAAACGTATGTTACAAGAGTCTGTGGACGCGTTATTAGATAATGGTCGTCGCGGTCGTGCAATTACAGGTTCTAACAAACGTCCATTAAAATCTCTTGCAGATATGATCAAGGGTAAACAAGGTCGTTTCCGTCAGAACTTATTAGGTAAACGTGTAGACTACTCAGGCCGTTCTGTAATCACCGTAGGTCCATACTTACGTCTTCACCAATGTGGTTTACCGAAGAAAATGGCATTGGAATTATTCCGTCCATTTATCTACTCAAAATTAGAAGCTCGTGGCATTGCATCAACTATCAAAGCTGCGAAGAAAATGGTAGAGCGTGAAGATCCAATCGTATGGGATATCCTTGCAGAAGTTATTCGTGAACACCCGATTCTTCTGAACCGTGCGCCAACACTTCACCGTTTAGGTATTCAGGCATTTGAACCGTTACTAATTGAAGGTAAAGCTATCCAGTTACACCCACTTGTTTGTGCGGCGTTCAACGCGGACTTCGATGGTGACCAAATGGCGGTACACGTTCCATTAACGTTAGAAGCACAATTAGAAGCGCGTGCGTTAATGATGTCAACCAATAACGTATTATCACCTGCGAATGGTGAGCCAATTATCGTTCCTTCACAAGACGTTGTATTAGGTCTTTACTATATGACTCGTGAAAAAGTGAACGGTAAAGGTGAAGGCATGTACTTCCTTGACCCGCGCGAAGCTGAAAAAGCATACCGTACAGGTCAAGCAGAATTACACTCTCGTGTAAAAGTACGTGTAACAGAATTTGTTAAAAATGAAGCGGGCGAATTCGATGAAGTGACTAACCTAGTTGAAACGACTATCGGTCGTTCAATCTTATGGATGATTTCACCGAAAGGTATGCCGTTCTCTTTATTCAACCAAACATTAGGTAAAAAAGCGATCTCGAAATTAATCAACGAGAGCTACCGTCGTTTAGGTTTAAAAGAAGCGGTAGTATTCGCTGACCAGATTATGTACACCGGTTTCGCTTATGCGGCACGTTCAGGTGCATCTGTTGGTATTGATGATATGGTAATTCCACAACAGAAATACGATATCATTTCAGCAGCAGAAGAAGAAGTTGCAGAGATCCAAGAACAGTTCAACTCTGGTTTAGTAACCGCAGGTGAGCGTTACAATAAAGTAATCGATATTTGGGCTGCAGCTAACGAACGCGTTGCGAAAGTGATGATGGAAAACCTTTCTACGGAAGAAGTTATCAACCGTGAAGGTAACCCAGAGAAACAAGCATCATTCAACAGCATCTTTATGATGGCGGACTCAGGTGCTCGTGGTTCTGCGGCACAGATTCGTCAGTTAGCAGGTATGCGTGGCCTTATGGCACGTCCAGATGGCTCGATCATCGAAACACCAATTACCGCAAACTTCCGTGAAGGTCTGAACGTTCTTCAGTACTTTATTTCAACCCACGGTGCGCGTAAAGGTCTTGCGGATACCGCATTAAAAACAGCGAACTCAGGTTACTTAACACGTCGTTTAGTTGACGTTGCACAAGACTTAGTAATCATCGAAGATGACTGTGGCACACACGAAGGTGTTGTGATGACCCCATTAATCGAAGGTGGTGATGAGAAAGTGCCATTACGCGAATTAGTATTAGGTCGTGTAGTAGCTGAAGATGTATTAAAACCAGGTTCAGAAGAAGTATTAATCCCACGTAACACCTTAATTGATGAGAAATGGTGTGATGTGATCGACGAGAACTCAGTTGATACTATCAAAGTACGTTCTGTAGTAACTTGTGATACAGACTTCGGTGTGTGTGCGAAATGTTACGGTCGTGACCTAGCACGTGGTCACTTGATCAACCAAGGTGAAGCAATCGGTGTTATCGCGGCACAATCAATCGGTGAACCGGGTACACAGTTAACGATGCGTACGTTCCATATCGGTGGTGCGGCATCTGCGGCAGCAAAAGAATCAAGTGTTCAAGTGAAAAATGCGGGTACAATCAAATTAGCAAATGCTAAGTTTGTAACGAACAAAGAGGGTAAATTAGTATTAACATCACGTAATACTGAATTAACTGTTATTGACGCATTTGGTCGTACTAAAGAGAACTATAAAGTACCATACGGTGCGGTATTAGCGAAAGGCGACGGCGAAGAAGTGAATGCTGGTGAAGTAGTAGCGAACTGGGATCCACATACAATGCCTATCATCTCTGAGGTGAGCGGTTTCATTAAATTCAGCGATATCGTGGACGGTTTAACTGTAACACGTCAAACGGATGAATTAACCGGTTTATCATCTTTAACAGTACAAGATGTGGGTGAGCGTACAACTGCAGGTAAAGACTTACGTCCAGGCTTAAAATTAGTTGACGCACAAGGCAACGATATTTTAATCGCAGGTACAGATGTTGCAGCGCAATACTTCTTACCAGGTAAAGCAATCGTAACCTTAAACGATGGTGCAGAGATTAGCGTGGGTGAAGCGTTAGCGCGTATTCCACAAGAATCGACAGCGACTAAGGATATTACCGGTGGTCTTCCACGCGTAGCAGACTTATTCGAAGCACGTAAACCGAAAGAGCCAGCAATCCTTGCTGAAATCTCAGGTATCATCTCGTTTGGTAAAGAAACTAAAGGTAAACGCCGCTTAGTTATCACACCAGCAGAGGGCGAAGCACACGAAGAAATGATTCCTAAATGGCGTCAACTTAACGTGTTCGAAGGTGAGATGGTTGAACGTGGTGATGTGATCTCTGATGGTCCAGAAATGCCACACGATATCTTACGCTTACGTGGTGTACACGCTGTAACTGAATATATCGTGAATGAAGTTCAAGAAGTTTACCGCTTACAAGGGGTAAAAATTAACGATAAACACATCGAAGTTATCGTTCGTCAGATGTTACGTAAAGCCGTAATTACTAAAGCTTACGACTCTGAATTCCTTGAAGGTGAACAAGTTGAAGTAGCTCGCGTGAAAATTGTGAACCGTAAACGTGTTGCGGAAGGTAAACCAGAAGTTGAATTCGAACGTGAATTACTGGGTATTACTAAAGCATCACTTGCAACAGAGTCATTCATCTCTGCAGCATCGTTCCAAGAAACAACACGTGTTCTTACGGAAGCAGCGGTAGCAGGTAAACGTGACGAATTACGTGGCTTAAAAGAGAACGTAATCGTAGGTCGTTTAATCCCAGCAGGTACAGGTTTCGCATACCACCAACAACGCGCGAAAAACCGCGCAGCAGGTATTGTTGAAGCACCAGTTTCATTCGAAGCAGAAGTAGCAGCTGCATCAGCATTTGCAAGCGCAGAAGAAATCGAAGCTGAAACGCAAAGCCTAGTGGCTGACGAAGCAACTCAAAGCCTAGCAGCGTTATTAAACGCAGGTATGGACGAAGAGTAAGATACTAACGTCTAAATAAACAAATCCCCCTAACCGACAGGCTAGGGGGATTTTTTGTATTCTATAATGTCTATTTACTATCTGCTGTTACAGATAAACATTCGCTTTTAAGCCAAGCTTATCATTCAGCTTACTATTTTCTAACTTCAACTTATAGAGATGAAGTTCGGCAATACGGTGGACGATAGAAAGTCCTAAGCCACTGCCTTTTTCATTTTGACCTGCAGGGCGGTAGAAACGTTGTCCTAGTTTTGCTAAATCTTCCTCTGATACACCACCACCATTGTCCTGAACGATAATTTTATCTCCTTCAAGTACAACTTGAATTATTGAGCCTTTGGGGCAATATTTAATCGCATTATCAACCAAATTGCGTAGCATCAGGGAGAGTAGTAGAGGCTGTCCCTTGCTTAACTGAGGTGTTGCAATATGTTCAAATTTAATCTCAATATTCCGTTTTTGAGCGTGGAAATAGAGCTCTCCTATCAGGGATGGAATCAATTTATCCCAATAAATATCTTCAACGCCTTCCAATTGTTTTAGGTTATCCAAACGTGACAGAGTGAGTAATTGCTCAATAAGCTGAGTAGCTCGATCAATACCCTGAGTCAGATTGGTTAGAGCACGTTCGCGCATTTGTACATCATCACCCGCTAGTTGAGCGAGTTCGGTCTGAATTTTTAATGCTGCGAGTGGGCTACGTAGCTCATGAGCGGCATCAGAGGTGAATCGGCGTTCACGAATCAGCATATTAGATGTTTTATCAAAGAATTGATTAAGGTTGTTTACAAGCGGTAAGATTTCACTTGGAATATGCAAAGTCGGTAAGAGATCTGTATCTTCTGGCTTACGTTGTTCTACCTTTTGACTTACCTGCTTTAGGCTTTTTAACTCATGGTTAATTAAGAAAATCATCAGCGTTAACAGTAAGGGAAGGCTTGCAAACCAAATCCACATTTGGCTGAATACCATTTTCTCGATAAGATCTTCTCGATAGTCTAATTCTTGCCCTACCGCGATAAATAAACGTCCCCCAGCAACAGGTAGCCAATATATGCGCCACTTATCATCATCGCCAATTAATTCTCTTTCATTAAATCCAACCGCTGGGGTAAATGGGAACAAGTCTCCTGTTTTACCATCGCTTAAGATCACATCACCACGATCAGTGAAAATCGCAAAACCAAGCGCATCATCATCAAATTCTACTTTTCTAAAACCACCTTTACGCTTGGCTCCAAATTGATGCTCAGGGCGGCGATCAACCAAAATATTACGTAAATTAGATGAAGCAAGGCGTTGAGCAAATAGGATCTGTTGAGCATCAAAAACTTCATTTACATCTTTACGAACTTGTAACCAAGCAACAGATGTAGAAGCAAACCAAATAGCTAAAGCGGTACAAGAAAGTACGATAATTAGGCGAATTCGCAAGCTGGTATTTTTAATTAGCTTCATCATTACTTCCTAGAGCATAGCCCACACCATGTACAGTACGAATAAAGGTTTTACCTAATTTTTGGCGGAGGTTGTAGATATGTACTTCAAGGGCATTGCTGCTCACTTCATCATCCCAAGCATGAAGCTTTTCTTCAATAGCACTTCGGGTTAGCACACGCTCTTTATTGTGCATAAAGAGTTCAAGTAAATTATATTCACGGGTAGTGAGGGGCACTTCTTGATCTTTTAAGAATGCTTTGCGTTGGTTAGGGTCGAATTTCACAAAGCCATGTTCAATCACTGGATTAGTGTTGCCATAACTGCGACGAATCAGTGCTTGTAGACGTGCAACCACTTCAGCGAGAGCAAAAGGTTTACAAAGATAGTCATCTGCTCCACGTTGTAAACCTGCAATACGTTCATCAAGGGTATCGCGTGCAGTTAAAATTAAAACAGGCACACCTTGATTATTACGACGCCATGTTTGTAAAATTTCTAGACCATCCATTTTTGGCAGAGTGAGATCAAGCACCACAGCATCATAAGGTGCAGAGGCAAGGGCATCTAGGCCTGTTTTGCCATCTTTAAACCAATCGACACTAAAACCTGATTTTGCTAAACCTAGGTTTAAGCCTTCGCCGATAAGAGGATCATCTTCAATTAATAAAATACGCATAAAATTATTCTCAAAATAAAATCTGCTGGCGCGAGCGTCTCGCTCGTGCCAATCTTTAACATAAAGCACGAGCGAGATGCTCGCGCTAGTATTTCTATAATACAAAAAAGCACGCCTTTCAGCGTGCTATCTACCAAATAATATTAGTGTTTTTGAACTCGATATACTTCAATTTCATTCGCTTTGAAGCTCTCTTCATCTACTTTACCGTAGATGGTAATAGTATCATTTTGAGTGATATTTTGACCTTGCCAAGCATCATCATCGACATCGATTAAGATTTCACCGGTTTCATCGCGGAAGATAAATTCATCGTCTTTTACTTGGCGTTGGATTTTACCGGTAATTTGAACTTGTGCGTTATCAGCAGCTTTTAATGCTTGAGCAATCGTTGTGATACTTGCTGTTTGGTTTGTACCAACAAAACCACCTTTCTGGTTAGTGTTATCGTTAAAGCCTGCGCTAGCTACAGAAGAGATAGTCAATAGAGATGTTAAAGCTAATAGTTTGAAAGTTTTCATAAATATGATTCCAAAGTTTTGGGGCGTTTGTTTTGATGTGGCTATTAAATCAAACAATTATTAAGAAAGTATTAAGATATAAAAATATTTTAATGGAATCTGTAGAGGCGTGCTGTGCACGCCCACAGGCGTATGCAATACGCCCCTACAATTAGGATTTCCTATTTTTTATCTTCTTCCTTCATTGATGCCAATGCCGATTGCATGCTGCGTTCGATAATAGCACGGCGAGGAGAGTCTTCTGGCATAATTTTCAGCATCATCCCCCAAGTGGTGGCTGCCATTTTATAATCTTCTTTTTCGAAGAAATTGAATGCCAATAGACCTAGCGCATCTAAATTGGTGTGATCTACTCGAATAATCTGTTTTAAGACTTCTTCACCTTTTTCCTTATCTTTCGGATCCGCTGAGAACATTAAGATTTGAGCTAGATTCGTTTTATATTGAAGATTGTCTGGCTACAATTAGGATTTCCTATTTTTTATCTTCTTCCTTCATTGATGCCAATGCCGATTGCATGCTGCGTTCGATAATAGCACGGCGAGGAGAGTCTTCTGGCATAATTTTCAGCATCATCCCCCAAGTGGTGGCTGCCATTTTATAATCTTCTTTTTCGAAGAAATTGAATGCCAATAGACCTAGCGCATCTAAATTGGTGTGATCTACTCGAATAATCTGTTTTAAGACTTCTTCACCTTTTTCCTTATCTTTCGGATCCGCTGAGAACATTAAGATTTGAGCTAGATTCGTTTTATATTGAAGATTGTCTGGCTGTAGGTCGACAGCTTTTTGGAAGCTATCTAATGCTAACTGACCGTTATCTAATGCCATACCGATACGACCTAGCATAAACCATGATTTATCATCTTTAGGGTTATTTTGTAGCTCAACACGTAATGCAATGGCAAATTGATTCATTTCAGCTTCATCAAGCGGTGCGGAATCTTCATTTTTTACACGCTCATAGAAGTAATCAAGCTTTTGATGACTCATATCGAGCATTGAGCCACTAAACCACGAACCAACACTTGAATAGATGCCTACGCTAGCCACTCCCACTAATAAAATTAAGGTTGCGAACCATGTTTTGCCGTAAGATTTTTTTTCAGTAAGTGATTGCTCAGCTTGTTCAGGAATATCATCTAGTAGGCTTTGTTGCAATTCACGTTTGGTTTGCTCTAGATCATCAATTTTACCTTCTTGCGCTTCAGCTTCGACTTCTTTGAGTCGATCAAAATAGAACGCTTTATTTAATTTATCGCGTTTTGTGTCCTGAGCTACATTGGCTTTTTTAATCAGAGGGTAAAAAGCAATAACACAGATAATCAGTGTGACTGCAATAACAACAATCCAAAAATTCATAATTATTCCTTGTCGTTGAGAATTTGGTTAAGACGCTCTTGTTCTTGGTGGTTAAGCGTATTTGCAAATTTTTGTTCAGAACTTACCGCTTGCACTGTTTTCTTTTTACGTTTTAGCAAGATGATAAAGCCTAAAGCAATTAATAAAATTGGCATTAACCAAAGCAATACGGTTGCAGGCGTAATTGGTGGGTTGTAGGTGACGAAGTTACCATAACGCTCCACCATATAATCCACCACTTCATTTTTACTCTTACCTTGTTTTAAGAGCTCAAGGGTTTTGTTACGCATATCTGTGGCAATAGTTGCATTAGAATCGGCAATATTGTTGTTTTGACATTGCGGGCAACGTAGCTCTTGAATTAAGGCACGATAGTCTGATTCTTGCTTGGCATTATCGAATTGTTGGGTTTCGATTGTTGCAAAGGTAAAGGAAGATAATATTATACCTATAATCATAATTAAATTTTTAACCATATGATACTCCATCGAATTGTTTATTATTACATGTATTGTTTTTATTAAGGATTTTTTCGATATTTGTTGCATTTATTTTATAATTATGTTTTTCATTTCGCTCCTCAAATATATGGGTTTCTCCTATATTCCATAATCTTTTACCACAATAAATATTCCTATTGTTATATGTTCCTATTCTAAGTTTTTCATTTAAATCACTATTAATATAATAGGCCTCAATTTCTTTATCTCTAACCCCTAAGCCTACCATTATTGGTTCTATAACTTTTATAGGAATAAAAGGCTGAATTGCTGTTACAATATACAATGATATACCTAAAATTAATGTAAATTTAATGCTTTTAGTTTGTAGATAAAATATATTGCTCAATATTGAAATTCCAAAAATTATTCCATAAACAACCCAAAAATCATTCATGGAAATCTCGATGGTATCACTAATATTTAAGAAAGATATACATAGTAATATAAATATTATATTTACTATACTAATTAATGTGGCGTGGAATGTTTTTTCAGAAATATATTTACATCTTTCAGTTTTATTTGTGTCTTTCTCTTTATTTGTTTTATTGTTATCCTGGTAAATTAATAAGAAATAATTTGTGATTAGGATGATGAAAAAATAAATAGGTAGAATAAAAAATAAATTTTGCCAGAAAATATCTATAATAACAATTATCCCCCATTCTAATATCTGTACAAGAATAATGG